>JAFEBN010000252.1 GCA_018242645.1 Planctomycetota bacterium | reverse complement strand
AACGCGGCACTCCTTGCCGGACCGGGTGATCAGCGGACCACCAGGTAGACGCCGACCCGCACGTTCTCTTCGCCGGCGACATCGGTCTGGACGTCGAAATCGATGACGCCGCGGAACGTGTCGTTCGGGGCGACGCCGGAGACGGCGACGTTGTAGTAGTCGGATTGCGAGCCGGCGGCGGGCTTGCCGTCGCGGGTGATGGGCTTGAACTCGAACTTGAGCTGTGGGTCCTTGCGGTCCTGCTGGGTGGCGATCTGCTTGATGCCCAAAATGCGGAAGGGCTTGCCGCTCCGGCTGCCGATCGTTGCGGTGTTGCTGAACTCGGCGCCGCGGGCGACCAATCCCATGGTGATGCGCTGGGGCTTGGCTTCAATGTCACCCTGGACCTCGCCCAAGACCGGAATCTTCACTTCCTTCTCGCGGGTGTCGTTGGTCGTGATGTACATGAAGCGGTTGAATCGCTCGATGCGGGAGGCGGGTGGATAGATCACCTTGACGGGAATCTTGAACATCTTCTCGCCGTTGATCTCCACCTGTTCGGGCTTGCCGATCTCGGTCTTGATCTTCTCGCCTTCCCCATCAAATCGGATATCGGTGATCGCGAAGCCGTCCATGCGACCGGTGACCGACATGTCCACCTTGCGGGATTCGCCCTTGGCGAGCTGGTTGAACGCGACAAGCTTGGGCTCCACCATGACGATGGGCTGCACGTCGGCCTCGATCATCAGCGAAGACGTGGGAGAGGTGGGGTCGTTGGAAACGACGGTGACGCGCTGCTGCACCGGGCCGGCGGCCTTGCCCTTGGGATCGAAGATCACCTTGATTTCACCGACCTCGCCCGGGGCGTATTCCATTTTGGCGAGCTGCGGCACCGTGCAGTGGCACGAGCCCGACGCGCTGGTGATCACCAGATTGGCATCGCCGGTGTTCTTGAACTTGAAGACATGCTCGACGGAGTTGGACGAGAGGATCTTGCCGAAGTTGAAGGACTTCTCGTCGGGCGTGAAGCGGCCACAAGGTCCGACCGGCGTCGCCGGCGCGGGCGAGAGCTGGCCGGGACGGGGCGGCAGTCGGTCGCCGGAGGGAAGCTGGGCCGGTGGCTGCTGAGCGGGTGCCTGCTGTGCCTGGCGTGCCATCAAGGGCGCGGCGATCAGGCAGGAAACGGCAAGGCCGGACAGCGTGGTGAGGCGACGAAATGACATAACAAGCTCCCCTAGAGGCTTCGGTGTTGTTCAGCGTTGGTCGGACGCAATCGGTTCGGACATGAAGGAAGATTCCCGGCGAGAAATCATACCAAAGTGTTTGCGATTTGTCAGGGCTTGGTTTTAGGACTCGGCCAGAGCTTGGTCGGGTTCGTAGGCGCCCCCGCGGAGTCCGCCGGCGAGGAACTGGTCGAAGACGGCGGAGACTTCTTCCGGGGTTTGGGCGTTGCGCACGGCTTCCTTGAGCGGCTTCACACCCACGAGGCGGCCTCGGCCATCGACCGTCATGAGTCGCTTGGCAAACCACGTCATGCGCCGCCTGATCTGGACCATCGCGTAGTGCGTGCCGCGGTACTGAACCATGAGTTGCAGATAGCGTCGGACGGATTCGATGATCGCGCGCTCCGTCGGCTTGGCGGGCACGCGGCCGGCGACCTGGAGAGCCCAGGCGTCGCGGAAGATCCAGGGCGTGCTGAGCGCGCCGCGGCCGATCATCACGCCGGCGCAGCCGGTTTCGCGGATCATGTGGACGGCGTCTTCGGGCTCGCGAACATCGCCGTTGCCGATGATCGGGATTGCGCCGTTTACCGCTTCGACGACGCGCGCGATCCCGGGGAGTTGTACCTCGCCGGCAAACTTCATCTCCGTTGTGCGCCCGTGAACCGTGACGCCCACGACGCCGACGTCCGCGAGCATGCGGGCGAGATGAGGAGAACAGGCATTGCCCGCGTGATAGTCCGCGTCGTACCAGCAGAGCCTCATTTTGCAGGTGAGAGGCACAGGGCACGTCACACCGGGAACAACCAGCGACGAGTTTCCGACGCGGCGCTGCCATTCCTGGGCGCTCAGCGGGCACCTTTCGAGTTCCTGCACGACGCGTTTGGCGATGCCGACAGCGCGGGAGAGGTCGGTCAGCAACTTGCTGCCGCCGTCTTTCTTCGTGACTTTGTCGACGGGGCAACCCATGTTGATGTCGACGATGGTCGCGCCGTGTTCGACGGCCCAGCGGGCGCCCTGCGCCATGATCTCCGGGTCGCTGCCGTAGAGCTGCATGCCGACCGGCTTGTCGAAGTCGTTGGTGGCGGCCAGGTCGAGGCTGGTGGCGGTGCCTCGGAGCAGGCCTTGGGGGCTGAGAAGGTCGGTGCAGGCGAGCCCCACCCCGACACCCACGCCCGCGGCGTCGGTGGACCATTCCCGCACGATGGTGCGGAACGCAAGATCGCAGTACCCCGCGATGGGGGCCAGGAGCAGGTTGCTCGCGAGGCGGACGGGGCCGAGTTGGAGCGGACGGCCGATCACACCGAATCGTAATCGGGCGGCAGAGGACGCGCAGAACCCGCTTTTCAAGCGTTCACGGAATGAACCGGGCGGTCTTCCCGTGCCGCGGGGTCGAAGGGAGCGGTCAGGACGCGCTCACCCTCCATCGGGCTGTACCGGGAGCCGTAGAGCGGGATGCGCACGTTGCTCGCGGTTCGGGGCATGAGGGGGACCGCAATCAGGATGACGACGAACATCGCGGCGTTGGAAGCCAGCTGCGCCAGCAGCGAGGTCTGCCCGAGGTAGACAAGCACGCTGGTGACGATCACGACCATGAGCGCGATCGGGATAACGCCCTGCCAGGCGGTGGTCATGACCTGGTCGTATCGCAGGCGAGGAATCGTCCAGCGGATGAGCATGCCGAAGCAGATGAGGAGGAAAGTCTTGCCGCCGAAGACAGCGATCTTGGCGAGCATGCCCGCCAGGGTCACGTTCTCCGGGCTCAGCAGGTGGTTGTCGCCCAGGAATCCCAAGGGCAGGTGATAACCGCCCAGGAAGATCATGGAGAACAGAGCGCTGCCGGTGATGAGGTGCGCGTACTCGGCGAGCGGATAGAGGGCGAACCGCATCGATGAGAACTCGGTATGGAAGCCGCCGACGAGCTCCTGTTCGCACTCGGCGTTGTCAAACGGGGCGCGGTTGCCTTCAGCAAGCGCCGTGATGTAGAAGAGGGCCGCGGCAATGGGCTGGCTGACGATGAGCCAGCCGTGCTGAACCTGGTAGCGGATGATCTGGTCGGGAAGCAGGCTGCCGATGATGAGCAGCACGGTGAGCAGCGAGAGCCCCATCGGGATCTCGTAGGAAATCATCTGCGCCGTCGCGCGCAGGCCACCGAAGAACGAGTATTTGTTGTTGGCCGCCCAGCCGCCGAGGGTGATGCCGTACACGCCGAGGGCCGCCGCGGCGAACACGTACACCAGGCCGACGCTGATGTTGGCGCCGGAAACCAGCACGGTTGTCGGCGGGAGCCAGCCAAAGAACGGAACCGGGAGCCAGGGCGTTTCCCACTGCCCGCCCCAGGGAATGATCGCGAACGTGATCAGAGGCGGGATGACCACCACGGCCGGGGCGAGCGCGAAAAGGATCTTGTCCGCGCGGGCCGGGGTGTAGTCCTCCTTCAGAAAGAGCTTGATGCCGTCAGCCAGGAACTGGCCGAGGCCCCACATGCCCTTCAGAAAGGCCAGGAAGGGGAGGCCGAAATCGAAACCCACGCGGTTGGGCCCGATGCGGTCTTGGATGTAGGCGGAGATCTTGCGTTCGAGATAGATGCACATTCCCGCGCCGCCCAGGATGACGTGGAAGACCACGAGAAGGACGGCGATCGACACGAGCAGCTGCGGAGTGATAAACGCGGGCAGTTCCATGTGGCCAGAGTGTAGTGAGCGGGAGGCGGGGTGGAAAGCCGGGCGATGGGGCTAGAGCCCGTCGCGGGCGATCTGCACGACCTGGTCGAGCAGGTCGCGGGAGTTGGCGCAGCGGGGGCACTTGTGCTGACCGCCCAGCTTGCCGCGGGACTGCAGCCAGCGGTGAAAAGCGCCAGGGGGCAGCGGTGTGATGGTGGGGGCGGACATGCCCAGGCCGTCGGTTCGCTTGGTGGTGTAGTCGACGTTCTGGCTTTTCAGGCTGGCGTCGAACGCGGCGCGGAAGCGCTCGAGCGCGACGAAATCGGGTTTGGCCTCGATTTCGATGGCCAGTTCGAGACCGGCGCGGCGCTGGTTGGTGGGGTAGACGGGCGCCGCCGTGAACTCGCCGACCAGCAGATGGGACTCGCGGGCGGCAAAGGCAACCGCGTTCTCGATGTGCTCCACGATGAGGTTTTCGCCAAAGGCGTTGACGAAGTGTCGATGCCGACCGACGATCCGCAGCCTGCTGGGGCCGTCGCCGGTAGACCGGGGACCGTCGCAGATGGACTCGAACTCGACGACGTCGCCGATGTTGTACCGCCAGAGCCCGGCGCAAGTCGTGAGCACGACGCAGTAGCGCTGGCCTTTTTCGACTTCGTGCGCCGCGAACGCCTCGGGGGCTTCGTCGTTGATCCGTTCGAGCGGAACGAACTCGAAGAAATTATCGAGATCGCTGTTGAGGCGGAGAAGGGGATGGGTGGATCCGGGAGCGGCGCCGATCGGGTTCGGCGCGTCCTGCATCGCGATGAAAGCCTCGGAAGCCGGGTAGAGCTCGAAGCGGTGGGGAATGTCGGCGCCGGCGTGCGAACCGGAGTAGATGTGTCGGACTTTCGGATCGAACGGCTGGTAACGCACGCCTCCATGCACGAACACGGTGAGATTGGGCCAGATCTGACGCAGGCAGGTGATGGGAAGGCCTTCCTCGCCGGGCACGCGGCTGGTGATGTCCTGCTCGCGGGCCAGCTCGATCAGGCGCTCCGCAAGCACGGTGGCCCAGCTCGGCATGCCGGAGATCATCCGCACGTCTTCGTTCAGGCATCGCGCAGCCATCGCGTCGATCTTGCTCGGCCAGTGGCTCATGAGCGCGATGCGCGAGCCCGGAAGATAAATGCGGGAGATCGGCCAGCGGATCAGCGGGGTGACGATGCCGGAGAGGTCGCCGGTGCGGATGCCATGCGCGTTGGTCTCGAGATCGGTGGAGCCGCCGAGAAAGAGGCACTTGCCGCTCAGCAGGCGGAAAAGAGAGATGCCCTGGTGGGACAGGTTGGCGAAGATGTCGAGCGAGGCGCGGAAGTTGGACCGCAGCATGTCATCGGAGACTGGAATGAATTTGTCGCCGGCGGTGGTGCCGCTGGTCTGCGCAAAGTTACGGACAAGGCCGGGCCAAAGCACGTCGGGCTCGCCCTGCTCGCGCATGCGGCCGATGTCGTCCTTGAAGGCATACCAGTCGCGGACCTTTGTGGCGGTTCGATACGCCGCGATCAGCTCGCTGTCCGGGGAAGCGAGAACGCCGGCGAAATCATGCGTGCGCCCGAAAGAGGTGCCCGCGGCGCGCTCGAGCAGCGAGCGGAGGGTGCGGCGCTGGATTGCGTGCGTGTTCTCTTTCCAGTACCGGGTGTCGGCAAGCCGGCGGCGGCGTCGCGACAGGTAAGCGCCCAGGCCTCCGCCGATCAGGGATGTCCAGGAGATTCCCGCGCGGAATCGCGACGGCGCAGCAGGGTCGACGGCGGACGGGGGAGCCGATTGGGAAGATGCGCTCGCCATGGCTTGGCTATGGGCGGCGGATCTCGGGTACGAAGTCGGCGAGCGCACCCGCGAACTGATCCGGGCATTCGATCATCGGCGCGTGGCCGCAGCGATCGAACCAGACGATGCGGCTGCCCGGAATGGACGCCCGAAATCCTTCGGCGGCCTCTGGAGGCGTGACGATGTCCTCGCGTCCCCAGATCAGGAGCGTGGGCGCCTTGATCCTGCCCAGCTTGTCGCCGAGGTGATTTCGACGAGCCGATCGGCTGAGCTTGACCATCGCACGCGCACCGGATCGACTGGAAAGCTCCTTGTACGCGCGCTCGATGTCGGCCTCGCGCATGTGCTTGCGGTCGTAGAACAACTCGCCGATCTTGCGCCGGAGCCACTCGCGGCTGGGGCGGATCTGGACATCGCTGACCATCGATTTCTCGATCAGGCCCGAGGAGCCGGCAAGCACGAGCGCGCACACCTGATCGGGATGTTCAATGGCCAACCGAAGAGCGACATGGCCGCCGAACGAGTTGCCGACGAGCGCCACGGGAAGCTCGGCCGGGAAGTAATCCTGCAGAAAACGCGAGGTCAGGGCGGTCACGCCCTGGATGGAGCAGTCGTCGCCGGAAAGATCGAGCAGCGGAATCTGCAGCATCACGCACCGGGTGGTGGTGCTGAAGCGCCGGACGACGTTTTCCCAGTGTTCATTGAGCCCGACAAGGCCATGCAGGAAAACAAACACCGGTACACCGGCGTTGGAAGGGCCCACATCGACGATCGTGGCAGGCACATCGCCGGCGCTCCCACGGATCTTGATCGAACGCGGCGCGGGCAAGCCGGCGCCCGCCATGGGTGTGTTGCTCCCGACCAGCCCTCTGGCGGCAAGTTGCCCGGAAAAAGAGATGCTCGCGGATGCTGGCGGCATGCGTGTCCAAGGGCCCGAAACCCCGCGGAAATATAGCATCCGGGCGTGTGAGCTGTACGGGCCGGGTCGGGTGAAAACCCGGCGGCAGGCGAATCGTCCTGCGGTTCCGGGGGTCAGGAATTCTGAACGCGGCCATCGACCAGCCGCACGATGCGATCGCAGCGGCTCGCGGTCGATTCATCGTGCGTCACCACGACCATCGTCTGCCCGGAGCGGTGCAGATCGGAAAACAAATCCAGGATCGACGCGCCCGTGTTTCGGTCGAGATTTCCCGTGGGCTCGTCGGCAAGGAGCAGGTCCGGCTCATTGATCAGAGCGCGAGCGATCGCCACCCGTTGACGCTCGCCACCGGAGAGTTCCGCCGGGCGGTGCATGATGCGATGGCCCAGGCCCACGCGCTCCAAGAGCTTCATGGCGCGGGTGCGGATCGCGGAGCGATTCGCCCAGTACTCGAAAGCGCCGGTTGCGGCCATCGCCGCCACGGTCACATTCTGAAGCACACTGAGTTCGGGCAACAGGTGATAGAACTGGAACACAAACCCCACGCGGCGCCGCCGGAAGGTGTCGAGCGTGCGTGTCGAGGCCTTGAGCAGGTCGGTCCCCTTGAAGAGGATCGACGGAGGCGGTGCATCGGCCGAAGGCTTGTCCGCGTGATCCAGCCCGCCCAGCAGGTGCAGCAACGTGCTCTTGCCCGATCCGGAGGCCCCGAGCACCGCGATGGATTGGCCCGTGCGGATCTGAAGATCCACGCCACGGAGCACGGGCACTTTGATCCGTCCCAGCTTGTACGTCTTTCGGAGGTTCTGCGCGTGCAGGATCGGACCGTCGGAGGCCGACGTAGCAAGAGGCGAAGCTTTGGGTGGTGCGACGGCTGTCACGTGGTTATTCGAAACGGAGTGCCTCGACGGGGTTCATGCGCGCGGCGCGGGCGGCGGGCCAGAGGGCGCCAAGGCAGCTCGCGAGCACGCCTCCCAGCAGGACGATGACGACGTGGCCCGGATCGAGTTGGCTCGGGATTCGTGAGAAGTAGTAGACGCGCGGATCCCAGATGTAGAGCTTGAGGTACTGGCCCATCCACTCATGAATAGCGTTTATGTTGGTGACGACGCTGTACGCGAGTACGAAGCCCACGAGCGAGCCGGCCAGGCCGATCGCCAGGCCATAGAAAACCCACAGCCCCGCGATGCCCGAGCGCGACGCCCCGATCGCACGGAGCACGCCGATATCCCGTGTTTTCTCGCTCACCATCGCCCAGAAGATGGCCAGCACCAGGAAAACGGCCGTCAGCGAAACAAAGCAGAAGATGAACAGAACCAGCGCGGTTTCTTTCTTGACCGCACCGATCATGGTGGCGTTCTGATCCGCCCAGGTCTGAATGCGGATCGTCGTGGAATCCGGCACCTGGCCTTCGTGCGCCGCGGCGAACTCCCGATAAATCTGCGCCACACGCGTCGCCAGCGCATCGGCATCGCGTGTGTCGAAAACATCCTGCTTCCCACGCACCAGCACGTTGGTCACGCGTGCGGGCGATTCACCGACAACCTTGGCCGATGTGAACGACTCTTCGTCGGGATTGGCTGAAACCTTCACGCCCCCCGTGTTTTCGATCTTGACGGCGCGGTTCATCTTCAGCATGTCCTGCAGCGCCTTGAGCTGCACGAACACGCGCTTGCGATCGATCTCGTACAAACCCGAGTAGAACTCGTTGGCGACAGGGAATGTGCGTGCGACCATCTCGATCGCGCGCCCCTTGCTGTCCATCGGGAGCACGTTGAGCGTGACGCTGCCATCCACCGGCAGCATGAAGATGTCCACCGGCTTCTTCTCGCCCGATTCGCCCCGGATCATGGGAAGCCCCGGGAAGAAGCCCCAAGGCTCGCGGAAGTTGAAGCCGCTCACGGAGATGCCCAGCACGACCGCCGGGCGTTCGGTGCCCTGAGGATTCGCTTTCGACCGCTCGATCCGCGCGAGATTCAAACCGCCCTTGAGCAGGTCTCCCCACAAATCGTGTCTTGTGAGCCGCAGGTCCTGCTTCCCGATGTCTTTTTCCGTGGGCCGGTCGATGGGGCGCCAATAGAGAATGTCGCCAAAGCCCGTGACGCGCGAGAACGAGGGGCCGTCGATCCCCTGCACCTGCACGGTTTCCGTGCGCCCGTCCGGCAATCCGATCAGCCCGTAGGTGTCGATCATCGGCGTCGCCGCGGCGATTGTCGGGTCGGATTCCAGGCGCTTGATCAGGTCGTCGTAATACGCAAATCCTGTGATGGGCCAAGAAATCGACACATCACCCGCAAGGGTGCGGCCGGAATTGATGAGCATCACAAGGAAGCCGCCCATGACCGACCACACCACGATCACCATCGCCGTGCAGAGCGCTACCGCAAGCGCCGCAAGCAGCGGCATGATCTTGCTCGAGAGGTATCGCTTTGTAAGCAGGAGTTGATACACGGATGTTGCTCAGAGGGTAGCGGTCACGGGAGAGCGGGTATCAGGCCAGCCAGCGTCCCCCATCCACTCGAACGATTTCGCCCGTGGTGTACCGGGCTTCCAGCGCCAGCCAGCGAACCGCCGCCGCGGCATCTTCGGGTGTGCCGGCCCGCTCGAGCGGCACCCGGCTCAGATAGACCCGCTGGAACTCAGACTGTGACTCGGAACCCGTATCCGGCCATTCCACCACCCCAGGAGCGATCGCATTGACCCGGATCCGCGGCGCCAACTCGCGCGCCAGCGTGCGTACTGCTTCGACCAGCGCCGCCTTGCTCATGGAATATGCGAGCAGGTTTTTTCGAGGCCGTCCCAGGACGTGCATGTCGGCCATCGCCACGACGCCCGCGCCGCCGGGTTGACGGGATTGCTCGAGCAGCTTCCTCAACGCCGCCACGAGCAAAACCGGGCCAAAGGCGTTCACCTGCATGTGCATCCGCAGGGATTCTGGAGACAGTTGGTCAAGCTCGGACGTGCCGTACGAACTGGCGTTGAGCACCAGGGCATCAAGCGCCGGCACGCGCTGGGCCGCGCGTCGCGCGAGATCGTCGGCTTCATCCGAATTGGGGTCAAATCGCTCGAGCCAGACCTTGCAACCGGTTGCTTCGAGCGTTCGCCTGGCTTGCGAGGCTTCGCCGGAGCTCGGGTCTCGTGTTGTCACGATGACCGTCGACCCCGGTCGCTCCGCGAACGCCCGAGCGATCGCCAGCCCCACGCGGCGGGTGCCTCCGGTGATCAGCGCGGTCAGGGGTGCAGGCGTCGACACAGCGGATTGTTGCGCCGCTTCACGAGCGGCGGGGGCCCCGGGAGTCTCCCGGGTGGTCATCCCCAAAGTCCGGAGAATCGTCGATCCGCGTGTCATCCTGGTCAAAGCCGCTGGCGCGGTAGAGCTCCTCCGCCGTCGGGACGTCTGTCCGCTCGGCGCTCGCTCGCCAAGGGTCCTCGGCGCGGCGGCGCCTGGTCTCTGCCGCCAGTGCCCGGAGGCGCGCCCGGCGCCGAACCAGCATGGCGGCAACCAGCACCGTCACGAGCACCACGAGGCCAAGAGACAGCAACGTGATAAGCACAAACGCCCGGCCGAGCTGATTGGCGTTCGACGCCCCTCCGGCCTCCAGCCACATCAACACGGCGAGCTCCTCGGCTTATTGCAGGGGGCGCAGCTGGCCTTCCGGCTCGATCTGGGCCATCAGGGGCAGGAAGTAATTCTGATTGCGATACGCGTAGACGCGGCCCGACACCACGACATCCAGGGTGCCCGAACGGTTTGCCGCGACCGCTTCCAGTCGCTCGAGCGCCCGCGAGCGGAGGATGTACATCGCAGGGTCCGCCGCGGCGTTCGCGTCGCCATCGAACGCGATCGCCAGCTTGTCCCCGATTCGGACCAGGCGGCCCCGGCGGTCTGTGAAAATCGTCCCCTCCGGCACGAGCGTCCTCGATCCCGAACCGCGCTCGGCGCTTCGAGGATCAGAAGCAGGCGCCGCATCTTCGGCGGACGGAATCGACGCGTTTCCGGCGCTTACCGGCGCCGGTCCGTCGGACCGGCGCGATTCGAGCTGCTTGATGATGTCGGCGACTTCCGGATCGTCTCCCGGCTTCACGGCCGTCGATTCATTCGAATCGTCCGTCGCCGGCGGCTTCTCGATCTTGGTCGGGGGCTGACCGCTCCCCGGCTGAGCCGCGGCCGGATTCGATCGGATGATCGTGAAGATCGTGGGCAGCAGTTGCTGGCGCTCGCGATAGACAAACAATTGTCCAGAGAGTTCGACGCGCGTCTTGTCCAGGTCCGGGCTGGTCGCGATGGATGATTGGAGAGCGGACAGCGTCTGATTCGGGAGCAACACCATCGGGCGCTCGCCCCGTCGGCGCACATCGCGCGGCGACGGCATGTCCGGGATGAACAGCACCTCCCCGGTTTTCAGCGTCCGGATGGTGCCGGTGCGACGAACCAGGAACGTGCCTTCTGGAAAGTACCGACCGGGCGGAACGGAGAACGTTTCCGGGCTGAGGCCCGGGATAGTCGCCGAGGCGCTCTTTTCCTTGGCCGCGAGGTTGGCGGGTTCGGTCTGGGGCTGGGTTTCCGGCGCGGTCGCGACGGTGGGCTGCGGCTCATCGGCCAGCGCGCCGCAGGCGAGACCGGCAACGAGCAAAGCGACCCACGGTCTGCAAAAGGCGAACGCGGGTTGGGTGCCTGGGCGCGTCATGACCACTCCTGCCGGGTTGCTCCGGCCAAGCCTATTCATCGGCCGCGGGCGGGGGGTTCCCCAAGCCCGGTTGACCTGTCGAACCCGGGGGTTAGTATCCATCCACCCGGCAACGGCCGGAACACCCTTGGCCGGGTGCCAGAGTGGACAAATGGGACGGATTGCAAATCCGTTGCGCAAGCTTCGTGGGTTCGAATCCCACCCCGGCCTTTCGTCCCCCAAAGGGGCGCACCGTGACATGCGGGAGTCGATGGCGGTCGACCGGTATACTCCGGCCGCGCGGATGACCGCGCCTCGATCAAGGGGATAATCGCTTGGGCTTTATCAAAGAATTTCGGGAGTTCGCGCTCAAGGGCAACATGCTGGACCTTGCGGTCGGCGTGATCATCGGTGCCGCCTTCGGCAACATCGTCAACTCGCTCATCAAGGATGTGATTATGCCCGTGGTGGGCATGGCGGGCGAAGTCGATTTCACCAACCGATTCATCCCGCTCACCGCGCGGGTGCGGGAAGCGGTGGAGAAGAACCCGAACATGGGTCTGGAAGAGGCGCGGCGCTTCGGCTCGGTCCTGGCGTACGGCTCGTTCATCACGATCACGATCAACTTCCTGATCCTGGCGTTCTGCATTTTCCTGGTCGTCAAGGCGTTCAACACGGCCCGCAAGCGCTTCGAAGCCGAGAAGCCGCCGGCCCCGCCCGCGCCGCCGACCAACGAAGAAAAGCTGCTCACCGAAATCCGGGACCTGCTGGCACGCCGGTAGTCCGCCGCGCTCAGCGCGAATCAACACCCAGCAGGGGTGGTCGCTCCCCGGGGTTGGCACGGCCCGTTAATTCGCGGAGATACTCCGACCAGAGGTCGGTCTTGGCTTGCCGGTCATAGTGGTTCAGCACCACCGCAGCCAGATCGACCGACATGTACACTTCGTGCAGGATGAGCGCAAGAACCAGAAGGCGTTCCGGCGGATATTCATGCAGACGAGCCACGTGCGGCACGTAAACCGCGTCCGACCACAGCATGTGCCGGATGGGGAGGTTCACGTTTCCGTTGGTTGTCACGGGCCGGTAGGCTCGCCCGCCGAAGCCCATGAAAAAATGCAGCATGAATCCGCGTGAACGCATGAACGCGTCGACGTCCGAGTACATCGGTTGACCTTTGTACATCTCGAGAAACTCGATCTCGCATTGCACGAGCATGGTGGATCGCAGGATTCGTTCCGAATGCCGGAGTACATCGAGTTCGGCGCCCTGCACGTCCAGTTTCAGGAGATGCACGTCGCTCACTTCCGACAGGTCATCGAGCCGGTGCGTTCGAATCCGCTCGGAGCGAATGACCCTCGTGAGTTCCTCCAGGTTATTGAAAACCTTCAGCAACTCCGTGTTCGGTTCGTACAGCGAAGACGTAAACCCCGTGTTTGTCACGTGAAACGTGCGCTCGCTTCCGTCGGCGATGCAGTAGGGAAGATACCGCTGCCCCGGTGCGGCGGCCGCGTTCAGCTTTTCGCACTCTGAAACCAGGGGCTCGAACCCGACGACGCTCGCCAGGCCCGGTCTGAGCAGCGGCCGATACGAGACGTACTCGTCGCCCATGTACATGGCGCCGATATCAACGATGTGCACATGCGGCACGCGCTCGCCCAGCATCTCGATCAGTGAAAACGGGAGCTTCATGGATGCTCAGGTCTCGGCGAGTCCCCGTCGCTAGCTGCGTGCCGCTTCCTTTTCCGCGCGTCGCCGCTTGAGTTCCGCGTCGACAAAGTCGGCGATGTCGCCGCGGAGCACCGCTTCGTAATTGCTGTTCTCGACGCCGGTGCGATGGTCCTTCACACGGTTGTCGTAGAAGACGTAAGAGCGGATCTGTGTCCCCCAGCCGCGGTCGAGCGAGCCGCCCTGGGCCGCGGCGATTTCCTTTTCGCGCTGCTCTTCCGCAAGCTGTTCGAGCTTGGCCTGCAGCACGGCGAGGGCCTGGCGCTTGTTCTGGCCCTGGTCGCGATAGGTGCTGGCGACGACCTGGATGCCCGTGGGGATGTGCACGACGCGGATGGCGGAGGCGACCTTGTTGACGTTCTGGCCGCCGGGCCCGCTGGCGCGGACGAAAGGCGTGATCTCGAGGTCCTTTTCGGGGATCTGGAGATCGACTTCTTCAAACTCGGGCGTGACTTCGACCGTGGCGAAAGATGTTTGCCGCTTGCCCTGGGCGTTGAACGGGCTGACGCGCGCCAGCCGGTGCGAACCGCGTTCGCACGAGAGATACCCGAAGCAGAAAGGCCCCTTCACGTGCAGCGTGACGGAGTCGAGGCCGACTTCGCTGCCGTAGGATTTGTCCATTTCCTCGAGCTGCCAGCCCATCTTCTCGCAGTAGAAGAGGTACATGCGGAAGAGCATCTCGCACCAGTCGTTGGCCTCGGTGCCTCCCACGCCGGCGCTGATGGTGAGGAAGCAGTTGCGATGGTCGTGCTTGCCGCTGAGGAGCGACTGAAGCTCGATCTTGTCCATGCGCCCGACCAGCCCGAAGAGCTGCTCGTCCGCCTCGGCGAGCAGGTCCTTGTCGCCGGCCTCCTTGGCCATCTCGTAACCGAGCTTGGCGTCTTCGAAGTCCTTGATGGCGCTGGCGAGCGGGTCGACCTGCGCTTTGAGCGTCTTGACCTCGCCGACGATCTTCTTGGCCGTGACCTGGTTATCCCAGAACGAGGCCTCGTTCATCTGGGCTTCGAGTTCACGGAGCTGCGCGGACTTGGCGGGGTAGTTAAAGCGAGTCGCGGATGGTTGTGATCCGCGCCTCGAGGTCGTTGATGATGGGTTGATGGGCGTCGTAGTGCATGAGCTTCCTTACCAGGCCCCTGGATGCCCTTGCGAGCATGGAGCGGGGGAGAGTTTAGGGCGTGAATCTGAGAAAGACCGTCTTTGGCGCGCCGCACACCGCGTTCGCCGGCGTTCTGTGGTAGAACACACCAATTGCCGGTGTTCCAAGGAGTTCGCGATGAACCACCGTCTGGCGATAGTGCTCGCGATGTGCATATCAGCGATTGCGGTTGCTCAAAGTAATCAGCCCCGACCCAACACCGCAGTGCCCCCCGCGGCGAATTCGGCGCCGGAAACGCCTGCCCAGCGTCCGGCGTCCACGCTTCCGCCCGACGACACGCTCATCACCTTGGACTTCAAAGGCGGCACAATCGGCGAATACGTGAACGCGATCCGTGCGGCCGCGGGCTCCAAGCCCGTCAATGTTCTCTACAACGAAAACACGGCGGCGATCCCGATGTACCCCGTTCGGCTGACCAGTGCGAGCGTGTGGAGTGCGCTCGGAGCTGTCGAGCGGAACACGACCACGGATGATGGGCGCACGTTGAATGTCAGGGTCGGCAAACCCTCGACTCCGCCGGCCGGAGGCGTCCCGACGTATTCGATCTACAGCGAGAAATCGTCTCATTCATCCCTCCCCTTCGATAATCTTGACCAGCGTCAGGAAATGATCGTTCTCTCCTTGAACCCGCTTGTCGGCCTGCCCGGAGTATCTAAAGAAGATCAGGGGCCGAGGTTCGATTCCAAATCTGTGCTTTCGGCGGTCGAGAGCGCGGTTGCGCTCGTGACATCGCAAGACGTGAGTCCACCCATAATTAAGTACCACGAGGCGTCTGGCCTGCTGTTTGTCAAGGGGAATGCGGCGCAGCAGCGTGCCGCCAAGGAAGTCATTGCGCGAATGCAGGATGATGTTGAGCGAGGCAGGCGGATTATCGCGATAAGGCCCAAGGAAGATGCGGTTGTGACTCGTCGTGTCGCGGTCAGCTTGAAGCCCGATCAACTCCCCGGATTGGTCAATTTTCTGAAGACCGAATTCGGAAAAATGGGACCGATCGAAATCGAGATCGACGGTGCATTCCTCGTGATGACCGGACCCGCATCGCTCATCGATAAAGCAGAAGCCAGCGCAAAGTCCTCGCGCCGCAACTGAGGAGTTCTCCAGGAACTGTGGCTGCTGCATCGCAGGATCCTCAGACGAAGTGGATATGCCACGCGATCCGCTCCGGCGATGAAGCCGCGTTCAACGGCTTTTTCCGGGAATGGGCGCCCGCGATCGAG
>JAFEBN010000251.1 GCA_018242645.1 Planctomycetota bacterium | reverse complement strand
GGCCGGGTGGTTGCCATCAGTCGCCAGGTCGAGCGCGACGACGACTACACCATCGAGCAGTACGACCGCGTGCTGTTCAACCCCAAGCACGCGATCCCGGTGGAATTCGAAGGCGATAACCGGCTGTTCGTCATCCCGATCGAGGATGTGGTTGCCATTTTCCGGCGCGAAGGCGAAACCGGCGCCGACGAGTAACCGATCGCACGATGCCCCCTTCAGGGGCTGGGATGGGCAGGACCTCTGTTCAGCGTTGCCCGGCTTCGTGACACAGCAAACTTCTTCAACTCTTCCGCCCGACCACCCCGCCGCGGTCTTTCTGCGCCCGCTCGACGAACTGCCCAATCCACTGCCCATTCCCCCGCTGCCCCGGGGCAAGCGCGGGCTCTTTGACCTTTCGCTTCGCACCCCGGGTTCCAAGTCGCTGACGAATCGCGCCCTGCTGCTCGGGGCCCTGGCTCGTGGCGAGTCACGCATCCACGCGCCGCTGCTCGAAGCCGATGATGCGGTTCGCATGCGAGCGGCGCTCGAGCAGCTCGGCGTGACGCTCACGCTCGCCGATGACACGCTCACCATCCGCGGCATCGACGGCACATGGCCCGTGCCCGCCGAAGGACTCACGCTCAATCTCAACAACGCCGGCACCGCCACACGCTTCCTTGCCGCCGCGGCATTGCTCGCCCGGCACCCCATCACGATCGACGGTAACGCCCGGATGCGGGAGCGGCCCATCGGCGAACTCGCGGAGATCCTGACGCGCCTGGGCGCAACATGCTCGTTTCTGGCCAAGCCCGATTGCCCGCCGATGCGCATCATGCCCCCCGCGACGCGGAAGGGCCCGGGCAAACTGCTCGAGATCCCCACCACCCAGAGCAGCCAGTTCATCTCCGCGCTGCTGCTCATCGCACCGTGGCTGGAAGGCGGCTTGACAATCCGCCTGAGCGGCGAAATCACCAGCCCGACGTACATCGAAATGACCGTCGGGCTTCTTCAACGCGCGGGCGCGCTGGTCAAGACGTCCGAGGATCTGCGGGTCATCCGCGTCGGGCCGCCGGCGGGAAAGACGCCCGGTCTGGACGGATTCGATTACGACGTGGAGCCCGACGCCAGTAGCGCGACCTACTTCTGGGCTGCCGCGGCAATCAATCCCGCATCCAGCGCCAAGCTGATGGGCCTTTCGCACCGCTCGCTCCAGGGTGACGCGAGTTTCCCGTCGCTGCTCGCCCGCATGGGCGCAATCGTGGAGCAGAACCCCGCCACGCAGAACGCCCCGATGGCCGCCCGCGAGGAGCCCGATCCGAGGGAGCATTTCATCCAGGTCACCGGCCCCGTTGCTCTTGAGCCGATCATGGCCGACCTTTCGACAATGCCCGATACCGCGATGACGCTCGCCGCCGTCGCGTGCTTTGCCCCGGGGATCTCGCTGCTCCGCGGCCTGCGGACGCTCCGCGTGAAGGAAACCGACCGGATCGAGGCCTTGCGGAACGAACTGACCAAGCTGGGTGTGAAGGTTGAGTGCCCCGTGATGGGAGACCCGGACGTGATGAGCATCACCCCGGCGCGGGGCGACATGACGCTCTCGTCTTCCCGAGTTGAGTTTGAAACGTACGACGATCATCGCATGGCGATGAGCCTGGCTGTGATCGGGCTGCGTCGACCAAACGTTTTTATCAAAGATCCGGCGTGTGTGGCCAAGACTTATCCCACGTTCTGGCAAGACCTTGCCCGCGTATATCCGCACTGACGCGCTACTTGCAATAGGCTTCTTGAGCAGCCCGTTTCGGACTTTTTCGTCCAAATTTATTCACGGACTGCCACTATTGCATGAGAACGCAAGTTATTTAAGCAATTGCTTATCTGCGATTTTCTGCTGGTTCACCCCGGCGGGTAATACTCGTCCCCTTCTCCGCTCCTGCGCGCGCGGGAACAGCGGGGCCGCGACAGGAGATTTCCCCGTGCCCAAACCAGCGTCCAGCAAGCTTTCGGAAGTCCTGCTTCGGTATGAATCGGACATCCTCGCCACCTGGATGCAACTCCAGCTGTCCGCCGTCAAGCACCGGGGCGATCTCATAAAGAACTCGGATCTGCGAGAGCAGTCCGCACGTTTTCTCGAACTGGTTCGCGAAGGGGTGCAAACAGGTGATCCCAACGTGCAATCGGGGGCCGCGTGGGCCGCGACGCGCGAGATGCTCGAGTCACTTTCGCGGAGCCGGGCCAAGCTGGGCTTCACGCCTGCCGAGACGGCGTCGTTCGTCTACTCGCTCAAAGCCGCGATCTTCGAGCGCCTGCGTGAGGAAATGGGCAGCAACCCCCAGGCGCTTGTCACCGAAATCATAACCGCAAGCGAACTCCTGGACGTCCTCGGGCTTCTGACGATGGAGATGTACCAGAAAGGGCGCGAAGGGGTCATCGCCCGCCAGCAGCAAGAGCTGATGGAGCTCTCCACCCCGGTGGTCATGCTCTGGGACGGCGTGCTCGCGCTGCCGCTCATCGGCACGCTCGACAGCGGCCGCACCCAGGTGGTGATGGAGAATCTCCTGCAGCGCATCGTGGAAACGGGCGCTTCCATCGCGATCCTGGATATCACCGGCGTGCCCACGGTGGACACGCTGGTCGCTCAGCATCTGCTGAAGGCCGTCTCGGCCGCGCGCCTCATGGGGGCCGACTGCATCATCAGCGGCATCCGGCCCCAGATCGCGCAGACGATCGTGCATCTGGGCGTGGATCTGGGCAACGTCACGACCAAGGCAACCCTCGCCGAGGCGTTCCGCGTCGCTCTCAACCGGACCAGCCGGCGCATCGTCGACGCCGACTTCCAGGCCTCAACCACCGGAGCCTAGTCGGCATGGAACGAATCCCGATCCTCAAGATGGGCGACTGCCTCCTTGTCACCGTGCAGGTGGACATGCACGACCAGATGGCGCTCACACTCCAGGACGATCTCACGACGAGGATCTCGCAGACCAAGGCCAAGGCGGTGCTCATCGACATCTCGGCGCTGGAAATCGTCGATTCGTTCATCGGCCGGATGCTCGGGAACATCGCCGGGATGGCACGCATCCTCGATGCCCAAACCGTGCTGGTCGGCATGCGACCCGCCGTCGCGATCACGCTCGTGGAACTCGGCATGTCGCTCCCCGGCGTCCGCACGGCACTCAATGTCGAGCGCGGCATGGACCTGATCCGGATGAGCCCGGCGAACAGGAGCCGGCATGACCGCGAGTCAAGGTGAACAGCTCCCGATCCGAACATCGGAGGAGGTGGTCGTGGTTCGCCAGGCGGTCCGAAAGTGGGCCGTCGCCGCCGGATTTTCCATCATCGACCAGACCAAGGTCGTCACCGCCGCCAGCGAGCTGGCCCGGAACACCGTCGTTCATGCCGGGGGCGGCACGGTCCTGATCGAACAGATCACCAGCGGCGAGCGCCGGGGCCTTCGGCTGACGTTCGAAGACAGCGGCCCGGGCATCCCCGACATCGAACTGGCGCTCAAGGACGGGTACACCACCGGCAACGGCCTGGGCCTCGGCCTCAGCGGGTCCAAGCGATTGATGAACGAGTTTGTCATCACGTCAACGGTCGGACACGGAACCAAAGTCGTCGCCACCAAGTGGAAATGAGCGCAACGTGGACACAACGAGTCATTTGCAGCCGGTCGCCGACCTCTCGCAAGTGGCCGAAGCGCGCCGCACCTGCGCGATGCTCGCCGCAGAGTCCGGGTTCAGCGACGAAACCGCCAGCAACGCCGCCATCGTCGTTACCGAACTCGCGACCAATCTCGCCAAGCACGCCGGTGGCGGCCAGTTCCTCTTCCGCAAACTCCATGATCCGGCGGGCGAGGACGGCCTCGAGATCCTCTCGATCGACTCCGGCCCGGGAATGGACGTCAGCGCCTGCATGCGCGACGGCTTCTCCACCGGGGGCACGCCCGGAAACGGGCTCGGGGCGATCCGTCGCCTCGCCCGCGTCTTCGACATTTACGCCCGACCCGGCCAGGGAACCGTGGCTCTTGCGGAGATCTGGCCCGGCCCGCGCAACGCCCAGCAACCCGCGCCCCGTTACCAATGCGGTGCGGTGAGCGTCGCCGTCAAAGGCGAAAGCGTCTGCGGCGATAGCTGGGCGATTCGCGAGTTGGGGGCCGAGCTCAAGCTGATTGTTCTTGACGGCTTGGGCCACGGCGCCTTCGCCGCCGAGGCCGCGGCCGCGGGGGTCCGGATGTTCCAAAGCAACGGCGACCGATCTGCGAAAGACCACATGTCCGCTATTCACGACGCCCTGCGCCCCACGCGCGGCGCGGCGGGCGCCGTCGCATCGATCAACCGGTCGCAGGGTTTGCTGACATACTGCGGCATCGGCAACATCGCCGGCGTTGTGGCCGACGAGAAAGCCGAGAGGCACCTCGTCTCTCATAACGGCACGCTGGGCCACGACGCCAGGGTGCAGCGAGACTTCGTCTATCCCTGGAACAGTTCCTGCCTGCTCATCATGCTTTCGGACGGCATCGCCACCCGATGGTCGCTCACCAGCTACCCCGGTCTGAGCACGCGCCATCCTTCCTTGATCGCAGCGGTGTTGTTCCGCGACTTTGCCCGAGGGCGCGACGATGCGACCGTTGTCGTCCTGCGCGAGGGAGGCAACTGACGTGGTCATCCTCACCATCGCCATCCGCGACGAACGGGATGTGGTGCTCGCACGCCAGCGGGCCCGCCATGTTGCCGCCATGCTCGGGTTCGACACCCAGGACCAGACGCGAATCGCCACCGCCGTGTCGGAGATCGCGCGAAATGCGTACGCCTACGCCGGGGGCGGACGCGTGGAACTGGCGATCGAGGGGCAGACCGCTCCGCAGCTGCTGTCGATCACCGTAAGCGACCAGGGGAAAGGAATCGCCAATCTCGATCACGTGCTCTCGGGACGGTACCAGTCGCCCACCGGAATGGGGCTCGGGCTCGTGGGATCGCGAAGGCTGATGGACAGGTTCGAGATCCGTTCTTCACCGGGCGGCACAACGGTGCTGCTCAAGAAGCTCCTTCCTTCGCACACGCCGCTGCTCTTCGCCAGAGACATGAGTGCGCTGGCGGACGAGCTCGCGCGCCAGCGCCCCACCGGCCCCATGGAGGAGGTGCGCCAGCAGAACCAGGAGTTGCTCGCCGCGCTCAACGAGCTGCAGCGCCGCCAGAAGGAACTGCTCCAGCTCAACGGCGAACTCGAGGACACCAACCGCGGGGTGGTGGCGCTCTACGCCGAGCTGGATGAAAAGGCCGACCACCTGCGCCGGGCCGACCAGCTCAAGTCTCGCTTTCTCTCCGATATGAGCCACGAGTTCCGCACGCCGCTCAATTCCATCATCGGCCTCGCCCGCGTGCTCGCACGCGAGATCGACGGCCCGCTCTCCGAAGGCCAGGCGAAGCAGGTCGATCTCATCGAGGACTCCGCCCGCGAGCTGCTCACGCTGGTCAACGACCTGCTCGACCTCGCCAAGGTCGAGGCCGGCAAGATCGAGATCCGCACCACTATGTTCTCGGTCGCCGATCTCTTCGGCGCGCTCCGCGGCATGCTCCGTCCGCTGCTCGTGAGCCCCACCGTTCGGCTGACCTTCGACGACGTAGATCCGGCTCTGGTGCTCTTTACCGACGAAGCCAACGTTTCGCAGGTGCTCCGCAACTTCATCTCGAACGCCCTGAAGTTCACGCTCTCGGGCGAAGTCCGTGTCTGGGTTGAATCGATGCCCGCCGCGGATCCGCCATCGGTCCGGTTCTTTGTGAGCGATACGGGCATCGGCATCGCGCCCGACAACCTGGAGCGCATCTTCGAGGAGTTCAGCCAGATCGACAGCGCTCTGCAGCGCCGCGTGAGGGGCACGGGGCTCGGGCTGCCCCTGACGCGGAAGTTCGCAAAGCTCCTGGGCGGCACCGTTGGCGTCGCCAGCGCCGAAGGAAAAGGGTCGACGTTCTGGCTCGATGTTCCCGTGGCCTATCCCGCCCAGCCGGCACCGCCCCCGGAGATCCCCTTCGCCGTCCAGCCGGATCGCCCCTGCGTACTGATCGTGGAAGACGCGCCGAGCGACCAGCTCATCTACGAGAACTACCTCCGCGATGCGCCCTTCCACGCCGTCACCGTGCGAACCGTCAACGAGGCCCGGCGTGCACTCCGAGAACTCCGCCCCACCGCCATCATCCTCGATGTCGTGCTCGGGCAGGAGCACACCTGGGGCCTTCTCACGGAGATCAAGCGGAATCCCGCGCTGACAGGCGTCCCCATCCTGATGATCACGAGCGTGGACGATGAAGCCAAGGCGGCGATGCTCGGCGTCGACGCCTTCATGTCCAAACCCGTCGACCGGAACTGGTTGCTCGACCAACTGGCGGCCCGAACGACCCAGGAGAACCGGACATGACCACGCCGCAGGCCACAACAACGGCTCGCGCGCTGATCCTGAACGTGGACGACCACCAGGCGGCGCGATACGCCAAGACCCGCGTTCTGGAATCCGCTGGCTACGAAGTGCTCGAAGCCGACACCGGCGCCAAGGCGCTGCGTCTCTCACGCGATCGAAAGCCCTGCATCGCGCTGATCGATGTCAAGCTCCCGGATATGCGCGGCCTGGAGGTCTGTCGGCAGATCAAATCAAACCCCGAACTGTCATCCATCCTCGTCATCCAGAATTCCGCGTCCTTTGTCGCGCCCGAAGATAAAGTCCGCGGCCTCGAGGGCGGCGCCGACACCTACTTGACCGCGCCGATCGAACCGGCTGTGCTGATCGCAACCGTCGCCGCGATGCTCCGCCTCGCCCAAGCCGAGCAGGCGCTGCGCGCCAAAGAAGAACGCCTCAAGGAGCTCGTGCAGAGTGAACGTGCCGCCAAGCAGCGTGCCGAGCGAGCCGACCGCCTCAAAGACGAATTTGTCACCACGCTCTCCCACGAACTGCGCAATCCCCTGACCGCGATCACCGGCTGGGTGAGCATGCTCCGGTCTTCGCAGCCCGACGCACAAACCCTGGCTCAGGGACTCGACGTAATCGAGCGCGGCTGCACCGCGCAGCGCAAGCTCATCGAAGACATCCTGGATATCAGCCGCATCATCTCCGGCAAGCTCAGCCTGGATGTGCAGGAGGTGCACCTCGACGCGGTCGCCCAGGCGGTCGTCTCCTCGCTCCAGATGGCCGCCAACGCCAAGGACATCCGCCTGGAATTCGCCAAGCCCAAAGTCCCCTGCCGCATCTACGGTGATGCGGCAAGGCTCCAGCAGATTCTCTGGAATCTGCTGTCCAATGCCATCAAGTTCACGCCGTCGCGGGGCACCATCCACCTCGAGCTGCGATCCGGCGACGACCGGACGCAAATCCGCGTCACCGACAGCGGTGTCGGCATCGAGCCCGAATTTCTCCCCCATGTTTTCGAACGATTCCGCCAGGCCGACTCTTCGACCACGCGCCGCTTCGGCGGGCTTGGCCTCGGCCTCTCGATCGTCAAAAGCCTTGTGGAATTGCACGGAGGTGAGATCAGCGTCACCAGCCCGGGCAAAGGACAGGGCTCCACCTTTGTGGTCGATCTGCCGCGTGGCCGTCTTCCCGCCCTGCGCTCGGAACCCAGACCCGCGGCGCCGTCGCCCTTCGAGCAGGAGCCGGCTGAGCCCGCGCCGAGCACATCAAACGCCCGGGTGGAGGGCGCGCGCGTGCTGATATTGGAAGACAACGCGGATGCCGCGGACCTGATCGCTCGCGTGTTCACCAGCGCCGGCGCCGAAGTGCTCGTGGCCAGCTCGGTACAGGAAGCGATCCTGTTGCTGGGCGAATTCCGCGCCGACATCGTCCTGAGCGACGTCGGCATGCCCGATGAGGACGGCTTCGGGTTCATCCGCCGCGTGCGTGCGATGGGCACCGCTTCCGGCGAGCACCTGCTCGTGGTCGCGCTCACCGCCATGGCGCGGCCCGAAGATCGCACGCTCCTGCTCGCCTCCGGCTTTGACCTGCACGTCGCCAAACCCGTCATCCCGTCGGAGCTCGTGGCGCAGGTCGCCGTGCTGCTCGCAAACAGGCACCGGGCATAATCCCACGACCGACGTCACCACGCCGCACCTCGCCCCACACCCGTCCCCCAGCCTCAACCCCGGATATCCCCCCATGGATCGCTCCGAGCTTCTTTCCGTCCTGGTCGCAGACGACCACGCCGATCTGACGCTGCTCTACTCAATCACCATCAACCGCGCCCCGGGCATGCGATGCGTCGGCGCCATCCACTCCGCCGCCAGACTGTTGCACGAGGTCGAAGCCAAGCACCCCGATGTCGTACTCCTGGACCTCTGCATGCCGGGCCCTCCTCCCCTCGAATCGATGAGCGAGGTCTTGTCCAGACACCCGGATGTGTGCTTCATCGTGATCAGCGGCTACGACGACTGCGAGTGCCGAAGTCAGGCTCTTCAGGCGGGCGCCCGAGGGTTCATCACGAAAGGAAACACGCCCGCGTTCGTGATCGAAGCCATACGAAACGCCGCATTGTTTGAATCGTCGGCAACTCTTCCGCCCCGCTCGGCGCATTGACGGGCGGGCGATGCCGGTCGCAAACCGCGCAAAAACGAAACGAGCCGCCCTTCGACGGCTCGTTTCTTGTCTCTCACGAATTCTCGCGAGCGTTTCTCTCTCGCCTCGCGTTTCTCTCAACTCTCCAACCGGCCGCACCCGAGAGACCCGGACGCAGCGGAGCCAGATTATCGGAGATTCCGCCCAAAATCCTTCAACAGAAATCGTGTGGAAAACCTTACGCATGACGAACGCAAGTCATTGATTAACAGATGGTTATGGCAAACGCGGTCGGTCGGCGACCGCCCTCAGCGTCCGCGATTGCTCCCACGTGACGCTCGCTCGCACGAGCCCGCCCGGTGCCCCTCCCCCCTACCGCTTCCCTTCCCAAACGACCTTCCCGTCGATCACCGTCCCGACACAATGCGTCGTGTACTCAAACGGGTCGCCGTCGTAGAGCGCCAGATCGCCGTCCTTCCCCACTTCAAGGCTGCCGACCCGCCTGTCAACCCCGATGATCTTCGCCGCGTCGATCGTGATGCTCGCCAGCGCATCCTCAAACTTCAGCCCGTTTGCCGCGGCAAGCGCCGCCTCAAACAGCACCACCCGCGTCTTGGGCACATAGCTCTCGTACCCGCTCTCGATCGCAAACAGCACGCCCGCTTTCTTCAGCTTGCTCGCGGTCTCGAAACTCAGATTCTCCGTCTCCCCCACCGCGCGGTACATCGACGGGTGCAGGATCACCGGCACACCCGCCGCCTTGAGCTGATCCGCCAGCAGGTACGACTCCGCCGCCATGTCCAGGATCAGCTTGAACCCGAACTCCTTCTGCACCCGCAGCGCACTCTCGATGTCCTGCGAGCGGTTCACCGTCACCGTCAGCGGCAGCTTCCCATCCAGCACATCCGCCAGCATCTCCAGCCGCAGATTGCGATCGGCCGAGTCTCCCTTGCCCTTCCCGCCGCCCTCCTCATCCTTCTTTTCTTCCGTCGCGCTCTCCGCGCCCTTGGCCTTCGCCTCCGCCGCGGCCTTGCGCTTCGCCGCGTATTCCTTCGCCTTGATCAATTCCTCCCGCAGCATGGCAACCTGCTTGCCCCGCGTCCCCGGCGCCTTGTTGCCCGACTCGATCGATCCCGGCCCGATCGTCGCCGCCACCATCGCCGGCGAGAGCACGAGCGCCTCGTCCACGGTCTTCCCCGTCGTCTTCACGACGATGGTCTGCCCGCTGATCAACTCCCCCGGCGCGTGACCCGTGTGCACCGTCGTGATGCCAAAGCTCCGCACCCAGTCCACCAGCCGGTCGAGCGGGTTGTACGCGTCGATGGCCCGCAGCTCGGGCTGAATCGGCGCCGACCGCTCGAGCTGATCCGAGTCGTGCCTGGTGTTGTACAACCCGGAAACCCCGACCGTGCCCCGCGCATCGATCAGCCCCGGCGTCACCACCGCCGCCTCGATCACCTTGACACCCTCGGGCATCGCGACTTCGACAGCCTTCCCCACCGCCGCGATCTTGCCGTCCTTGATGACGACCACACCATCCGCGATCACGGCGCCCGCCATCGTGTAGACAGTCTTTCCCTTCACCACGACGTTCTGCGCGAGCGCCGCACCCGCGCACAAAACCAATGCGATCACCGCACCCAGATTCATCCGCTTCATGCAATCTCTCTTTCGCTCAATCGTTGCGCCGCGCTTCCCCTCTTCCCCTCTTCCCCTCTTCCCCTCTTCAGTTATTCCCGAAGCAGCAGAAGTATGGATCCTGATCCCGCCCCGCTCCATACCCGCCCACCGCGTGCAGCCGATCCTCCGCGTTGCTCCGGTCGAACACCTTGTTCCCTTCCACCCAAGTCTGCTCGATGTGCGTGTACACGCTGAACGGATCGCCGCTCAGGATCACCAGGTCCGCGTCCTTCCCCGCTTCCAGGCTCCCGATCCGCTTCTGCAGATCAAGAAACTCCGCCCCCGTCAGCGTCATCGCTCGAAGCGCTCCCGCGCGGCTCATCCCCGAACGCACCGCCAGAGCACCGCTCCGCAGGAAAATCCGCGAATCCGTGATCCAGTCGTCCGTGTGGAACGCGACCTTCACCCCCGCCTTCTCCAGGATCCCCCCCGTTTCCATGCTCGCTTCCGCCGCCTCCAGCTTCCCGCCCGGCGAATCCACCACGATCACGCTGCACCCCAGCACCTTCCCGTCCTTCTGCGCCGCGGCAATCTCCTCCGCAATCTTCCACGCCTCGCTCACATGGTGCAGCACGACGCGGAATCCAAATTCCTTGCTGAGCCTCATCACCGTCGCGATGTCGTCCGCGCGATGCGTGTGATGCTGCACGATCTTCCTGTTGCTCAGCACCTCGCCCATCGCCTCATAGCCAAGGTCGCGCGCCGGAGGCCTGATCTTCGCGATCTCCTCCTCGCTCTTGCCGTCCTTCTTCGCCTTCGCGAGCTTGTCCTCGTAATCCTTCATCTTCTGCGCGTATTCCTGCGCCTTGATGTACTGTTCCCGCACCATCGCGGCACTCTTCCCGCGCGTGCCGGAAAACGGCGGATCCCGCATTGGGTTCGTGCCGTTGGCCATCTTCATCCCGCCCAGCAGGTTCCCGTTCTCGTCCGTGATCGCCAGGTCTTCCATCCGGTGCGCCGGCTTGCCGTCCTTCATCCGCATCTTCATATAGAGGGTCTGCCCGCTCAGCAGGTGCCCCGAACCCGGCATCACGTTGATCGTCGTCAGCCCGCCCGCCACCACCCGCCGATACCCCGAATCAAACGGATTCAGCGAATCCGAGATCCGCACGCTCGGCTGGATCGTCGCGCTGTTGTCCGCCCCGCCGATGCCGCCGACATGGCTGTGGGTGTCAACCAGCCCCGGCATGATGACCTTGCCCGCGCAATCGATCACGGTCGCTCCGGCCGGCGCATCCACCTTCCCACGCCCGACCTGCGTGATCTTCCCGTTCTGAACGATCACAAACCCGCTGTCGATCTCCGCAGCCGGCTGCCCGCCGCTCTCAATAGGTATCACCCTCGCGTTCACAAACGCAACCGGTTTTTCCTGAGCGCAGACCGTCCCCGCCGCCAGCCCCACCCCGGCCATAACCGCACACCATGTGTTGTTCATCGCGAAAGAATACCACATTCCTTGCCGTCCCCCGGGAGACGGTCATTTTCTGCGTTCGCGGTGCAAGGTCTCGCGGCGGCGCCCGCAGACTGAGGCACAAGCGTTCCTTTCATTCGCATCCACGGAGTTTCCCCATGGGTACCGGAACTTACAGCGTTCTTGCGGCGATCGCCCTCACCGCCGGGTCCGCCGCGCACGCCGCGACATACAACGCCGCGGCCGACTTCTCCACTTCCAACAACCCCAACGGCGTCTGGTCGTTCGGCGGCCAAACATCGCTCGGAAGCGGATTCACCGCCTTTGGCACCAGCGGTTCGACGGCGGGCTTCGATTTTTGGCACTTCGGCGCCTACGGGTACCTCGGATATCTCGGCGCCATCCACAACGGCACCGGCTCCGCCATCTACTGGGGCACGGTCGTTCTTGACCCAGGGCAGCTCGCTTTGCACCCCGGCAACTTCGGCGACTACACGGTCGCCCGATTCACCGCGCCGACGTCCGGCATGTACACCTTCAGCGCCAACTTCATCGGGCAGGACCACATCATCGGCACGTCGAGCGACGTGCACCTCCTGGTCAACAACATCTCGATCTTCGATAGCGCCGTCAACGGGTTTCTTGCGACCGCTTCCAGCGGCACATTCACCATGAATCTCACCGCGGGCGACACGATCGACGCCGCCGTCGGCTACCAGTCGGGCAATTTTTACGGCGACACCACCGGCCTGGACTTTAACGTCGAATCAGTGCCCGCTCCGGGCCCTCTGGCCCTCGCACTCCTCACCCTGCTTCCTGTTCGGAGGCGCTCGCGTCTCAAATCCCCGGCAGCCCGAGTTTGACCCGAGCCTCATCCATCCACCCGTCCGCGATGTTCACCTGGCTCAGAATCCGCTCGCCTTCGGCCGTCTCGATAAACAGGAATTGCTTCCCGTCGCCGGCCATCGTTGCGCCACTGGCGAGCACCTGCGTCGAATCCCGGTCAAACAACCGGCGCAGCGCCGAGAAACTCATTCCCGGCTCGGCGGCAGAGTTACCGCCCTCTGGTGCACTTCGTCCCTGCGGAATACAGCGTCTTCCCGTCCATTCAGATCGGATTCGCCGCCCCGCGCGACGCCACCACCACCGGCGCCCCACGGGCTTGTTCACTGTCGGCGGATTCGCCCGCAAGACCAACTCGCCGAGCCCTCGTTCGAGATGGATGCTCGAATCGAGACGGCACGCTTGTTCGCAGCGCGCGAGCGCAGACACTGCGCTGCGGGAACTCCAGCACTGTTACAGGCAGATCGGCAGGTCGTAGGGCTGGATGAAAATCGTGAAATCGGCGTCGTCCACCATGCCGTCCTGATTGAAATCGCTCGGACACCCCACTGGCATCGCCGGGTCATCGCACACCAGGAGGTTGTATGCCTGCAGGAAAATCACAAAGTCCGCGTCGTCCACCATCCCGTCTTCGTTCAGATCACCGATGCACTTGGTGGTGATGTTCAGCGTGCCGATGATCGGCTGCACCGGGCCCGTTCCCAGGAGCGGCGAAAAGCCGCTGAAATTCCCGTACACCGCGATCTCCACCAGCGGGTTGTTCGCAGGCGTCTTCTCGACCGTTTGCCCATACCCCCACTGCACGCTCGTGAGCAGCTTACCCAGCGGATTACCCGATGACAGCGTCGGAACATTCAGCAGGCCGCCCCCGACCGCAAACCACGTGTCTCCAAACGCGAGTCCAAACTTGTTCAGGAATGGGTTCCATGCGTTCGCCTCCGCCGCCGCGCTCCCCCAATCGCCCGTTCCGGCCATAACAAGCACGTTCCCGCCGTCGCGCAGGTACGACTCCAGCGTCGCCAGCGTCCCCGCGGGCCAGCCCCCCGACAGAAAAATCGCCCGATAGTTCCGAAGATTCGCCACCGTGAACGCGATATTCGGATTGACTTCCCACGTGTGCCCGAGCGCCTTCATCCGGTTCTTCAGCCCCTCGCCCAGCACACCGCGCACATTGCCCCCAACCGGCGGCGATGTCGACCACACCAGCATCCGCGACGGACTCCCGTCCGTGAAGAACTTCGAAATGTTGTCGGTCAGTTGCGTCGTCTGTGCCGGCTGCGCTGCAAAGGCCAGATCCGAAAGCAGCCACTCATCACCGATCGCGATCAGTCGACCGGTGCCAGCCAGGCACGCCGAAGAAACCATCGAACAGATCAGCACAACCAGGCAACTCAGCACACGCATGAAAACTCCTCCATCACCCGCGGACGCCCCGCAAAGGAACGATCACATCCGCGGTGCAGAACATGCGACATTAGGGAATCCCAGTATGCCCAAGCCTCGCGCTCGCGCCACACAAAAAACGAAACCCGCCGCGCTTATCGGTCCTTTGATCCAGCCGCGAGGCCCCTCACCCGGCGCCCAACTGCAGCCTCCCCTTCGCGCTCTTGAGCCCAACGCAAAGCCGACACGCACCCAACAAAAAATGGAATAGCGTGTCTTCTCTTCCATCATCTCCCTGACCGTTCAGAGTCACCTGTCATTCCCGACACCAGCGCCTCGATCGCGACGCCTCACCCCGCCGCGCGTCCCGCGCGCAAGAAACCCACGCACATTCCCCACTGTTCGCTCAATCCGAAGCGACCCATTCAGTGTCCCCGTCTGCGGCATCGCCCCTGCTCCTCCAACAACGCCGCCCCCCCTCCTTTCCGGCTAACCTTCCCCCCCTGACTCTGTCTTCCTTGACCCTGTGCGCTTTGCCATTGGTCCTTTGCCATTTGCTCTTTGGAGTTCCCCCATGCCCTCCCCCATCACGATGAAGTCCGGCCGCCTCCACGTTCCCGCCGATCCGATCATTCCGTTCATCGAGGGTGACGGCACGGGCCCGGACATCTGGCGCGCTTCCGTGCGGGTGATCGACGCCGCCGTGAACAAAGCCTCCGGCGGCAAGTACAAGATCCACTGGCACGAAGTTCTCGCCGGCGAGAAAGCCTTCAACAAGACCGGCAACTGGCTCCCCGACCAGACCATCGACGACTTCAAGAAGTACCTCGTCGGCATCAAGGGCCCGCTCACCACGCCCATCGGCGGCGGCATCCGCTCGCTCAACGTCGCGCTCCGCCAGCTCCTCGATCTCTACGTCTGCCTCCGCCCCGTTCGCTGGTTCAAGGGCGTCCCCTCACCCGTCAAGCGCCCGCAAGACTGCGACATGACGATCTTCCGCGAGAACACGGAAGACATCTACGCCGGCATCGAAATGGCCGCTGGCACGCCCGAGGCCCAGAAAGTCCTCGACTTCCTCCAGCAGACCTTCCCCAAGGACTTCGCCAAGGTCCGCTTCGGCACCAAGGCCGCCGGCGACGCGTGGCAGAGCGCGCTGCAGGCCATCGGCGCTCCCGCCCGCGACAACCCCGTCCAGGTCGGCATCGGCTTCAAGCCCGTCTCCTACCTCGGCACCGAGCGCCTCGTGCACAGCGCCATCTCCTTCGCCCTCAAGGAGAAGAAGAAGTCCGTCACCCTTGTCCACAAGGGCAACATCATGAAGTTCACCGAGGGCTCGTTCAAGGACTGGGGCTACAAGGTCGCCGTCCAGTTCTTCCGCGCCCAGGTCGTCACCGAGCGTGAATCCTGGATCCTCGGCAACCGCGACGCCAACCCCGGCCTCACCGCCGAGGCCAACGCCAAGATGATCGACCCCGGCTACGACATGATGACCGCCGATCAAAAGGCCAAGATCGTCAAGGAAGTCGAAGCCGTCCTCGCCTCCATCGGCTCCACCCACGGCGACGGCAAGTGGAAGAAGATGCTCCTCATCAAGGACTCCATCGCCGACATCACCCTCCAGCAAGTCCTCACCCGCCCCAAGGACTTCGACGTCATCGCCTGCATGAACCTCAACGGCGACTACCTCTCCGACGCCCTCGCCGCC
>JAFEBN010000250.1 GCA_018242645.1 Planctomycetota bacterium | reverse complement strand
CTCTGCTTGCTCGCCCGTAGCACCCCCTCAAAGAACACGCGGCACTCTTCCTGCGCCCGCACCGCCAGCTGCATGGCCCGCTCCACCGCGCCGCTGTCCGTTGCGTGCATCAGCAGATTGGGCAGGTACCCCTTCCCCGTCCGCGGGTGGCACAGCGTCGTGAGCAGGTGCATCACCCGCCCCTCCGCCAGCGACCGCCCGAAATGCTCGCTCGCCACATCCTCCACGTTGTGCGCCTCATCGAGCACCACATGCTGGTAGCGGGGGAGGAACCCCACATCCTGCGTCCGCAGCGCCAGATCCGAAAAGAACAGCGCGTGATTGCAGATCAGCAGGTTCGCGCCCTCGAGCTGCGCCCGCGCCGACTGATAAAAACACCGGTCAAACGTCGGGCATTTCCGCCCCATGCAGTTGCCGCTGTCCGACTGCACCTTGTCCCACACGCCGCCCCGCTCGAGCGCCGGCAGCGTGCTCAGCGTCCCATCAAGCGTTTCGCGCGCCCAGTCCTCGATCACGTGCAGGCTCCGGCGCGCCGCGGCATCCCCAAACAGCTTGTCCTGCCGCTCGCTCGCCATCTTCAGGCGCCGGATGCTCACATAATTCCCGCGCCCCTTCACCAAAACCGGCTTGATCCTGTCTTCTCCGGAGCCCCCTCCCTGCGGGAGGGGGTTGGGGGAAGGGAGACTGTCCTTGCCTTGCGCCGGATACGCCCTCTCAATCATCTCCCGCAGCAGCGGCACATCCTTTTGTATCAACTGCTCCTGGAGCGCAATCGTGTTCGTCGCGATCAGCACCGTCTCGCCGCGCAGGCACCGCAGCATCGCCGGCACCAGATACGCAAAGCTCTTCCCGACACCCGTTCCCGCTTCCGCCAGCAGGTGCGTCCGCTCCGCCATCGCCCGCCCGACCGCGCGCGCCATCTCCAGTTGCTGCTGCCGCGGCTCATAGCCGCCCCCCAGCGTCTCCGCAACCGGCCCGCCCGCTCCCAGGATTCGGGTAATCTCTTCCACCATCGCACGATGGTAGTGGCCACGCCTTTTCGCGCTGCTGCAAAGGCTTCCGCCGCCACCAAAAACGCACGTGTCACCTCCGCCAATTCCGGGAGCCCGCACGAATGTCGCAGAAAATCATCTCCGCCCCGTCCGACGGCGAACGAATCAACTTCATCGGCGAGACCGTCCGCATGCTCGTCGACAGTCACGCCTCCGACGGTTCCATGGTCCAGTTCGAAGCATTCTCCCCTCCCGGCGGCGGCCCGCCCCTCCACACCCACGCAAATGACGACGAGTCCTTCTTCATCCTCGAAGGAAACGTCAAGTTCTCCATCGACGGCAAGGAGTCCGTCCAAGGCCCCGGTAACTTCGTCTTCGCACCCCGCGGCAGCCTGCACACCTTCTGCAATCTCGGCCCCGGCCGCTCCCGCATGCTCATTACCTGCTCACCCAGCGGCATCGAGACCGCCTTCCGCGAAGCCGCCAAACTCGAAGCCGCCGGCCTCCTCAACCCCCAAACCATCGGCGAAGTCTTCGCCAAAGTCGGCATCACCTTCAAGGGCCCCCCGCTCAAGCCCTGACATCATCCGGTGTGCCAGCGCCAATTGCCCCGCGCTCCCACGCCTCATCAATTGGAAAAAAGAAAGCCCCGCTCTTGCGGGGCTTTTCTTTTCTGAGTGCCTATTGCCCAGTGCCTTCTGCCCTACTTCAACGACGCCAGATCAATCACAAAGCGGTACTTCACGTCGCTTTTCAGCATCCGCTCGTACGCCTCGTTGATCTTCTGCATCGGGATCATCTCGATATCCGACACGATCTTGTGCTTCCCGCAGAAGTTGAGCATCTCTTGTGTCTCGCGGATGCCGCCGATCAGCGATCCCGCGATCGAGCGCCGCTTGAAGATCAGGTTGAAGACAGTGGGGGAGGGATGCGGGTCCTCCGGCGCACCGACCAGGCACATGTTCCCATCCCGCTTGAGCAGCGCGATGTACGCGTCCAGGTTGTGCGACGCCGCCACCGTGTTCAGGATGAAATCGAACGAGTTCGCGTGCTTGGCCATCTCGTCGGGGTTCTTCGAGATGACCACCTCGTGAGCGCCCAGCCGCTTCCCGTCCGCCACCTTGCCCGGTGACGTGGTAAACAGCACCACCTTCGCGCCCATCGCCCGCGCCAGCTTCACGCCCATGTGCCCGAGCCCGCCCAGCCCCACGATCCCCACCTTCATTCCCTTCTTCACGCCCCAGTGCCGAAGCGGCGAATAGGTCGTGATCCCCGCGCACAGCAGCGGCGCCGCTCCCGCCGGGTCCATCCCCTTCGGGATGCTCAGCACGAAATCCTCATCCACCACGATCTGCGTCGAGTACCCGCCATACGTCTGCGTTCCCGGCGCCGAGCCCGGCGGAGCCTTGTGATCAAGGCTGTTGTACGTGAAGGTGATCTCCCGATCGCAGTACTGCTCGTCGCCCGCCTTGCAGTTCGGACACGTGCGGCAGGAATCCACCATGCAACCCACGCCCACCATCTGCCCCGGCTTGAACTTTTTCACCTTCTTGCCGACCGACACCACCTTGCCCACGATCTCGTGCCCCGGCACGCACGGATACTGCGACATCTTCCACTCGTTCCGCGCCGTGTGCAGGTCCGAGTGGCACACGCCGCAGTAAAGGATGTCGATCTGCACATCCTTCGGCCCCGGTGCCCGCCGCTGGAACGAAAAATCGCCCAGGGGCGAAGTCGCCGACGTCGCCGCATATGCGCGAGCCGGAATGGGTGACGTCGGAGCAGCAACCGCCGCCGCACGCGGCATCGGCTTGCGGGAAACACGTGATTTCGATCTGATCGCAGTGGCCATGGGGTACCTCCAAATCACAGTAGCCCCGCACCGCACGCCGTCACCGGCAAACACCGGCGCGCTCAAACAAACGGCCGGTTCTTAACGAACCCGGCGCACCCGGCCCTTCTTTTTTTCATCTCCGCACGAGCTTCCCGCCCGAGCGAGTGATCGCGGCTCAGAACGTGATCTTCACGCCCGCAAACGGCCCGTTGTACATCATGTCGTACTCGAACCGGTCCAGCCCGCTGCCCGTGTGGTAGTCATCGCTGAGCCACCGCCAACCCGCAAACAGCGCGATGTTCTGACTCAGGTTGATGTTGAGCATCGCCAGGGCGTTCCACGTCAACTCCGACATGCCCGTCCCCACGTCCGCTCGCCCCGAGATCGAGAACGTCTCGTTGAACGCCAGCTCCGCCCGCAGGCCGCCGAACCCGTCCACCCACGTCTCCGTCGAGCCACGCGAATTGATCGGGGTGCTGACCGTCGCATCCAGGTACCACATGCGAACGCCCGCGATCGGCTCCAGCCGCAGTTTCACGGGCGAGCCAGCCTCCGCGCCCGGCAGCGGACCGTTGTGCACCGCATACCCGGCGCCCAGTTCGAAGATTCCCGACTGATACCCGACATTGATCGGCAGGTTCTTGACGTCGTTCCCCAGGTCCATGTACATCACGTCGCCGAAGATCGACCACTGCTTGTGCACCGCTTCCAGGTGGATGCACCCCGCGAACTTGAAGTTGTCCCAAAGTGTGTTCCACGTGTCGCCCACCGACATCGACACGTTCGCCCGAACGATTCCCTTCGCCACCGTGCCGTGCTGCGCCGGGATCCACAGATACGGCGCTACCACAAACTTCCACGGCTCGTCCGCGCTCTGCAGCGCCGGCGCCACCGGCTGTTCCGGCTCCGCCACCACCGATGTCGTCACCGTCTGCGTTTCCGCCTGCGGCTGATCCGCCGCGCAGACGCACGCCATCCCGCTCGCCAGTACCAGCCCGATCGTCGACGACATCTTCATGCGAATCTCCCGGAAAAGGTCTCCCCGCACCATCACGCGCGGCATCTATATATCACGAATTCCGCCCGGTCGCCACAGCGCCCGGCTCTGCAAACGCGAAATCGACCAGCCGATCCGCCCGCGTCCAACAACCCCCTGTTGCAGGTTGTCACGCCGCCTGTCACAGCGATCACTTCTCCGCTTCTGCCCGAGCCTCCGCCGCCTCGCTCGTATAAAGCGAGACCAGCCGCGCCACCATCAACGCCATGTAGAACAGCCCGGTGGTCGATTCCAGCACCGCCAGCATCCGCGCAAAGGGCGACACCGGCACGATATCGCCGTATCCCACCGTGTTCAGCGTGATGAAACTGAAGTACAGCGAGGTCACCCCCTGCATCGCCGGGGCCGGCCGCCCCTCCGGCGCTGGATTGGAAAACACGAACGCGTCGGGCTGCAGCTCCGCCACCAGCGTGTACGCAAGCGACCACACCAGCCCGAAGATCATGTACACCGCGATCCCGGCCGCCAGCACCTCCGAATTCACCCGCGGCGCCCTGATGATGAACTGGATCAGGTTGACCGTCACAAACGTCATGAACACCAGCGCCCCCAGCACGAACAGCATGGGAGGCATCTGGTGCGGGTGCGTGTGGTTCGCCCACCGCAGGATCAGCGCCGGAACCATCAGCAGCAGCGCCAGCACCAGCGTCCGGCGCTTGGCGCCCACCGCCAGCACGCCCGAGCACAGCACGAACGACACCGCCACGCTCACGCCGATCTCGCCCCAGCTGAACTGCTCGAACACCGGCGTCAGAATGACCAGCGCCACCAGCGCCGCCAGGAACAACGCCACCGAGTGCTTGCGCATCCCCGGCTGCACGAGCTCCGTGGCGATCTTGAAATGCTCGCGGGCGACGTGCCGGATACCTCTCCGGCCCGGCACCGCTTCCGCACCGGCCTCCAGCTTGCTCACGGCTTCTCAACCCACAGCGCCACCGACTCGGTCACGCTGATGCTGATCAGGTTGCCCACCGTGATGTCCGCCAGGTTCACCTGCGGCGCCACCTTCAGCACCCGCGTGTTCCCCGCCGGCCCCTGCACCGTGATCGTCCGCCCCACAGAATCCACCCGCAGCACCCGCGCGCTGATCGTCGCGGTATCCGCCACCATCATCCCGGGGCGCTCGCCCGGCTTGGAGCGCACGACCACGCGGTCCACGCCCAGCGTCGGCTGCGAGCCGTCCGCCGGACCGACCCAGACGACCGCCGCTTCCGACACGCTCGCCCGGACGATGTCGCCGCGCTTGATCTGATCAAAGTTCCGAACGTCCGGCCCGATCTTGTACGACGACACCCGCCCGTCCGGCCACTGCAGCGTCACCAGCCTTGTCGTGTAATCGATCGCTTCTACCGTCGCGCTCGCCGAGGCCGTTTCCGCCTCCAGCGCGCCCACCGTCTCGTCCGCCGGCTTGTTCGTGTTGCACCCGTTGATCGCCAGAGCCATGCCCATCGTCAACGCCGCCAGACCAGTGAAAACTCGATTCACGTTTCGTTTCCTTCTTCAGAGTGCCCGAGGCCGGATCGCCGGACCCTTGGAATCGTCCGCGCCGCCTTCCGGCAACGCGGACGCTGATAGATTAGTTCATGTCCAGCCCCGGCTTCAATTCCCCGTCGGCATCGGGATTTTCACGCCCTCCTTGCCCAGCTGGTTCCGCATCCACTCAAACTTCTCATACCCCGAGATCGTAATCGGCCCGCTGTACGAAGCGCTCTGCAGCTTCCGCGGCGGATACTGCACGTACGTCTTCATCAGGTCCTCGACCGCCTTCCCGATCGGGATCATCGTCCACGTCCGCTCCGTCCAGTTCGTCATGAAAATGTCGTACCGCTCCTGCGGGTCCTGCCACAAATCAAAGATCTGCGGCACCGTCGCCACGTACTTCTCCGCGCCCTTCCAGCCCAGGTTCGTGTCCACCGCCAGCCCGCCCGTCGGCTGACCGTTGTCGCCCCGCAGGTTGAACACCGCCTTGAAGTTCCCCAGCCGCACCGCCCCCGGCGACAGCTCATCCTCGGTGAAGTAGAACCACGCCTTCCGCTCGCTCTTGCCCGTCCCGGTCAAGACCGGCGTCATGTCGTAGCTGTCGAAGATCATCGGCTGACCCTCGAGATCCTTCTCCGGCAGCTTGTCGATCCCCGCCGCCTTCGCAAACGTCGCCATGAAGTCCAGCCCGCCCACGATGTCGTGGTTCTTCACGTTCGGCTTGACCTTCCCCGGCCAGATCGCGATCGCCGGCACCCGGTTGCCGCCCTCGCGCACCGTCCCCTTCGTCCCGCGCAAAGGCGTATACCCCGCATCCGGGTACACATCCTGCCACGCCCCGTTGTCGGTCGTGTAGAACACCAGCGTGTTCTTGTCCATACCAAGCGCCCGCAGCTTGTCCATCACGTGACCGATCCGCGCATCCAGCTCGACCACCGAGTCCGCGTACTTCGTCTTCGACATCGACTTGTGCTCAAACTCCGGCGCCGGCATGTTCGGCTGGTGCACCTTCATGAAGTTCACGTGGATGAACCACGGCTCTTTCTGTTTCGAAGCTTCATCCAGGAACTTGAGCGCCGATTCCTCGATGTACTTGTCCATGAACGGAATGCCCACCACGCCCTTCTCCGGCGTGTCCACGTACTGCCCGTTCACCTTCCAGTCTTCCTTCGCCGGCTGCCCCGCATTGCCCGACAACGACCCCTTCGTCACCTTGTCGAACATCTCCCGCAGCGACGGATCCATCTCCGGGAACCACGTCGGATCGCCGTACGTGTACGCGTTGCAGTGATAAAGGAAGCAGTGCTCCATCCGGTCATAGCCGTGCGCGTTGGGCAGCGCATAGTCCGCCTCGCCCAGATGCCACTTGCCTGTAAAGAAAGTCCGGTACCCCGCCGTCTTCAGCACCGAGCCCAGCGTCCATTCCGCTTTCGGAAGCCCGCCCCCCTGGCCCTGAAACGCCACGGTCGTCATCCCGCTGCGATTGGGAATCCGCCCCGTCACCATCGCCGCCCGACCCGGCGTGCAGCTCGGCTGCGCGTAGAAAGAAAAGAACGTCATCCCCTCCGCCGCCATCCGGTCAATATTCGGCGTCGGCATCCCGCGCCCCTCGCCGCCCCCGTATGGCCCAAGATCGCCCAGCCCCGTGTCGTCCGACACAATCAGAAGAATGTTGGGCTTCTCCGCCGCGTACGCAGGGGTAACCGCCGCTCCGCTGACAATCGCGACCGACAAACACCAAGAGGAAATCGTCTTCAAGTTGCCGTCCCTTTCTACCGGAATTCCGGTCCGGAGACAGCTTACAAAACCGCGGCCGAGGCAACAGAACTCAAGCCCAAAGCCCACAAACCCCAAGAAGCCCCCTTCCGCACCCAAAGTGCCCCCAGACGTAGCCGCACGTAGAGGGATCAAGCAACCTCTCGAGCGAACCCCGGAAAGCCGAACCCGCTCCCCGAAGGGGTTCAAGCAACGAGCCGCAAACCTCGCTTCCAGTCGGCCACACAAAATAGCGGTGCTAGTTCCGACACCCAGCCGCCCCCGCACATTCCCGCCGTTCGCCTCGGTAATCTGCACACATGAATTGGCCAAGCCGAACAGTGGAAACCGCTGACGAACTCGACCGAGAGCTTCACCGCCTGGCTACCGGGGAGGGATTGGCTTTCTCGCGAGGGCAGTCGGATTCCGCTTGGAGGTTGCAGCCGAGCATCGACCGAAATACCGATCCGAGATGGTCGCTTCAAGAACGCGAGAAAGAAGAACAGTCCTTGCTCGAAGACTTCGCAAACGATGCGATGAGATTCCTCGGACCGCTTGAACAAAACTACTTGGCGATGCGAAGCCCGCAGAATTACTTCCCGGTCGCTTCGGTCATGCAGCACTACGGCGCACCGACTAGGCTTTTAGATTGGACGTTTTCGCCATGGGTTGCTGCCTACTTCGCGGTCATTGATGACTGGGACAAGGACGGTGCGATCTGGTGGTTCTCTTGCCGGAGCTATCAACCCGCGATGCAGCGGCAATGGAATAGGCTCGGTTGGCACACAACCGGCGAAAAACCCGACGATCCCATTGCAAAGGCATTCTGCTCCGATTGCCCGGAATTCATTACCCAAGCGCAACTCGGAATTCCGTTCGAACGTGCGAGCGCTCAACAAGCAGTGTTCACACTTGCTGCCCCCTTGGGTTGCTATCACGACGACGTTCTCGCGCGGGTATTCGAAGAAGGACAGTTTGGGCGGATAGTTATTCCCGCCGGAATCAAGAATTCGGTGGAGCGCATGCTCTACACCATGAACATCCACGCCAAAAGCCTTCACCACGCTCGCGCCGATTACGAGGGCTTCAAATTGCATTGGCGGCGCGGAGGTCGGCCATAACCGCGAGTGCCAAACCGACGGGCGGACCTGTGCGAAACCGAGGAAGCCAGTCGGCGCGGGGGTTACTGTTCGGAGGATGCCCACTGCATCACCTGGACGGATAAAAAGGGACTCGCTTACCCCAGGCTCCGTTCCGTGAGCCCTCCGGGCTCGCCACCCCCGGACACCCCACACCGAGATCCCCGCACCCCGAAGGGGTGCAGGAACCCTTTCTTGAATTCCTGTCTGCGTAGCAGACACCAATGAAGCTCTTCTGGCGGAGGCAGCGCAGCAGCTGTCGGGCACGTGTTCTCAACGTCAAAAAAGTCTTTTAGATCAAGTTGGCCGAAGCCATACCAGTGGTACCTTGGAATCATCCAAGGAGTTTCACATGCCCGTGCCAAACATTCCAAGTTGGATCCGCGGCTTCACTCCGCCGCCTGGTTGGACCAATGTCTTTGAGCTCGTTCCAAACAACAAGCATCTCTACGGCACAGAAACCCTTTTCGGTGATTGGGATAGCGAGACGCTCCTTCTTGCAAAGGATGGTGCGCCCACACCCGTCATTCGCGCCCTGCGCGACAAAGGAGAGTCGCGACCGTGGCGTCACGCGCAGCGATCGCTCGGCGATCCCGGTGGCTACAAGTCCAATGAACGCCTCGCACAACTTGCAACCCTGATTCCCGGCACGAAGCTCTACGGCTCCGCAACCGCAAACCTGCTTTACGATGATCCGCGATGGAGCCGCGCGCTCCCTGGCTTCTACTCCGGCCCTCTCCATGACTACCTGCGCAAAACCCTCGAGTGGGTTCTAGAAACCATGCCGAATGTCCAGCGTATCGCATGCCTGGGCAACGAAGCATGGTTTCTTACTTGTACAGTGCTCGGTGCTGCGTCCGCGGCACGCCGATTTGCCGAATTTCGCGACTCCGCCAGACCCATTCGAGCAAGCTTGCATGGAAAGCCGATCACCGCTCACGCCCTCTACCACCCCGCCGCCAGAGTCTCAAACGAGTCGACCCGGCGCGGATGGGCGACCGTGCTGTCCGCCATTACCTGAACCCTCCACGCCATTTCGGTCGGCCCGCTCTGGCCAGCCGCATCTGATTCTTCATGGCGGAGAGGCGAACAAGACAATCCGCGGGCAGTTGGCCCTCGCCGAGAAACATCGTTTCGCCGAACAAGTTTGAGGCCGAAAGCCAGGCGGGCAGAGCGAGCCGCTCTCAGTGTGCAATCAGAAGTTGGTGTCGATCATCCGCGATCTTTAGTCGACGCCTCATAGGCCTCGCGCGTGGAGTAGCACTCGGAGACCGGAATCAGTTCCTTTGGGTCTTTGGAGAGATGGTCTCGGGCGCTTCTGGGCGTGACCCAATGGACTTGGCGGCCGTCAGAGGACCAAAGCTCTTGGCCAATTCGCTCTTGGAGCTTGCCGTCGGCCGTCTTGAACCGGGATGTTTGAACTTCAAGCATCAGAAATCCCTTTTGGGGCATCTTGTAGCCCCGGTGGGGGATTTATCGGCATTTCACGCGGATTGGGGATTCAGCCCGTCAGACCTGCGGGTGCACCGACCTCGTTCTCGCCGCACTTGTGGATCGAGCCTACGCCCCGTGGCACTGCTGTCGGTTCCTCCGACATCAGTGCGCCTCCATCTTTCACCGTCCTTCAGGATTCGCGCCCCATTGTCTCACCTCTTCGCTTCCCAGCACGCCGGATCTCCCGATCAAGCCCCGCGCTTGCCACCCGTGAACAGCCTCCGGCGTTCGCTTGTTGCCGCGACACTTCCGACAAATAAAAAACCCCCGGCTATCCGGGGGCTTGTCCTCACCTCACCACCATCACCGCCGGCGGCTTCCAAGTCCCCTCTCCCGGCGGCAGGATCGACGGCGCCTTCTCCTTCGGCCAGTACAACCGCATCACCATGTAAATCGGCCCGTCCGGCGCCGGAAGCCAGTTCGATTCCTTGTCCGCGCCCGGCGAATTCTTCTGGACATACAGCGTCAGCGACCCGTCCGCGTTCTTCTTCATGCCCGGCAGCATCGGCGAGTTGATCAGGTACCGGTTGATCGGATTGCTCACCAAAAGCTGAGTTTTCCCGTCGTACATCGTCACCGACCAGAACGCGTTCACCGGCGGCAGTTGCCCCGCCGCAAACGTCAGCGTGTAGCTGTTCTTGCTCCCGTCCAGCGCTTCCCCGTTCTCCAGCGCCTTGGTCATGGGATACATCGCCTCTTCCGCGTTGTTCCCGTAAATGCCCGCCTGCGCCGCCGCGGCACGCAGCAGCCAGTCGCCGTTGTAAAACGCCCGATCGCCAAACGCCGAACCCACCTGCCAGCCGTTGATGTTCCGGCCAATCCCCGCCATTCTCTCTTCGATCTTCTTCTCGCCCGCCTTCATCCCCTCCGCGATCTCCATCCGGATCGCCGGCGTGATCTTGCTCGGGTCCACCGTCCGCCCCGGCCCGATCCCCATCTTCGCCAGCTTCGCCCGCGTCGCGATTTCCTCCGGCCCCGGCGGCGCAAACTGCAAACAGAAGTCCACATACGCAAAGAAGTTGGTCTTCGCCATCTCCTTGTTGATCTTCGGAAAGTTCAGCGCCGGCGCCGCGGGCGGAGCCGGCTGCTTCAGAAATTCATTCAGCGGCTGCGCCTTGTACCCCGCTTGAATCCTCTTCACATTCGGCATGTCGTCCGGGTTAAACAGCTGCGTGCGATAGATCGCCAGGCAGAACTGCGTCGTCGAACGGATCACGCCCTTGATCCCCTTGGGCGTCTCGCCCTTCCAGTCCGGTCCCACCAGCAGGTAATCCCCCGCGTCATTCCCCGTCGCGCGGCTCCCCACATACCCCACGTTGAACGTGTTCCAGTCCGTGAACTGCACCGAGTAATACCGCGGCTTCTCCACCGCCGGCACGCTCAGTACCCACGGCTGCGCCCGCAGATCGAAACATCCAAACGAGTACGGCGTGTCGCTGTTGGGCGTCACCACCGCCGTGTCCGCCGGTGTAAATACCCGCGCCTCGTTAAAGATCGTGTTCATCGGCGCCTTGTACTGGCCCGAGTCCTTGTCGATCCAGTACTCGTACATCACCGCGTAGTTCATCACGATCGGAAGGCCGTAGACAAAGCCCTCTTCCGCGATGCCGCGGATCGCCGCCGCCTCGGCCGCCGCCGGGCTCGGCGTCGGCTCGATCGCCACGCTCACACCCGAGAGACCCATCGCACAACCCGCCACCAGTGCAAGCCCGGAATTCCGATACAGCTTCATTGCATTCTCCTGTGCCCGGCCCATTGGCCAGGCTGGTTCCTTCCGCATCCCCTGACGCGCCTCCTCATTTTCCCATCCGAAACCGTCCACCCCCGCAATCGCGCCCGCGTCCTTTCGAACGCGGCACGCGCAATGTCTTTCCGGCCCGATCCGGCCGTTCTTCTTACTCCTTGCCCGCTTCCGCCTTCTTCAGCGCCGCCTCAAGCTCGGCGATGTCCTTCGGCGACAACTGCGGCCGATCGACCTTGATCGTCAGCTTGTTCAATTTCGCCGT
>JAFEBN010000024.1 GCA_018242645.1 Planctomycetota bacterium | reverse complement strand
GACGGCATGGTCGATGATGCCGACTTCCAGATCTTCGTCGTTGCCTACGACCAGCTCGTCTGCAACTAAATTCGCTCTGTGAAACACCCGCGGCCCCGCTTCTTGGCGGGGCCGCTTTCTTTTTGCCTTGCATCCGGCCCGACCCCGCCGGAGAATGGTGCACAGAAGGACTCGCGGAGTACGACCACGTGATCCGTGTTCACGGAAAGGACGATCGAGGCCGGGCTGCGGGGCTGCTGCTCGGCGATCCAGTCGACATCCCGCCCGGCGGCAACGTCGAATCGCTGCTGTGCGCTTTCCGCACGGTGATCTCCCTGGGCGGTACGGTGCTCCGGTCGCGAGCCGGTTGGTACATCCTTCTGTCGTTCGCGCTCTTCGTCGGCGATGCCGTCGCCCTCTGGCGTGCCGGGCCGATGGCCATGTTCCTTGTGCTCAGTTCCCCGGTCGGGTCCATCGTGCTGCTGTTGCTTGTAAACGCCCTTGTCGGCCTCTGGCGGGCGATCGACGACCGCCGTTTGGAGGCCAAATCACGCTGGCTCAGCGTCGGGCGCTGCCCGCACTGCGGCTACCAGATGGCTTCAGAAGCCATCGACCCCGCGGAAGGGCTTCAGACCTGCTCCGAATGTGGATGCGGCTGGAAGCCCTTTGTAGCCTCCGACGGCCCCATCGTGATCCCACGCCCGGCTTGATCTAACTCCCGGCGTAGTACCTGGCTACGTGCCCGCCCACGATCACCGCACGAATCGGATCGCCTCCCAGTTCATACGCCAGATCGCGATAGTCGCTGTGCCGAAGCAGAATCAGGTCGGCCCGCTTCCCCGGCGAAACGATGCCGCGGTCCTTGAACCCCAGCAGGATCGCCGGGTTCACCGTCGCCGCCGTGATCGCCTCGTCGATGCTGAGCCCGCAGAACCGAACCGCCAGCGCAATCGCAAACGGCATGGACATGCTCGGCGAAGAGCCCGGGTTGGCGTTGGTTGCGATGCAGACCCGACCGCCCGCATCGACCAGTCCCCGCAGATTGGCAAACTTGATCGACGGCGACTGCCCGGTGAAGGGCGCGTCTTTCCGCGGGTTGCCCAGGTTGATCGCCGTCACCGGCAGGCCCACGCCGAAACTCTGGCTCTTCGCCAGCGTCTCCAGCTCTACGGGGGTCGTCTGCTCGAGATGATCAACGCTCAACGCCCCAAGCTTCACCGCCTCGGTCACCATGCCGCGGCTCGTGAACTGGTCCGCGTGCACCCGCAGCGGATGCCCGAGCTCACGCGCCGCCAGCATCAGCCGGAGCGAGTCCGCCAGGGGCCACGCGCCCTCTTCGCAGAAGAGGTCGATGGCGATCCCGGGGAACTCGGCGTGCACGGCGGGCAGCGTCTCGGTGATGGTCCGGTCAACAAATTGCTTGTGTCCGGCCGATTCGTCGATTGCGTGGCCCAGGAGCGCCGTCAGCACAACCGTCCCCGGCCATGTGAGCGCCGCGTCCCGCGTTGCCCGGAGCATCTTGAGCTCCGCTTCCGTGCTCAACCCGTAGCCCGACTTGATCTCGATGGTCGTGATGCCCTGCCGGAGCACCACATCCAGGCGCTGGCGGACGAGTTCGGTAAGCGTGATCAGCGGCGTCTCGCGCACCGCGCGGACGGTGCTCATGATCCCGCCACCGCTCTTCAGAATGTCGAGGTAGTTCTCTCCCGCGAGCCGCCGCGACCACTCCCCCAGCCGATCACCCGCCCAGCAGAGGTGCGTGTGGCAGTCCACAAAGCCCGGCATGAGCACGTCCCCCCGGGCGTCGATCACCTGTGCCCCGGGCGGGACAGTAATGCCATCGCCAAACGCTTCGACGCGTCCCGAGCGGATCAGCACATCAACATTGTCACGCACCCGCAGATCGCGCATGGCTTCGCCTGTGCGCACACCGACAAAGCCGGGAGGCGGCTCCATCGAGAGCAGGCGGCAACGTCGAATCAGCAGGCTCAAGCGAGTCCTCCAAAGCCCAACCGCCAATTGTCCGTTCCCCCGCCGGACCCCACGCGCCCGGTCCGGCACATCCTACCGCAGGCACGCCGTCACCGCAAACTCGGCCCGCGTCGCGAGACGCCGTACAGGTAACTCAGCATCAGGTGCACCGCGAGCCGCGCGGTCCGTCCGCCCTCATCAAGCGCCGGGCACAACTCCATGAAGTCGATACACCGGAGGTCGTACGTCTGACCCAGGATTGTCATCTGCTCCGTCAGCGCCGCCGCGGAAATCCCCGCGGGATTCGGGGCGCTCACGCCCGGAGCCGAAGAGGCGTCGATCGCGTCCAAGTCGACGCTCACAAACGAGCCCGTGGTGTCCAACCCGCCCACCGAGACCGCGCCCGGCGGCGCGATCGTGCCGCCCCTGGCCTGGAACCACGCCGCGTGCTCGCGAAGGTTGACCAGCGGGTTGAAGCCCACGATCCGCAAATTCTTCACGATGCCGTCGTCAACCAGTTTCCGAAACGCCATCCCGCTTCCCGGCGTGTCGCGCACATCCAGGTGGGCATCGAAGTAAAGCCCCGAGATCGTCTTCTCACCGTGCGCCCGATGCACGCCGCGCACCAGCGCGTACGTCAAATCGTGCCCGCCGCCGATGCCGATGACCGTCATCCCCCTCGACGAAAGAGCCGCCGAAGCCGCGCTCACCCGTTCGTGCGTGGCAGCCAGCGCCGCGGGGTCGCTTCCCTCCGCGGGGATCACATCGCCCGCGTCAAACACCCCGGGCAGATCGGCCCACCATGTCTGGATCACGCCATAGCGCTCAAGCGCTGCGCGAAACGCTCGCGGTCCATCTTTCGCGCCCGGGCGCCCGTTGTTGAGCCGCACCCCCAGATCGTCGGGCATCCCCAGCAAAGCAAAGGAACACCCATCCGGGCTATCGGTGCGAATCGAAGCGGCAAATCGCGTCGCCGGTATTCCCGGCGAGTAGCTCGGAGCCTGGCAGTGGGGGAGCCACGCCCGCGAGGAAGGGTTGGATGCCGCCATCGATTACCTCCCGTTCGAATCACCGGCCGCGCATCGGGATATCGACCTTTTGGTCTTTGGCGCACGCCATCGCTTCCTCGTAGCCGGCATCCACATGCCGGAAAACGCCCATCGCCGGATCATTCGTCAGAACACGCCGAAGCCTTGCCGCGGCCTCCGGCGTGCCGTCGGCGACGATGACCTGTCCTGCGTGCTGACTGAAACCGATGCCCACGCCGCCGCCGTGGTGGAAGCTGACCCACGACGCCCCGCTCGCCACGTTCACCATCGCGTTCAGGATCGCCCAGTCGCTGACGGCGTCGGTCCCGTCCTTCATGCCTTCGGTTTCCCGATTCGGGCTGGCGACGCTGCCGCAGTCCAAGTGATCGCGTCCGATCACAATCGGTGCCTTTACCTTGCCGGATTTCACGAGGTCGTTGAGGAGGACCCCGGCCTTGTCCCGCTGGCCCAGCCCCAGCCAGCAGATGCGTGCGGGCAGCCCTTGGAACGCAATGCGTTCACCCGCCATCTTGAGCCAACGGTGCAGACCCTTGTCCTTGGGGAAGAGTTTCATCAACGCCGCGTCGGCCGTGAAAATGTCCTGCGGATCGCCCGAAAGGGCAACGAAGCGGAACGGCCCCCGTCCCTCACAGAACTGCGGCCGGATGTACGCCGGAACGAACCCGGGAAACGCAAACGCGTCCTTGAAGCCCGCATCGAGCGCGCGCTGCCGGATGTTGTTGCCGTAGTCAAACGTGATCGCGCCCCGCTTCTGCAGCGCCACCATCGCCCGCACGTGGCGTTCCATGGTTGCCATGCTCTGCTCTTCGTACTTCTTGGGACTCTTGGCACGCAGCTTGGCCGCTTCCTCCAGCGACATGCCGGCCGGCACGTAGTTGAGCACATCGTGCGCGCTGGTTTGATCGGTGAGCGCATCCGGTGTGATCTTGCGCTCCAGCAGCCGGTCGAGCAGGTCGACCGCGTTACAGCACACACCCACACTCAGCGCCTTCTTGGCCTTGGCATATTTCAGCGCACGATCGATGGCCTCATCGAGCGTCGGAGCAACTTCATCCAGGTATTTGGTTTGAATCCGCCGCTCGAGCCGGGTCGGATCCACGTCCGCGATCAGGCACGTTCCGCCGTTCATTGTGATCGCCAGGGGCTGAGCGCCGCCCATGCCGCCGCAGCCCGACGTCACGCACAGCTTGCCCGAGAGATCGGACTTGTAGTGTCGCTCCCCCAGTTCGCGGAATGTCTCGTAGGTCCCCTGCACAATTCCCTGTGTCCCGATGTAGATCCACGATCCGGCCGTCATCTGGCCGTACATCATCAATCCCTTCGCCGCGAGTTCATCAAAGTGCTGCTGGGTGGCCCAGTGGGGGACCAGGTTGCTGTTGGCGATCAGCACCCGCGGCGCATCCGGGTGGGTCTCGATCACGCCGACAGGCTTGCCCGATTGCACAAGGAGCGTTTCATCCGGCTCGAGCCGTTTCAGGGTCGCCACGATCGCGTCAAACGCGGGCCACGACCGCGCCGCCTGGCCGCGCCCGCCGTAGACCACCAGGTCGTCGGGGCGTTCCGCCACATCGGGGTCAAGATTGTTCATCAGCATCCGCATCGCGGCTTCGGTCTGCCACGTTTTGCAGGTCTTCTTGCTGCCCCGCGGGGCACGGACCACACGAGGTCCCGACGTCTTCGCACCGGCGCTCGCAGCCTCGGCGAACATCTTGGACACGCGATCGGTCGTCTCGTTCGTTTTCGTCGGCATGCACACACTCCTCAGGGCCCGGAGTGTAGTGAGATCCCCGCCCAGCGCCGCGCGTAGGGTTTCGCATGAGGTGCCGCGATTGTGGCTATTCCCTCGAGGGATTGAGTGCGCGAAGCCGCTGTCCCGAATGTGGCGGCAGGAACCCGCATCGCCGAGACCCGGGCCCAGCTTCAGGCACTGGCGGCGGGGGCGCTCGTCCGGGGGCTGATCTGGACGCCGATCCTCGCGGTGCTCGTGATCACGTTCTGTCTGTTCTCGCTGACGATCGCACCGGTACTGGTCATTCTGGCGGTACTCGGCGTCGCTGTGCTCGCCGAGGATCGAGCGCGCGCACGCGGCTGGTTGTCGCCGGAGTGGGGTGTGCTCACCTGGCTGCTCAATCTGTTTCTCACGCTCGCGGTGTTCGAGCTCTACTTTGCGCTCGTGCTCACCGGTCTTTTCCGTCTGACCCGGGGTCTGTTCCCCTGAAGCCCGAACCCGGCGTGCTTACGCGCCAAGGGCAGTCTCCGAGAACGCGCCCGCGCGAATCAACTCCGCGATCGCTTCGATATCGTGCGTGAGGGGACGGTCGTCTTCCAGTGGCTTCACATGCGAGCGAATCGACGTATACGCCCGCTCGATCGCCGGTCCGCTCTTGAGCGGCCGGTGATGATCCAGGCCCTCCGACGCGCACATGAGTTCGATTGCCACCACGGCCCGCGTTAACTCCAGGGCCCGTGCAGCCTTTGCCGCACCGCGCGGACCAAAGGAGTTGTAATCCTCCATGCCCGCGCTAGTCGGCACGTTCGCCACGCTCGCGGGGTTCGCCAGCCCCACCAGCTCGTTCACGCACGCCGCGGCCGTGTACTGCGCGATCATCAGTCCGCTCTGCAGCCCGGGCCGCGCCGCCAGGAACGGCTTGAGATGACTCTCCGGCTCGAACGCCCCCGTCATGAGATACACCCGGCGCTCCGAAATGCCGGCGATATGGCACAAGGCGATCGCCATCACGTCCAGCGGAATCGCTACCGGCATCCCGTGGAAGTTGGCGCCGGAGATGATGTCGCCCCCCTCCCCCGCGGGAAAAACCAGCGGATTGTCGGTCACCGCACCCAGTTCGTCGTACTCGAGCACGGCGCTCAGGTTGCCCATGGCGTACCAGCTCGCGCCCAGGACAGTGGGGGAGGCGCGCAGGGAGTAGGGGTCTTGCACCCGCGGGTCGTTTTCGACGTGACTGGGCAGAATGCGGCTGCCTTTCAAGAGAGCTCGCATGCGCGCCGCGACGGCGCCGGCGTTCAGGTTTTTGCGGGCCTCGTAGAGACGCGCATCGAGAAACTCGTCGGTGCCGCGGCAGGCGTCGATGGACATTGCGGCCGCCACGACCGCGGCGCCGAACAGCACGGACGCATCGTGCGAGATCAGGCTCCCCCAGCCCGCCATCAGGTGCGTGCCGTTGATCAGCGCCAGCCCTTCTTTGGCCGAGAGCGCAACCGGTTTCACTCCTGCTTTACGTAACGCGTCGCCACCCTTCATTCGACGCCCGCCCAGCACCGCTTCGCCCTCGCCGATCGCCACAAGCGCGACCGCCGAGAGCGGTGCGAGGTCGCCCGATGCGCCGACACTGCCCACGCTCGGCACGAGGGGCGTGACGCCCTTGTTCAGCATCGCCACGATCGTCTCGCAGACGACGGGGCGCACGCCGGAGTGGCCGCGGGCCAGCGACGCCGCGAGCAGCAGCATCATCGCCCGGACGACGTCGTCGGGCAGGGGGGTTCCCACGCCGGCGGCATGCGACCGCACCAGATTCCGCTGGAGCGTGGCAAGGTCGGCCTCGCCGATCCGCTGCTTGCTCAGCGATCCGAAGCCGGTGTTGATCCCGTAGTGAGGCTGCCCATCTTTGAGCGCTTTCTCCACGCTCGCCCGCGATCGCTTCATCGCGGTGATCGCCTTGGGCGTGACGCGAACGCGCGCGCCGCCGCGGGCGACCTGGACGACATCTTCGATGGACAGAGAACCGGTCGAGAGCGAGATCGTCTGGGGCATAGGGCACGAGTGTAAGCGGTGCCGACCCCGCTGCACCATTTGAGGTACATTGAACACCCGCGTGGGCAGCGGTGGAGTCGTGTGAACCGTGAAGAAGCTTTGCAGAGCGGTGTGTGCGGGCGCGAGGCCCTGGGTGATTTGTGCAACCACGGCGATCGCCGGATGCATGACGCATGACCCCGGGGAACCGAACGTGGCGCGTTCGATCGTCCCAAGTGCGCTCGAGACGCCCACTTTCAATCACGCGGAGGCTGAGAAGTTCGCGGTGAGAATTCCGGACCTGATTCCACAAAGTGGCGCGATCGACCCGCCAGCCCAAACCTCTCCGGCTCCCAACTCTTTGCGCGTGCTGCGGGTCGACCGCAAGGCTGTCGCGGGGGGCGCCGTCCTCGTTGACTGTGCGCCCGCAAAGGAACCCAGCTCAAAGAACTCGTCGATCACGATTTCCGCCGGAGACGTGAACGCGGTGGAACTTTCCGCGCCACACGAGGCGCGGGCCTTGCCCGCAAGATTGGAAACGCGGTTCTGGCGGGTGCTGACGCCCGACAAAGACTGGGAGAATCTTTTCCAGCCGCCGCCGCAGTTTCAATCCACGGGTATTCCGTATTACGCTCCAAACCCCCTGGCCGAGCGGATCAGCGAGTCCAGGGAATACGCCGCGGCGCCTTCATGGAGCGGAGATGCTGCTCCGGGCACCGTCATCTGGTTCGGCGGCATCGGGCCGAGCTGGAAACTTGAAATCGACTGCCAAGTGGCGTTCATGCGCGACGGCTTCGCATTCATCGGTTCGCTGGAGTCGGTGCTCACGGGCTACGCACGACTCCGCGTCAAGCTGGAGGATTTGCCCGATGACCCGAAAGAGCGGTTGTCGTTGATGTTCGCTTCGACGTGGGAGGGCATCAGGCAACGGTTGACGATGGTCTCCGTATATCCGAACGCGACCGCTGCCGGAACGAGTCTCGGGAAGTCCATTTCCAAGTCGGTCACCGCCTGCGCGACCGGTGCCGAACCGATTCTCGCCTGGCTTGAGCGGGATCAGCCCGCGCTCAAGACCAAGCCGCTCATCGTCGTCGGGTGCAGCGGGGGGGTGCCCGCGGCCATGGCGTTCGCTTCCCGGCACGTGGACCGCCTTGCCGGGCTGATCATCATCGGGGGGTTCGAAGACTTCGAACAGCTCTTCAAACGGACCGACCTCAACGGAGGCGAACCGACAGTCGCCTGGCGGACCGACACCCCCCTGCCCGAACAGCAACGCGATTTCACCGAGTCGTTCCGGGCGAACTGCACCGTTGACCCCGGCACGCTCGCACGCTCGATCCCGACCGATCGCGTGCTGATGATCCAGGGCCGCTTCGACACGCTGGTGCCGGCGGATCTCAGCGATCGACTGTGGGAGTCGCTGGGTCGCCCGGAGCGATGGAAGTTCTTCGGCGGGCACCGGCTGCTTTTCTGGAGGCTTTCGGCGTACAGCGACGATCTCGCAAACTGGGCTGAAAATCAGGCCCAAGCCCAATACAAAGTCCGATAATATATGTTATGTAAAGCGGGCGGGACGCAATTGCCATTGCTGTCAAACGCGCCGTCACCACCAGAATCGGGAACAAACGCAAGCAACAACCCGAACGGCTCGGATATGTGCCGCCATCACGGGGAGGCGACACAGGCGCAGATCTGTGCGCTTGTTCGAGAGGGATCGGGGGCCGAAACAGGCGCACAGCCGTGCGCCAATCCGGGAAAACAGGCGCACGACGATGCGCCGATCAGACCGAAAGGCGCACAACCGTGCGCCGATGAGCCGAAAAAGGCGCACAACGGTGCGCCGATCGCCCCCTTTCCCCCTCACACTCCCCCATACCCCGCGCAAAACAGAAAGCAGCAGCAGCAGAAGCCCGGAAGCGAAACGGCTGCTGCTGCGGATTTCTCGGCAGACTTTCAAGACAGGCGGTACAAGCAATACCTCCTCAAAGCGGTCAGCCTGCGTCCGCCGTTTCATAAGAACGAGTTCGACCAATACGTAAAGTCTCGCGGCCTTGCGTACGTCATCGCCCAATATCAGAATCTAATTAGCAGGCAAAAAGAGGGACGCCCGTTTTCTGGCCGGCTGTGGCAGGATGCTTGTAAACGTGACTACATCGAAATAGACAACACGTCCGAGGCGCAGAAGGACGAGATGCAGGCCGAGGTCCGCGCGGAGTTCGACCGGCGCGAGGCCGCGGCCAAGGCGATGCGCGACCAGTCCGCGATCGACGAAAAACGCACGATCGCCGAGGATCGCGCCGCGTTTCAGCGTGTTGTCGATCAGCTGCCCGAAGCGGTCATCGCGGAATGTCTCGAGGCGCTGAGCAACCTTGGCCGACCGTCGCTCAACGGCGTCCTCCGAACCGCCAAATTCAAGGGTGAGCGTCCGTCCAGCATCGTCACAAAGCCGACCGTGATGGGCGCTGCAAAGGACTGGCTCGCCGCGGCCGGTCATTTCGACCCAAAACCACTCAAAAACCCCGCAGATTCCGGGGATAACGCCAGCAACGCCGCCACGGCTTAACCCCCCTGCTAACCCCTCAAAAAGGCCCATATGACCACCGCTCAACAGGCAGGCCAAAACGACGCGATCAACCCCCTTGTCCCCGAGGACATGGACGCCGTTGCACAGGCCCTCAACATCGAACAGGGCATCCCCGTTGACAAACTCACGATTCGGCTGTTTCGAAAGCAGCCGGCCCCGAAGCTGAAGGCGTTTGTTGTCACCTACCGCTACCGCGACTTCAGCATCGAGAGTGTCCAGGCCAACTACGGCGCGGGCGAGTACATCGCGGAAGTGTGGGCCGAGTCGTCCCGCGTTCGTGGGTGCAGGAGCCGCTACGAGTTCGAGTGCGCGGGTCCGGCCATACGGCAGCCTGAGAGCCCCGCGCCAGCACCGGCACCGCTGCAGGGCTTCCAGCAGCCTCCGGCGCAGCCGGCCGCGCCGGTCAGTTCAACCGATGTGCTGCTGAAGCAGATGGAAATGCAGAACCAGCTGCTGATCGCGATGATGAACCGGCAGGCTCCAGCGCCGGATCGTTGGTGGGTGCCTCTGGTCGCGCCGATCGTTCCGGACATCGCCAAGAAGTTCCTCAGCGGCGGCGGCGCTCCGATGGGACTCGGCCAGGTGCGCGAATTCCTCGACTTCATCGAGGACCGCAAGGGCGCACGCGACGACGGCACGCCGTGGATGGATTTTGTCAAAGACCTTTTGCCCGTGTTCCTGCAGCAGCAGGCCCAGAAGCCCGCGCCGCAAGTGCAGACCAACCCCGCCCCAGCGCTTCCAACGGCGGATAACACGGTTCGCGGGCCTGCCCCCGCCGCCGTGACTGCGCCGAACGAAGCGTCTACCCCGGGCGCAGCAGGTGCGCCCGGAGCCTTGAACCACCGCGACATCGAGGCCGCAGACGCCGCGGCCCTGTCGCTCGCCGACTTCCTCAACAGCGCCGTCGGCATCTGCCGCGTTGCCTGCAGCGCCCAGGAGCCCGATGTCGATTCGTACGCGACGATTCTGGCCGACCTGATCGACGCCAACAACGTCGATACCAGCTTGGTCGACACGATGCCGCTTGGCACGCTGGCCGACTTGATCATCCAAAACGCTCCCGACGTCAAGGCCGCGCGTCCGTTCCTCGTGAAGCTGGAAACATCGGTGCGCGAGTTCTACAAGCCGGACGACGCCGACCCGGACCAGATGCACATCGACGACTTGACGATGAGCCAGGCCGCGGCGGCGCAGATGCCGCCGATCACGACGACGAAGCGAACAACGGTTTCGGCGGAAGGCCGCAGCACCAACGAACCCACGCCCGACGCAGACGCGCCGACGCAGGCGAAGAAGCCGAGGGCAAAGAAGGGCGACAAGCCCAGCACGGAGGCTCAGCAGTGACACCAACACGAAGGCGGCGGAAAAACGACTCCATCGAGAAGGCCAAGCAGGAAGCGTTCATCGCGCATCTTGCTGCGCAGGTAAGTGACATGCGCGAAGCGTCCGGACGCTCCGGAAAAAGCCGCACGTGGACGAAGGCCACACTGATCGGGTTCGCGACGGCGCTTATCACCGTCGCGTCCGCTCTGCCCGGCTGCGCCGGAACCATCGGCAACAAGTACGAGCAGACGCCCGACAAGATCAGCAGCACCAACGCCGCGCCGTATCGAACCACGATCAGCGACAACAGCGGCGAGCACCACGTGCTCGAGGGCGGCACCACCCAGGTCTACACGCTGGCCGACGCCGACCAGGCGCGATCGCTCGCGAACGGATCGACGCCGACCAACCTCCACGCGCAGCGTGACGCCACGGGCAAGGCAGCTTTCAGCCTCTTCAGCGCCGCCAATAACACCATAGAGGCCGACAGCTTCACCTACAACCCGGAAACCGGCTTGCTGCAGGGTGAAGGGGTGCGGATCGGCGGCAACGCCGCCGAGACCACGCGGGCCACGAACGAAGCGCTGATCCCTCTGACGAACTACTGGGCGCAGCGCGACCAGGCGAGCAAGGAAGCTCTCATCGAGCAGATCCGCACCACCGGCAAGATTCCCGGCGAACTCGCGCCGTTCATCGTGCAGCTGTTGCTGGGCCTGTAAATCCGCACGGGCAAGACGCCCCGCGCCGTGCGATCCACCGACCACGCGGCGCGTTCAGCACAAGGAGTGACCATTGAACTTTGAACCCAAGCTCATCCGGCCCGACGACAAACCAAACGCCGTGGAGATCACGCTGCAGTCGGGTTTCGTGCGATTCGGGACCGACGTTGCGGTTGATCCGCTGGACGTTGTGGCGGTTTTCCGGGGGCAACTCGGCCAGACGATGGTGCAGCTTCGCAACTCGCCGTCCGGCGTCATCGTGCACGGCGTGGACACGCAGAAGGTCATCGACGAGATCGCATCGGCACGGCTGAAGTGCGCCCGTGACCTGCGCGTCATCGCGAAATACGAAGCCGCGGCAGCGGCAGCGTCAGCAGGACGGCTGCCCGCTGGCGTGGAGAACTGAAACACCCTTTTTGGAAAGGGCTCTGCGTGCTGGCTGATCGTCCAGCAAGGTCTAGGACACCTCTCGATAGGGCGCGGCGTGAGAAGCGGCCCGTGTAGTGAGGAAACGCGGGTTCAAATCCCGCTCAGCACTGCGACGCACGTATCCCACTCGGCATCGGGTTCGCACTCGATGCCGGGATTTAAGGAGAATCAGATGGCCGAGACCACAACATCCCCGAAAACGACGGTGGCAAACTACGCAAGCGCCGTCGATGAAATTCTTCGTTCATTGCAAGAGTCGTCCAGCCAGGCATCGAGACAAATCGCCTCTGATGAATGGAATAGGGCCCTCCGGTTGCAGATCGCGGCGCCGATCTTCGTTTCCATGCTCGCCGAAGGCAAATACGAGAACGAAGCGTTTGCGGGGGGAGCGGTCCAGCGAATGAAACTCATCGCACTCGACGCCATCGTCGCGGCCGGCATTCTGATCGACCAAAACAAGGAGGTGCGGCTGTGAACCCCAACCCCATCGCCCGCCGCACGGGTCAGGCTGCACCCTACGACCGCACGCTCACCCTCACGATTCGCGAGGGCGACGCGGGCACCGACGACACGATCGCCGCGATGATCGCCGTGGCGCAGAACGCGGCAACGACCATGCGGGAAGATCTCCGCTTCCTGTTCGGCGCGCTTGATATCTACCGGGCTCTCGACATGTTCGTTGACTTCAAGGCCGATCCGGAGCGCGTCGAGTTGGTCCGGCATCCGGCGCAAATGATCGCGGAAATCCGCGCCAGCGGATCAACCAAGGGCGACTGCGACGACCGCGCCACGCTCGGAGTCTCCGCGATGCTTGCGAGCTACATGCCGAACGTGGTGCTTGTCGTGGCCGGCAGCAAGGTCGATCAGGACTTCCAGCACGTCTACTGCGGCCAGTATCGCAACAACAACAGCGTCCGCAGCATCCGCGACTACTGGGACCGCGCGTTCTTGACGCGCGACGTGTACGGCATCGACCCGCAGGAGCGAACCCCGCCAGGCGAGCACCCCAAGGCCGCGCGGTATCGCGTGTACCCCGTCAACCCCAAGCGACTTTAAGGAGCACCACCGATGAAGGTTTACGATTGGCTCGACGCACCAGGCCGCCCCACGCCCGTCACACAGCCGATTCCCGGCTTGCTGCCCTGCCGAGTCAGCGGGCAGGCGTTCTACGCGATCAAGCCCAACACGGGCGGCGCTCGCGACTTGACCAAGCTGGACGCTGCCGAGGCCGCGAAGTGGGCGAGCGAAGCGCCGGAAGGCGCGCCGATCATCCTTGACATCGAGACGCGGCGCGATCCGGAGTATCGCGAAATCCGAACCGACGTTCGGCGCTTCAGCGGTCACGAGGTCGAAGAAGACGCCAAGTTTATCGACACAGCCCTTCGATTTGTGAAGGAAGCGGCAGGCGGGCCGGTCGGACTCTACGGGGAGTTCCCGAACGGATTCGACATTCAGAATCGCGTGCTGTTGGCTGACTACCCGGCCCTTCACCGCGCAATGCTTTCGGCGGAGTACTTTCTCACGTTCTTGAATAACGGCAAGTCGGTTGGCATGCTGAATCCGTCTCTGTACGCAAGCACCATCGACCCGTCTCTCTGGGCATTGGTCGCAAACACCGTAATTGCGTGTGCGCAGGCTATTCAGAAAGCGTTTGCCCGTCCGTTCAGCATCGTCCCTTTCCTGTCGCCCGTTTTCCATCCGAGCGTGCCCGACGTTGGCGGAACGCTTGTCCCGCTCACCTACTGGCGGTCGATGCTCAGCACGTGCCGTTCAATCGGCGCGGACGGCGTTGTCCTCTGGTGCGGCGGCAACGCGAAAGCACACTGGCGCGACTTCGGCCCGTACATCGCGGCGGCGCAGCGCGTCGCGGGCTACACGCCGCCCCAGGCCGACACGATGAAGGCGGGGAGCGGCTCCGCGGTACCGGGGCGCAAGCAATGAGAACGCTGTCGTTGTTCTCCGGCATCGGCGGCATGGACCGCGGCTTAAGGAGTGAAGGCTTTGAAATCGTCGGACTCTGTGAAATCGACGACTACTGCCGAAAAGAGCTCCATCGCGAGTTCACCGGCGTCCCCCTCTTTGGCGACATCGCAAAGCTCGAAGCAAAGCACATCCGGCACGCCTGCGGTCGCGTCGATTGCATCGTTGCCGGCTTCCCGTGCCAAGACATCAGCTCCGCGCGAAGAAACTTCGCGGGAGGAATCGACGCAGGAGAAAGATCGGGCCTGTGGTCGCACGTTGCGAGGCTCATTCGCGACCTTCGACCCACGTACGCGATCTTGGAGAACGTGTCAGCTTTGCGTTTTCCCGGAAGAGGGATGCATCGAGTTCTCGGAGACCTGGCCCAGATCGGGTTCGATGCGGAATGGGTCAGTTTACGCGCGTCGGACTTCGGCGCGCCGCATTCCCGCGAGCGGGTTTTTGTTGTTGCCTACCCCAGCGGCCAGCATCGCGATTGCATTGTTCAAGCCGACCAAGCGAGCATTCGCTTTACGCCCGATCAGTGGGCGGCTGTGCATTGTAACGCGGAAGGGAAAAGCGATTTCTCCCAGCTTGCAAGCCTTGACGATCAACCTCATCCAGAAATTCCCGAGCCCTTCTTTTTGCCGCTGGATGATGGGCTTAAAGCCCGCGCTGCCGAGTATCGAGCCGTAGGAAACGCAGTCTGTCCCTTCATGGCGGCGCACATCGGCCGCTGCATTCAGAGAGCAAGGAAGCTCAGCCATGACCAAAATAGAAAAAGTCGCACCGTTCCCGGCGTGGGTGCTGTGGGAAGCACGCGGGCCAACTAAAGAGCATTGGGGCTACGCGCCCGAACTTGATGTGCTGCGCGACTTCAAAGCCTCCGGCTGTTACGCGATTATCGACGCCAAAACAAAAAAGGTCTTGTACGTCGGCGAGTCGCACACGGGGCGGCTGTACGACACCATCACAAGGCACTTTCGCAGCTGGAAGCGTGACCCCGCCAGCAGCGAGGGACGACGCCGCGGCGGAACCACCTACGACCGCACGCGCGTGCTCGTTTCGTACACCATCACGCCCGCGAGCGAGGCGCAGGACCGCCAGTACGAGGAAATTCAGCGTTTGAACCCGCGAGACAACACCGTCGATGGTTCGACGGTCGTTGAACCGCCATTCTGAAAGGCGCACCGATGCCAGCTGAGACAAAGAAGCAACACGAAAAGCACCAGCAGAATCCCCGCTGCGATGAGTGTGGGGAACGCCCGCACGATCCGGGCAACGAAGGCTTTTGGAAGTGGGCCGCTCGCAACTGGCAACACCGCTGCGCCAGCGTGACGCCCAAGGCGCGCCCGTGGAATATCTCCGCGGACGGGTCGATGGTCTGGCGCGACCAGTAAGGACGATGGATGAACCGCCCCACTCCCAACATCGAGCATGAGCGAGCAGAGGCAAGAGTAAAGGCGATCGACGCGCTTTCGCGTTACAAATTCTGGATGTTTGGATACTGGGCCGCAATTTGGGTGCATCTCAACCGCCTTGCGCCCACAAAGGAGCCGAGCCCGTTCAAGCCGCTTGTTGAAGCCGCTCGGAAGATGAGATCGTGAACTCCCCCACTCCCAACCGCGCCGCTCTGCGCCACACTGCCCGCGTTGTCCTCGACGCGCTGCAGTCGATGCTGCGCGATGGGCCGCGTGTGCTGGGACTGGCTGAAATCGAGCGAGAGGCCGGAGTGTCGCGGCGCTCCGTGATCCGCAGCGTTCGGCAGCTGACGCGCGCCGGTTTCATCCGGCACGAGGCCCGCCGCGGCAAGGCCACAACCTACACGCTCAACTAGTGCCAATTTGGCACTAGTTTGACTCAGCCCGTGCGACCGACTGAATTGGTCGCATGTTTCACTTCTTCCGCTCACGTCGCCCCCGAGCCCTTGGAGCCGTCACCGTCGGCGCGTTGCTGATGGTCGCCGCCTGGGTCAACGGGCAAGCCGCACTCGCGGCGGCAGACGACGCCCCCACCGCTCGCGAAATGCAAGAGGTCTACGCCAGGCTCAATCGCATTGAGGCCAGGCAGGACCAGCAGCTTTTCGCGGTCGCAGGGGCGGCGCTGGTCGGGGGCGGCATCAGTGGTCATCTCAGCGCCAAGAGACGCACCGGAGTCCAGCACACATGAGAATCAAACTCACCAACCGCGACAACCCCAAGGAATCCACCTTCGTCGAGACGTCGGCAATCACGTCTCTCGTCAAGGTCGATTCCGGCACGTACATCAGCCTCAGCGGCGGCAACGCGGTCTACGTGACCGAGACGCCCAGCGAAATCCACGACGCCATCGAGGCCGCCGAGTCCGGCAAGAAGCCCGCCAAGGCGAAGTAACGAGCCGCCTGCCCTTCCGAGAGCGGGGGCGGACTTCCGCCGAAGTTCGCCCCCTTTTCCCCCTGTTTGCCCCCACCCAGCGAGCGAGAAAAATGGTTGATCTAAAGGCCATGACCAACGCCCGCGCCGCAATCGCGACGATTATCGCGATGGACGACGCGAGCCGAACGCAGCTGTTCAAGGGCCTTTCGGGTCTCGGGCAAGCCGCCGTCCTTGAGCTGGATACGTACCTTGCCGGGATCGGCAAGGCCGCGGCCAACGTGCCGGACGGAGCCAAGGTCGCTCAGCGTGTCGCCCAGGTGCGCCAGCAGATCCGCAGCATCCGCACCCAACGCGGCGGCAACCTTCGCGGCATGGGTTCATGGCTGTCCGAGGCGTTCCACAGCGTGACCAACGCCGTGCAGGACGTGGCGGGAGCCGTCGCCCCCTTCGTCAACGCCGCCAACGGCCAGCAGCAACAGCAGGCCCTGCCCGGTTACTACTACGCCGCGGGCCAGCAGCCCTACCTGCAGCAGCAGAACACGACCGGCAACGTCGATTGGTCGATGCTCGCCGTCCTGTCCAAGCTGTTCAACACCAACACAAGCCCGCAAGTTCTCATCCCGCAGTTCAACCCCAACGCCGTTTCCGCCAACAGCGGCAGCGGCACGATCTTCGGCCTCAAGCCCGAGATCGCGGCGCTTGTCGCCCTTGGAGGCGTGTTCCTTCTCACGCAACGGAGGTAGCAGTGTGCTCGGCGTTTGCTCAGCAATTCGCGTTTGCTCCCTCTGGCTCGCGGCCCTTCTCGCGTCCGCATCCCTCATCGCTGCGTCGATTGACGACGCTCCGCGGCCTGGGATTGTCGCCAACAACGTTCAACGGAGCTCAGGCGTTCATCGAGGACATCCGGATTCCGCAGACGCAGCGGAACAAAGTGGGGGACGGCTTCGACTCGGTCTACGTGCTGCAGAACGGCCGCAGAGTGAACGCGAGGAGCTTCGAGCGGGTCTTGCCCGACTACAGCGGTCCGTGGCCCCCACCGCCGCAGTATCGGGGCGGGGGCGGCAACCCGGGACCGGCCCCGGCACAGCCGGCACCGACGGCGCCCGCGCCAACCACGACCACGACAACCACCACGACGCCCAGCGGCAACCTCGATCCCAGCACGCCGACCGGGGCAAAGCCGGTCATTCAGGACAACAGCGCGTCCAACTTCAACTACGAGAAGATCGCCGCAGAGCAGCAGGCGGCGCAGCAGATTCTCAGCCAGGCCGCGGGCGTGCAAGCGCAGGTCTCCGACGACAACAGCCGCAACACGGCGGTTTTCGTCGCGGTTCTCGGCATGTTGTTCCTGTTCAGCAAGAGCAAGCGGAAGGGCTCGCGTCGATGATCAGCACCCAGCAGCAAAACGAGCGAATCACGCAGCTGGTGGGACTCGGCCAGGTGCAGGAAGCCTTGTACTCGGTCGCGATGCGTCGCCAACGCCTGTTCATCGACGGCCAGCTGTATCCGCTGTACCCGCCCCAGCTGCAGCAGTACTTGCAGACCACGCTGGACATGCTCGATACCGCGTGGTCGGACGAGTCGGCGTGCGTCGAGGATGCACGCGCCGCCACGATCGCCGCGATGAACGACTTCGCTCTCAGCGTCGAAACGCTGGGCCCGGATTCGGGCTTGCTGGACGACATCGGCACGCCCAAGGTCTCGATCAACGCCCCAACCGCTCAGATCCTTGTGGACCGCGAGTACTGGGGCCAGGCGGAGCTCGATCGGGCCGTGCGTTTCCGTGCCCGCGTGAACGACCTGACGGCGCTCGAGACGGCGCTGGAGTACTGGGTCGTGGACTTCGCCAACTTCATGCAGAAGAACCCCAGCGGCCCGCCGCCGACGTGGGAGTGGTTGACGCAGCGTTACCCCGTGCCGACACCGACCGCACCCAGCGGGTCGGCTCTCGGCTTACCCGGCTGGGTCTGGTTGGCTTTGGGCGCTGTCGCCCTGTTGTTTGCTGGTTGACCGCTTCTCAGTGATTGCCTTGATCACAACGTAAATCGACGAGAACGCAATCGCACCAATCGCACAAAGGACAATGCCGATGAGCGCCGGAACAAACCAATCCAATTTCGCGACGTCCTCCATCGTGACAGCTTCAGTCTTTCCGGCAAACGCTCTTGCCAGCTTGACCGTCTCGTGCCTTTGCACCGCCTGTCCGTAGCCGTGCCACATGCCGGCAATGACGCCAACCCCTGCCGCCATTCCGGCAAAGGTCAACACAGACGCGGCCCCGACCAGTTCCTTTGCCTCTGCCAGCTCTTTGTTCGTGTTCCCCATGCAAGAAGTATAAGCCATGCCCGCCACCTTCCAATTTGACCTGTTGACCCCCGGAAAGGCCGACGAGTGGCGGGCCAATTTGCTTCGGTTTCCTTCTCTCCAGCGGAAAAACCGAAGCTACATCAAGTGGCTTGCTGACTTGAACGCCAGTGTAAACTTTCCCGACGAAGGTCTCGCTCAGCGCCTCAACGCGGCCTACGCCACGCTTGACGCCCTGTACGAGCAGGAAAGACAAATTGCGCGGGTGCTCGTTGCCGCTTCAGATGACGCCGTTTCCAGCGGAGCTTTGAAGCCTGGGGACGCAATTCGCGCCCCGTCTGGCTTGGGCGAGCTGTTGGCACTTTTGATCATAACAGCCATTGCTGCCGCCACAATCGTGGGGAGCATTTGGGCCGGTTCGTTCTACACCGAATCCAACAACCGATCCATCATCGCCCTCGACAACAACCAAAAGCAGTTCGATCTTGGCCTGCTTGCGCTCAAGGCTGACATCGAAGCCAAAAAGAAGTTTAACGCAGAACATCCCGACCGAGTTCCTGTTGGGCCTGTTATCCCTGTTTCGCCCACCAATCCGGATTTTCGCGGCAGCACGCTCGACAAGGCAATCAACCTGGGCGGAGTGCTCGCCGTTGTTGCGGGCCTGTACCTGGTCGGCAACATGTTCAAGGGGAAAAAGTCATGATCGACCCGAAGGGCCTGATTAACCGTCCCCGCAACCTCAGCGGCCCGGTCATCAAGATCGGAAACAACGAATTCAGCTGGTTCGAGCTGGGCGTCATCGCGTTTCTCTTGCAGTCCGTTCTTCACGGAAACGGTCGGCGCGGAAGACGGTGGTTCAAATGAGCCGCAGCAAGCCCACCAAATCAGCCAAGTCTGTCAGTCTTCGTCCTTTCGGACAAGCGGCGATGTTGCAATACGTTCCGCGCGGCGGCGGGAAGATGCGATATCACGTGTTCAAACGCTCCGAGAAGATCGAAGTTTCCAGGTCCGGAGATCTCATCGTGATCCGTTGCCGCGTGCGCGACGGGGAGATTCAGGACTGACCACGCCTCTCACTTCCTCCAAGGAGTTCGCCCCGTGTCCACGCTCATGATCGCCAATCCCCGCCGCCGTCGTCGTCGCCGCCGCACCATGACTGCCGCCCAGGCCAAGTACTTCGCGCCCAAGCGCCGCCGGTCCAGTCGCCGCAAGTCCCGCTCCCGCACGCGGACCATCGTCCGCTACGCGGGCTCCCCCGCGCCGCGCCGTGCGCGTCGTCGTCGCTCCGGCGGCGGCGGTCTCGGCCTCTCGCTCGGGGGCGGCGGACTGGTCGGCACCGCCAAGAACGTCGCGGTTCTGGGCGCTGCAGCTGCCGCGGGCGTCGTCGCCACGCCGATGATCCTCGACCGCATCCCGTGGGTGAAGGACCAGACCGGTTACAAGCGCATCGGCGCGATGATCGGCCTGGCGGTCCTCGTCGCCCGCTTTGGCCCGCGGTTCATTCCGCGCGGCCTGGCTGGCCCGATCGCGACCGGCATCGCCGCCAGCGCCGCCACGACCCTCTACACCAATTGGAAGGCCGGCAACACCAACACCGCGCCGAACGCTTCGCCGCTCTCGGGCTATGGCCGGCCCAACGGCGTCGCCTACTTCGGCCTCAACCCGCCGCGCAACGTGATCCGTCCCAGCGTGTACGCCGCGGCTGTCCGCAACTGATCGTCCACCCTCAACCCCTCCACTCACACACAAAGCCAGGCCCGGCACAGGGCCAGAAAGAGAACCTGAGTCATGGATTTTGCCAACGCTTATTTTAACGGCCTGTCGGGCGGTCTTGCGGAAGATCTGAACGCCGCCGACGCCGCGGGTATGAACCTCGTGACCTACCCCGGCTGGTCCACCGAAGTCGCGGGCATGTTCGCCCTCGTCGGCGCGGCCCTGACCACGCCCGGCGTGCCGCTGCCGATCAGCAACGAAAAGGTTGCTGTGACGAAGCGCACGTTCTGGCACGCCGTTGCCCTTGACACGCAAACGCGCGTGTACAAGTTCTTCAACGTCGGCTCCACGCCGTTCGTGACGAACATGGCTGTTGCCAACCAGTTCCCGGCTGAGAACGCCTTCTGGTGCACCAACATCCGCGCTTCGTTCAAGTACGACGGCGCTGCCGCGCTCAACTACACGCGCCTCATGTCCGACTATGTGCGCAACCTCTTCGAGAACTCGGAGACCACGTTCAAGATCGGCGATCGCGTCGTGATCGACCGCCTGCTGGGCCTCAAGAACTTCCCCGAAGGCGGCGGCGTGGACTACAAGGGCCTCATTCCGGAAACCGCGATCTCGCCGACGACGGCTTCTTCCTACCTCGGCCGGCCGACCAACGGCGATCCGACGGTGCAGAACAAGTTCGAGATGGTTCCCACGCCGATCATCCCGGCCAAGAACTTCAGCTTCCAGACCGAGTTTGCGGCGGCTCTGTCGGCTTCCACCGGCTTCACGAACCCCTATCTCGTGATCGGCCTGGAAGGCTACCTGGTCGCTCCGGCAAACAACTAAGCCAATTCATCGCGCCTGCCAGCGCGTCCAATCCCGGCCGTCGAAAGGCGGCTGGGCTTTTTCCGAACCCGATCCCCCACCCTTCAACAAGGAAGTTCGATCATGTCCGCACTCACCGCTCAACAGATCATGCAGAACGCCGGTGTGAACACGCTCTCCGGCCTGACCAACCCACCCGCGCGGCCCTTCGGCTACACGGCCAACTTCGACACTTCGCTCGCGGCGGGTACGGCGGCGTCTGTTCAGGTCAACATCGAGCAGAGTTACATCTTCCAGGTCAACGAGCTGGACGGCGATGTTTTCCTTGTCAATGCGCTTTCTTCCGCCGTTGCCGGCTCGCCGGTCTCGAGGCGCGCCGATCCGGCATCGTCTTCGAACACGATGCCCAATCTGACCCACTTCCGAATCCAGATCAAGACTGCCGCGGGCGAGCTGTTCGATCAGCCCGTGCGCCTCTCCAGCTTGCTCAGCCACGCGGAAAAGCAGCAGTTCATGATCAACCCGATCGTTTGCCCGCCTGGTTCGCAGGTCACGGTCACGCTCTACAACGATTCCGCTGTGGCGGTCAAGGCCCAGTTCATTCTGAACGGGATGAAGGTGGCCGTGGGCGACGCGAAGTAACCCAAAAAGCTCGCGTTTACCCCACCCCGGAGAGCAGAATATGTCCGGCTTCAGCCACCCAAACCAGACGGTTCGCGAGATCCTTGGACGTTCCGCCCTCACAGTGGAAGATCTCAAAGGCACGCTCACGCCCCCGACAACGCGCACGCTGTCGGCGATCTTCCCGCCCCAGCGCACGTACCAATGCGGCTTCGACAAGATCACCGTGCCCTCTGGACTCTCAGCGCCCGCAGCGGGCAACTGCTACGTCTACGGCCTGCGCCGCTGGACGATCGGCCCCGACATCGCCGCGGAGGGTGTCTTGCTCGGCGCGTTTTTCCAGATGATGCCGACCGACTACAACGGCCTGGGATGGGCCAGCAGCGCGGCATCGGCTTCGGCCTGGGGCGACGTGCGGGGAGCCAAGGCGGCGATCGTGGTGGGCTACAACTGGAAACAGATGAACCCGGGCGCGTTCTCCGTGATCCGCACGCCGTTCCCCGGCATCGAAGCGGGTGGTTTCGGCGCATCATCCCAGGCACCCGATGAGAACTTCCTTTTCACGATCGGGTTTCCACCCGGATCGTTCGGCGACACGCTGCCGCAGAAGCTCTACGCGATTCGTGCGCTCGCACCGGCGGCGCAGCGGCTCAAGCGAGGCGCAACGCTGGATGTGGGCTTGCTGTTGAACGGCGCCCAGGTCGCGGCGGCGAGCAGCGGAAGCCCCAAGAGCATCGAAGGACTGGCGCACGTGCAACTGCACGTCGGCCAGCTGACACAGGAAATTGACCTTAGTTCGTGAGGCGGTCCTTTTGGACTTTGACCACTACAGCCAGCAGGTCTACGAAGCGGTCCGCGCCTTTGTTGAAGGCGGGAGCTTCAACACGCCCGCGCCCGTCGCGAGAGCTGGAAACCGCCGCGGCTTCGCCGGTCTGGGCTTGACGCCGTTTGATGAGCGCCGCCGCTCGCGAATCGAGGCCGTCACCAACGACGCAATCCCCGGCGACTACGAAGGCAACTTCACGCCCGCGCCGCCGATGCCGATTTCACCAGGCGGAACGCCCGGCAATCCGACCCAACCAGGCGGCGGAGGTGGAGGCGGCGGAACCGTGCCGCACGGACCAGGCGGCGAGCATCAGGGCGGCATGAGCATCAGGCTTGAGATGCCGGCCCTTGGAAGCCTTGCGGGCGTGCTGGCACTCTCGTACGTCATGGCGCACCGCCACGACGACGACGTTTTGACCGTGCCGGATACCGACTTCCCCATCCTCGACCGGTTCAGCAACGGCGGCACAGAGGCTTTCTGGCGGCTTGCGCCGGGGTCCACCTCCACCGAGAGCGCCGGCTCTGGACAAGCCACGATCAGCGTGGGCGGCCGTGCAATGATTCCAGGCCGGACGTACGACAATTGCCGCGTTTCTTTCCGCTTGGCCTCAATCACTGCAGAGGGAAGCGACGGCGTCATCGCACGCGGGAATCTGAACGGCACCAACGGCTACGTCGCCCGCTACGTCGAAAGCGCCGCAACGGTCGAGCTTCTCAAGATCGCGAACAACGTCGAAACGGTCTTAGCCACAATCCCCGCGGGCTCGATCGTCGCGGGAGACGAAATCAGTCTTTTGTGCGACGGCAGCGACCTCTCCGTCGAGTTCAATGGCGTTCTTCAAACCACAACATCAGACAGCACATACAGTTCCGGCTTTGCCGGGATCGGAAGCTTCGGCTTGTCGTCAAGCCCGTTTTCAGAGTTTCAGGCGTTCAGTCAATAAAAAGTTGTTGACCAGACACTAACCGCCCGATATTGTACTTCGGACGCTGGCAGCCCCTATGGGTAGTCTTTCTCTCGAAGAACTCCCCGCGATGGATGGAAACACCCTCAAAGCGTTTTTGGCGATCGTGGTTGCAGGGCAACCGATCGGGTCCGCCGCCGTCCAAGCGTCGATGAACGTGTCCACCCGCTGCGCCCAGGTCGCTCTGCGTGACCTGCTGGACCGTGGCGCGGTCGCGAGCATCCGGCAAGGTCGAGAGATTAAGTATACTTCACAAACACTTAATCTATCTGAAACATCAAAGACCTTGCTCTATATGTTATGTTAAATACATCGTCGCGGACGGCTGCGGTGGATTGACGGAGCCGCGACCGGCTGATTTCGCGGCACAGAAGCGACCCTGCCGGTCATTTGGGCTCTGAATAAACCCCCTGTTCGAGTACGCTCCGATTGTCGCTGAGAGTACTTCAGCGTTTGCGCGGAGTTTGTGCATGCACCGGGTTTGTTCTTTTGTTTTCTGTTCCCTCGCCGCGATGTTGGGACCCCAAACTCGTTTCGCTGCAGCGGCGCCCACCCCGCCGTTTCGCGTGGAGTCCTTTCAGATTCTGACCGGAGATGTGTTCCCCAACGGTGCGCTGCAGAGCAAGGTCAACGATGCGGGACAGTTCATTCACCTCATCAACTCCGGCGGAAGCCAGGCGTACAGAACCGGGGCCGGAACGCTGGGGCCCGCGATCGCCGGCGACATTTTCTCCTTCGCGATCACGCGATCGGGGCAGGTCTTCGGCAATCGATTCAGCTCGAACTCTGCGATAGGGGCCCCCAGCGTCGGAATTACAACCTTCGTTGGCTCTTCGTTGAGCACATTGGACTTCGCGAGGCGTCACTTCAGTGCTTCTGATTCGTTTGGCAATACGGTGTATGCCGCGACCCCGAATATCCCCGGCAGCGGGATGGCGATCGATATCGGGTTCGCGAACGGGGTGAAGCGTCGGGTTCTGGATGACCCTCGCGTCCGCCCGACATTGATCGCCGATCGCGACGACCGAGGCAGGACCTATTTCGATCTCGCACAAGTGAACATCGAAGATCCACTGCCGACCGAGTTGCTGATCGTCAGCACTCCGTCGTTCAGCGAGTTCCGGACGTCGTATCTCGATCTCTCGCCGATCGGGCCCGCGGGCATCAGGGATGCGGCTCCAAACGGCAACCTCGCTTTCGGTTCTCTGAGCGGCCCCGGCGGGACCTCGCGTGGCCATGCGTACATACAGGGACAGTGGTTCACGATGGGCCC
>JAFEBN010000249.1 GCA_018242645.1 Planctomycetota bacterium | reverse complement strand
GACGGGTAGTTCCGGCCCGTGCCCGACTTGATGTTCGCCGACATCGCCTGTCCGATCCGCGCCAAACCCGGAAGACCCGGCGGGGTGGCGTACTGGTACGACCACGGCCGCAGAATCATCGCGGCATAGGTATGGACATCCACGAACGCGGCCACTCTGGGGATACCGAGTATGTGGTTTCGAACCGCGAGCGACTCCGGCTCGGAGAACGCCGACTTGCCGCGGTAGGTGTCGTTGTTGTACGCGCCGCTGGACCCGGAATTGAGTCCCCAGCCGACACTCCAGTTTCGGTTGAGGTCTACTCCCACGACCTGCACGGGAGGCGAAATGGTGCGGGCGTTCTTCCGCCAGTAGCGGTTGCTGGTCCAGGTGATTTCATACCCATCGGGATTAACGATCGGGATGAACAGCAGTTCGTAGCGGTCGAGCATGTCGCGGACAGTGGAATCCGTGGGATACGTGGCGAGCAATTGGGTCGCGGTGTAAAGCGTGCTGGTGAGCCCGATCCATTCCCGGGCGTGCTGCAGGCTTTGGATAATCACCACCGGTTTGCGCGGGCTGCCCGCAGCAGGGGGCACCGGGCTCGTGACCCGAAACGCGAAGATCTCGCGGTTCTGGAGCGAGTAGCCCACGGAGACACGAGTGACAAACGCGGGAAATCCGGCAACCAGTGAATCCACATAGCTGCTGGTCGCGGCATAGGTCGGAAACGAGTCGAAGAACCCGCGGGGTCGGAACGGGTCGTTGATCTGTGCCTGCTCGTCATCAATCAGCGCCTGCACATCGGGGATCGCGATGTCGTAGCGAAGGCCCCGCTTGTTGAGCAGGGGCAGTTGCGAAGCATCGAGGAGATAGTCAACCGTGCCGCCGGGCCCGGGGCCGCCGCAGCTCCAGCGGTCCGACGAGATCTGATCCAGAAACGCCACATCCGCGGCGTCGCGCGGCACAACCGATACGACGACGCGGCCGTCGTAGCGCGTGGGAAGGCTCTGCGACCACGCGAGTTGCGGAACAACGAGCGAAACGGCCAAGCCAAGGCTGACAACATTGCCAAACATGGAACGCTCCCGTCACCCCGCGAGCGTGAATCGAGTGTAACACCAGGCAGCGCGGACCGCTCGTGCATAGCGTTGCACGCGATTGATGGCTTGCTCAGGAGTGTCTCGGATGACCTCGCCCGGCGCGGTGTTGCTGGTTCGGACAACTCTGTTTACGGTGTGGTCGGCGCTCCTGGCGATCGCCGGGTTTGCCGCCCTGGGCGGACCGGTAACCGGGGCTTGGATGCGGTCGCACGGGTTCTGGATCGGGCTTGCGGGGCTTTGCGCGGGCCAGTTCGTGTTCATGGCCGCGGTCGCGGACCGATGGTTCCCACATGCCGACCGCCGGGTGGTCGGTCTGGTGGAAGGAAGCGTGTTCGTGGCCCTGCTTGTGTCTGTCGGGGGGTTCATCCACAGTTTGTGGTAAACCAGCGGGCGGAATGCGGTCTTGAGGGCCGGGGCAGCGGATGCCCACGAACACGGACGGGGCGGCGGGCGAACGTAGCACGGAGGCGACTGCTTGTTTCATCCAACCTGGTCGGCAATGACTTCTTCCGGCAACGCGCGTTCCGGGCTCTCGCGCTGCGCGATGCTCGCGGCAGCCTGCGGGCTCCAGATCGGAGTGCTGGCGCAGCAACCGGCGGCGCCTTCCACGCCCGCTTCGCCCGGGCTGACGACCAGTGTGTCCAACGCTGGATCGACGACCCCGTCGTGGACGGTGGACGATTACACGGTGCGGTCGCTCGAGCGCCTCGCGATGCTCGACCTGCGCCTCAGCGGCGCGCCCAGCCCGCGGGATTACAAGATCTCGTCGGCCCTGCTCGAACTGGCGTCGCGAATCAAGCCCGACGATGCCGATCTGCTCCGGCGCCGGATCGAGAGCGACTGGAACGCGGGCGATGAAGAAGCGTCGATCGCTTCGACCAAGGCCCTGCTCAAGCTCGATCCCAAGGACACGGTGGCGCAGCTCCGGCTCATCTCCTCGAGCATCGCCCGGATCCAGACGGTGGAGGGCCGGCTCGCGGCCTACGAGCGGTTCCTCGGGCCCGAGGGCAAATCGATCGATCCGGCGATCCGCAGCCGGCTCGCGCTCGACGCCGCGCTGCTCTATCGCGAGCGCACCAACGAAGACAAGTTCGCCGAGAAGCTCAAGCAGGCGACTTCGCTCGACCCGACAAACAAGGAAGCGGCGCTGGTTGCCGAGACGTTCTTTGCTTCCGCGATCGACGACCCGGTCGGCCGTTTCGAGTTGATGAGCAACCTGCTGTACAGCGATCCGCTCGACCCCGGCATCTACATGAGCATGACCGAAGAGCTCGCGAGCAACGGCGCTTTCACGGGTGCGAACAGACTGTTCCGTATCGGCGAAAAGATCTTGACCGCCGCCGGCGGCACGATGGGCGGCGAACGCGACCTCCAGCGGCTCATTCTCGCCTGGCAGGTGACCGGGCCAAAGGCCGTGCGGGATGACCTCGAAAAGTCGCTCAACACCGAGCGGCACAACGCGCGGCAGATCGCCGATCGCCAGAAGGTGATGAACGTGCCCGGGGAAGAAATCACCGATCCGATGGCGATCCGCCTGCCCCGGGTCGCGGAGCAGGTGCGGGCGATGGCTTCGTTTGCCGAAGGCAACAAGGAATCGCTCGAGACTTCGCTGACCGACCTGGGCCTCACGGTGGACAAGATGCTCCGCGAGTCTCCGGACAACGAGAAGCGCCCGCGCGAGGTCTCGCGTGAAGACGGCATGCGGATCGCGCGCGACGGCAAGGTCGATCTCGCGATGCTCCGCGCGCTCATGGGCGTGCAGCTCGACAAGGTCCCCGGCGGGCTCGAGGAACTCGATCCGCCCCTGCCAGACGGCGACATCCGGCCGCAGATCATCAAGGGTTTGATGCTCCTGCAGGATGGAAAGGCCGAGGAGGCGCTGGCGATTCTCGGGCCGCTGGGCATCGAAACTTCGAGCGAGGGTGCGGACAACAACCAGGCGAGAATGATCGCCGAGATCGGCAAGGCGCGGGCGCTCGAAGCGCTCGGACGCAAGTCGGAAGCGGCCGCGGCCTATCGCAACCTGATCAAGGCCGCGCCGATGGCGCCGGAGGGTGCGCTCGCCGCGTCGCTGCTCGAGAAGCTCCTCGGACGCCGCGAGCCCATTTTCTCCAAAACCGCCGAACTCGAGAAGCTGGCGGCCAACGTCCCGCGCTGGATCGAAGACATCGTCGATCAGCCCCGCACCTTCGTCGGGGTGTCGGCCGAACCGCTCACCACGACGCAGGAACCCCTCTCGCCCCTGATGGTGAAGGTGACGATCCGCAACCTGAGCCCGGCGCCGATGGGGCTCGGCTCCAACCGTCCGCTCAGCAGCCGTTTCCTCTTCGCGCCCAGCATCGATCTCAAGCAGGCCGATGTCCGGCGCTTTTCCAAGCCCGAGGTCGTCGACCTCGATCGCCGGCTGCGGCTCATGCCCGGCGAGGTTCTGGAAGCCGTGGTGTGGGCGGATGCGGGCTTCGCCGGCTGGTTCTCCGAATCGATCGCGACGCAGGTGCTCCGGTCCAAGTACCGGGTGGTGCAGGGATTTGTCACCGGCTCGCGAGGCGTGATCGATCCGGGGCCCGGCTGCGTGCAGTCGGACCTGCCGATCATCGTGCGGACCACGCTGCGAGAGACCACGCTTGGCGCCGCGGACTACGCCGCGGAGGTCGCGAGCGCGGGCGAGGGCGCTGTCGTGCGGCTCGCTGCCGCGGCACGGGCGCTGGTGCTGGGCGAAGCGGTCAACGACCGCAAGGTCACGCCCGTGGACAAGCAGACGATGGCGCAGGCGCTCGCGAAGCGCTATCCGACGCTGTCGCCCACCGCCCGTTCCGCTCTTGCGGCCATCGTCCCGCACGCGCGACAATCGCCGGAGTTCGGTGAGTTCGACATCGTCGCGCTCGAGGAGAAGGACCCCAACGTGCTCCCGATCGTGCTGGTGACGCGCGTGGGCAACGCCGAGGCGCCCGTGCTCAAAGCGGCGATGGAATCGGCGGATCCGCGTGTGAAACTTGTTGCGACGCTCCAGGCCGAGCGCTTGGCCGATAAGACGCTCTGCTACGCGATGCTGGGACCGAATCTCGACGCGATGATCGACCCGAGCGCTGCCCAGGAGGGGGCGGGAGCCTCCAAGTGATCGAGTGGATCCGTTCGCTGCAGCGGGTGCTGTCGCGGAAGCCGCTGAAACTGGCACTCTTTGTCGTCGCGCTGGCGCTTTTCGGCGGTGCGATCGCCTCGGCGCTGCGTGGATCGCGCGAAGGGTTCGACGCGTTCGCCCGCGCGCGGGAGCAGCCCGCGCTGCTCGCGGCGCTCGTTGTGCTCCCGCTGGTCTGCCTCAGCCTCGCGTCGATGAGCATCTGGGTGCTGACCCGCCGCTACGGGCCGGTAGGCCCGGGTGAGATGCTGGCGATCCTCGGCGCCGCGTGGCTTTTGAATTACCTGCCGATGAAGCCCGGCGTGGCGGGGCGGGTGGCGTACCAGAAATCCGTCCACGGGATCGACGTTCGCTGGTCGCTCGTGGTGGTGGTGCAATCGATCATCGTCGGCGCGACGTGCTTCGGGGCGCAGGTGCTGCTGTCGTCTCTGGTCGCGGAGAAGCCCTGGAGCGAGGGCGTGCGAGCCGTGGCGATCGCTTCGCCCGTGCTGGCCGGTGTGCTTCTCATGCTGGCGCCACGTTCGGGCGCCACCGCTCATTTGTGGAGGTACGGGGCCGCATTTGCGTTTCGTTACCTGGATTCGCTCGTGTGGGCGGTTCGCTACTGGATCCTGCTCCGACTGGCGGGTCAGCCGCAGGGCGTGGCGACCAGCTCGGCGATCGCCGGAATCAGCCAATCGGCCACGCTGATCCCTATCGCTGGGAACGGGCTGGGCGTCCGAGAATGGATGGTGGGGCTGGCCGCCTCCAGCCTGCCGGCGTGGTACGGGAAAGGACCGTCGCTCCCCTTGGCCTACGGCGTGTCGGCGGAATTGCTGAATCGTGTGTGCGAGGTCGTGGTGGCGGTGCCGGTCGGCGTTTTCTGCCTGCTGTGGCTCCTGAAACGGTTTGGACGGGCCCGTGCGCTCGAAACCGTCGCCATCGCCGAGTCTGTTCGAAGCTGAAATCGCTTTCGGACGATTGACCCCAGGTTCGGGATGCGACGTAGAAAGTTTCATCCGGAGCATCCTCGTGCGCCATCGACCCGCATAAGTATTTGGACGAGGGTGAACGATGGCTGGGGCGAAAGCCGGGATGGGGGCCCATGGTCAGCAAGATCGAACAAGACCATCAGCGATTCCGGCAGATCGTGCAGGGCAAGATCCGCCGGGACCTGCGGAAATTCCTGTCGCGGGGCGAACTGATCGGGCGTGAAGGCAAGCGCTTTGTCTCGATCCCCGTCCACGACATCGACATCCCCACCTTCCGTTACGGCGACAACTCCGGCGGCGTCGGCATGGGCGAAGGCCAGGAAGGCCAGTCCGTCGGAGGATCCAACGGCCAGGGCGGCGAGCAGGAAGGCCGTCACATCCTCGAAGTGGATGTGACCATGGAAGAACTCGCCGACATCCTCTCGGAAGAACTGAAACTCCCCCGGATCAAGCCCCGGGGTGAGCACCGAATCACGACTGTCCGCGACAAGTACTCGGGCATCAGGCCCGTGGGACCGGCGGCGCTGCGTCACTTCAAGCGGACCTATCGCGAGGCGCTCAAGCGCCAGATCTCGATGGGCACCTACGACGCGGCCAACCCCGTGATCATCCCGATCCGCAACGACCTGCGCTTCCGGAGCTGGAACGAGGTCAAGAAGCCCCAGAGCAACGCGCTCATCGTGTACATGATGGACGTCTCTGGTTCGATGGGCGACGAGCAGAAGGAACTTGTCCGGCTCGAGGCGTTCTGGATCGACGCGTGGCTCCGGCGGAACTACGAGGGCGTGGAGACGCGCTTCATCGTTCACGACGTGCGGGCCCAGGAAGTCGACCGCAAGACGTTCTTCAGCGTGCGTGAAGACGGCGGCACGCGCATCAGCAGCGCGTTCTATGCCTGCAAGGAACTGCTCGAGTCGCACTACGACCCCAGCGACTGGAACACGTACCTGTTCCACTTCTCCGACGGCGACAACAGCTCCGACGCCGACAACCGCCTCTGCGTGAAGATCCTCGAAGAAGAACTGCTGCCCATCTGCAATATGTTCGGCTACTGCCAGGTCACGAGCGCCTATGGAAGCGGGAGCTTCATCAACGTGCTCAACGAGGCCTTCAAGGATGGCCTGGCCGATGAACTGGGCCCCAAGCTCATCACGAGCAAGGTCAACGGTCGCGACGATATCTACGAGTCTCTCCGGACCTTTTTCAAAGCGGGCCGGTAGGAACGTCCTTTCATCCGGCGCTGAATCCGAACAGGCCCCGCCGACGTAGCATTTTGCGGTCGCAGCAACTCTTTCGCGAAAGCCCGACCCCGGATGATGCTGTTTGTGGTCTATGCCGTGCTGGTGTGGTGGGCCGCGCTCGCGTGGCGAAGGCGATGGCTCGGCTTCGCCTCGGTCGGCCTGGGTGTCCTGGGCGTCTGGTTTCTGGCGCGTTTCTACCTCTTCGTGGGCGGGCTGCTGGGCGTCACCCGCACCGATTCGTTCATGATCCTGGTCGTGCCCTTCGGCGTGATTGTCGGCGTCCTCGGGCTCTACATCGCGTGTCTTCCGGTGCGCCGCGAAGGCGCCTGCCGGAGGTGCGGTTACAGCCTCATCGGCCTTGAGCCCGATGCCGAGATGCTCGTCTGCCCGGAGTGCGGGGCGCGCCACGCCTTCGGCGCCGGTGATTCGCTCCCCTGCACATCCTGCGGCGGCGCGACCAAGCCGCACGGCCACCGCGACTGGCTGTGCACGGCCTGCGGCGTGCACCTGCTCTTTTCTCGCAACGATCGAAGGGGATCACCCGAACACGGCGCGGTGAATGACGCCGAGCGCCAGGACCGCCAGCGGCATACCCAGGATGATCAGCAGCCGCAGCGCGAGCAGCCGATCCGGATTGATCGCGCCGATGAGCGGAACCGAACTCGCCTGGGGGCTCTGCGCGATGATCTCATCCGCGAAGCCGAGCCAGTACAGGGATGAGTCGAAGAGCTCCTGGTTACCGGGGAAGGGCGTGATGATGCGTCCGTCCACCTGCTGCGTGGGCTGCGTGAACGCATCGAAGAACCAGCCGTTGGAGCCGACCACGACCAATCGCTGCGCGGGCGTGCCCGGTCGCTCGACCGCGATGGCGACATCCCACGGGCCGCGCCCGTCTTTGGAAGCATCGAATTTCGGCGGGCTCGCGAGCGACGACCGCTGCGAACGCGGTGTTTGCCAGACCAGCAGCCAGTTGGATTCGGCCCAGACCGAATCATCGGCGGCAACCTGGAGCAGCGATTCGAGCCGATCGGTTTCGTGCCCCTTCGTGTCCGGGTGCTGGAACGAGACCGGCCAGGGGAGAAACGTCGGAAGTCCGCGGATCGCGCCGGCGATGGGGTTGCCCACCGTGCTCTGTTCACGTGCACCCGGCACAACCGTGCGATCTGTTTCAACTTCGCGCTTGCCCTGTTCGAACCGCTCGGAAAAGAGCGGACGCCCGGAATCACTCTGCAGTCCGAAGCGGGCGAGCACCGGGCTGAAGGGATCGACATCCCCGTAGGTGCGCTGGATCGAGGGGTTCAGGCTGAGCAGGATGTTCTTGTTTTCCCCCGCGAGCTTTTCGAGCGCAGCCCCCAGACGTTGCGCACGCTCGATGCCCCCTCGCTGCTCCCCGGGCCGGGCTGCCGTGGTGGAGTCGGGCGGCAATGCGATGTAGACGACCGGCCGATCGTGCGCCGAGTCGATGCGAGCCAGCCCGCCGGGCTCGGCTTCCAGCAGCACCGACCACTCCACGATATCGATGCCCTTGGTGAGCAGATTGTCGCGAAGCCTGGCGAGGAACGGCACTTCCGTGATGTACGGGCGTTCCTCCGCGTGCATGAACACGGCGATCGGGGGCTTCTCGAGCAGCGTCGATGCGAGCGACGCGGTGAGGAACTCTTCCACCCGCCGGCGGTTATCGGCGCGGGCGCCCGACGCGATGACGATCTCTCGCGCCGGAAACAGTTCGTCCAGCGGCACGGCGGTCAGACGGTTGCCCGTCGGGGGCACCACGATCGCTGCGGCAGTCTGCCGCAGAGCCGTGACAACCCGGAGCACGCCCGGTCGCGGAAAGCGGGAGAGGCCGTCGGCGAGCACCGCGAGCTTGTCGCGCTGCACAGCGGCCTGGTCGGCGGTCAGCGTCGCGCGGCCTTGGAACGCGTCGCCGAGTTCACCGTCCTTGGCCAGGCGTCTGAGTTCGCCGATGATCTGACCGAGTTGATCCGCGCCCGTGCGGATCTCTCGTCGCAGGATTTCCGCCGCTCGGTCCGTCGCGGGCAGTTCCAGTTCGCCGATGCGCGCGGTCAACGGCTCTTCGGCTTTGCCCAGTGCCGCTGCCAAGTCACGTCCCGCGATGCGTGCCGCGGCGGCGCGCTGCTCGAGCGCGGACCGGGCTTGCTGAATCGCCGGGGCGTTGCCGGATGGGAGCAGCGTCCGCAGTTCATCGAGCGACCGGGAGAGCGCAGTCTGAGCCCAGGCAGCGACTTCACCGGCCGAACCTGCCGCGGCCCGGATCGCGGCCGACTGCTGCTGCAGTTCGCTCTGATCGCGGGCGATCAGGCTTGCGAGAATGTCCTGGTACTGCCCCTGTCCTGCCGGCGAACCCAGATCGATCAGCGCGACCTCGAGTTTGCCCGTCTGGGTGAATCGATCGAGCACGTCCTTGGTGTCGCGGAAGGCTTCGGGGCTGACGCGTTGGAGATCGGCGGCCACGATCAGCCGCGCGGGCGAGACAAAGCGGCTCATCACCGCTTGAGCCCTGGGGCTGAGCCGATGCTCGCCGGAGGTGGTCACGTCGAAACGGGGCGCGAATCGACCGGCGACCACGTTGGCCAGCGCGATCGATGCGAGCACGGCCACCAGGCCGATCAGCGTCCAGAACCAGAAGGAAAGTCGGCGCATCATCCCAGCCTCCTGGCGCGGAGTGTGACGCCGGCGAGCGTCAGCGGGAGCACGCTCGCGATCAGGAAGAAGATGACGTGGCGGAGATCGATGACGCCTTTGGCAAAGTCCTGGATGCGTGTTTCAAAGGAAAACCACGCGAGCACGGGGTGAAGCCAGAGCGGCGCAACCGCCGGCCCCAGGGCCGAAGCGAGCATGAGCGCGACCAGGATGAACAGCGTCGCGAGAAACGCGAGCGTCTGGTTGTTGGTCAGCGCGGAACAGAATGTGCCGATCGACAGATAGAAGAGCCCGGGCAGCAGCAGGCTCAGGTAGCCCGCCGCGAGCGGGCCGGGCTCGGGCACGCGCGCCGAGACCCGGGCGAGAATTACCGCGTACAGCAGGGTCGGGAGCAGCATCAGCGCGAGCATCGACGCGGCGCCGAGATACTTGCCCAGCACAATCGAGAATTCGCGCGCCGGAGAGGTCACCAGCGGTTCGATCGTGCCGCTCCGCATTTCCTCGCTGAACAGCCGCATGCTGAGCGCGGGAACCACGGGCAGCAGGATCCAGCCCGCGGCGCCGAAGAAGACGCGGAGACTGGCGACCTTGCCCGGCACGAGCACGATCAGCCCGAACACGCACCCGCAGAGGAAAAGAAAGAGCGCAATGGTGAACCAGCCGACCGGAAGGCGGAAGTAGGAAGAGAGTTCCCGGCGCGCGATAGTGAGTGAGGCGCTCACGCGGCGCTCCCGGACGCCTGCGTTTCGAGAAGGGCGTGGAAGACGCGCTCCAGGCTCGGGTCTTCACTGGTCAGCGATCGCGGAACCACGCCGACGCCGTGGAGGGATCGAGCGACCGCCAGCGCGGTGTCCCGCGGGGCGGCGTGTTCCGGCCGCAGCCGGACCCGTAGGGTGCGACAGCCGTTGTCGGTCTTCAGCGAATCCACTTCGGAAACCCCCGGCGTGGAGCGGATGCTGATGATCGCGGCGGTCGCTTCCGACTCGGTGATCTCGATGAGCATCGACGCGTCGGACGCGTGGGCGCGGCGGAGCTCCGCCGGCGTGCCGTCGGCAAGAACCCGGCCCGAGGCGATGATCACCACGCGGTCGCACGTCAGTTCGACTTCGCTGAGGATGTGCGAACTGAGCAGCACGCACGAATCGCGGGCAAGCTCGCGCACGGTCTCGCGCATGTGCTTGATCTGCGTCGGATCCAGCCCGTTGGCCGGCTCGTCCAGAACCAGCAGCCCGGGGTGGTGCAAGGCCGCGGCGGCCAGGCCGACCCGCTGGCGGAAGCCTTTGGAGAGCGTGCCGATCCGTTTGCGCCGCACATCCTGCAGCGAACCGATGGTGAGCGCCCGCTCCAGTGCATCGGCGCGGTCGCGCCCGGGGATGTCAAAGAGCCGCGCCCGGTAGTTCAGGTACCCCAGCACGCTCATCTCGGGGTAGAGGGGCGCCGACTCGGGCAGATACCCGATTCTGCGCCGGGATTCCTCCGGTTGATCGAGCACGGAGACCCCGTCGATCAGTATGGTCCCTTGAGAGGGCGGAAAGACGCCCGTGATCATCCGGATCGTGGTGGTCTTTCCCGCGCCGTTGGGACCCAGCAGCCCGACCACCTCTCCTCGCGATGCGCGAAAGCCGACGCCCCGCACCGCGTGAAACGCGCCGTACCACTTGTGGATGTCGCGAACTTCGAGCATGCGGCGGCGGGTCGTTCTCGGACGGGTGGAGGCCAGACAGGGTGAGGGACGATATCAAGGTGATGTTCGGTGGAATCCTACCTCGTGCCCCTCGCAACAGCGGGCGGGCGGGATTCCCGCTGTTCTGGAATGTTCCCGAGGCGCTCGAACGGGCGGGCCTGGCGCAAAAGAGGCCTCCCCGGGCTGATTGGGGCTGCGGAATTCGCTCCTTCGGCTACACTCGATCGCAACGTGTTCGCAAGTGTCCTCGAACAGGCTCTCGGCCCGGATGCCCGACGACCGGCCAAAACTCGTGGTCTTCTCCGGCGAAGGGGCCGATGCTTCACGGTTGAGAGACCGGCTGCAAGAGTCCTTTGAGGTCAAAGTCGGCGGAGCCGGCAAAGTTTCCGAGGGTGGTGATCAGGGGGTTCGTCCGTTGGTTGCAGGTCAGCAACAGGAAAAGGCGAGCGTGCAACCCAGCGGCGGTGCGGATTGGTCGGTGTCTCTGCTCAACTCGATCGGCGAGGGCGTCGCCCTATTCCGGTTCGACGGGCCGCGCCTCTGGGCCAACGAGCTGTTTCTGGGGTATGACCCGCGCACGAGCGAACTGCTGGCGATCGCCGCCAAGGAAACCGGCGCGGAACTGGTCGAGCATCAGCGCCTCGGGCTCAGCCCCGCCGCCTCGCCCACCAAGCCGGGAGCGGGACAGAAACTGGAGCTGACCTCGGCCGACGGTTCACGATACTTCGAAGTCCTGGTCTCGCTCGTGGCGCCCAACTTCCCGGGGCTTCCGGTGCAGGCGGCCGGGGCCGAGGCCGAGCCGCTGATCGCCCTTGTGGTCCGCGACGTCACGACGGCCAATCGCGTCCGGCTCCGGATGGACGCGATCGACCGGGCCGGTGCCGAGCTTTTTACGCTCGATGCCGATGCGGTTCGAAAACTGAACGCCGCCGAGCGATTGAAAGTGCTGGAAGACAAGGTCGTGCGATTCTCGCGCGACCTTCTTCGTTTTGACCATTTCGCGATCCGCCTTCTGGACCCTCGCACCGGTCGTCTTGAACTGGTGATCAAGGTGGGGCTGCCCAGCGAGTACGAAGCGTTCGATATCTTCGCCAAGCCCGAAGGCAACGGCATCAGCGGTTACGTGGCAGCAACGGGCAAGAGCTATATCTGCGACGACACGAGCCGCGATGATTTGTTCCTCCCCGGCCTGCACGGCGCCCGCTCGAGCCTGACCGTCCCCCTGCGCCTGCACGACAAGGTCATCGGCATCCTCAACATCGAGAGCCAGGAAGAGGCCGCCTTCGACGACGACGATCGCCAGCTCGCGGAAATCTTCGCTCGTTACATCGCGATGGCCGTCCACATGCAGGAAAACCTCGTGGTCGAACGCACCACGACCAACCTGAACGTGAGCGGCCGCGTGGAAGGCGAACTCGCGGAGCCGCTGGCCGACATTGTCCAGCAGGTCGAATTCCTCCAGCAAGTTGTGGCGGATGATCCGACGACCAGCGCGCACGTCGCCCGGATTCTTCGCGATGTGGAAGCCATCCGGTCGCGCGTGCGCGACGTGGCGAGCGGGCCGCAGACGCTGCTCGGCGTTGAAAAGGCAATGGAGAACCGGACGGTCGATCCGGTCCTGCAGGGGCGCCGGGTGCTCATCGCCGACGACCAGCCCAAGATCCGGCAGATCATCGGGAGCGTGCTGCGGAACCGCGGCGCGCGGGTCACCGTCTGCAATGGCGGCGGCGAGGCGATGAAGGCACTCGAAACCGCCCACATCGAGCAGGAAGTGCCATACGACCTCGTGGTGAGCGACATCCGGATGCCCGACCACAACGGCTACGAGGTGTTCGCGGCAGCCAAGAAATACCGGCCGGAGATCCCGGTGATTTTGATGACCGGGTTCGGCTACGACCCGCACCACTCCATCGTGCGCGCCAGCCAGGAAGGTCTGCAGAGCGTGCTGTTCAAGCCGTTCCAGATCGAGCAGCTTGTGGATACCGTCCGCAAAGCGCTCAAAGGCAAGAACTGATACGGGATTTCGTCATCAGCGAGGCACTCGAACCGCCTGCTGCTCCAGTGCGCTCTTCTCGCCGGCGGAAATCTGCTGCAGCAAGCCGAGGCGGTCGTACGTCTCGAGCATCGACTTGGCCTGCACGCCCTGATAGACCGCATCGGCCTCGACGATCTTCCTGCCCATGATCTCTTCGAGCCGGGCCTTGGTGTACACGGGTTTGCTCGCCGCGGTGGCCCGGGTCCCGTACTGGTTGAGGTTGGAGGCGAAGATGCCCGCGGCACTGACGGGAAGGAAATCTTCATAGCGCAGACCTTCGGCCTGGGCCTCGCCCCGCTCCACGAGTTCCTTCAAGCTCGTGCTCTTGAGCGAGCCTCGCGCGGCCAGGCCCTTCGCGGTGGGGTGGTAGCGCGCATACACCAGCGACCGTGCCGCCAGATCGCGGAGCGTCTTTGGGAATGGCGCGAACGCCGCGGCATAAGACCTTTCGTAACTCGCAAAGTCGCGCTTGGCCAGCGTCGGGTCTTTCTCGCGCTCGCGGTCGCTGGCGCTGAGACATTTGTCGTACAGGTCGCGCCCGGCCGGGGTGGTGGCGTAGAAGCGCTGCTCGATTTCGCCGAAGCGAGCGGTGTGAGTGGCCTGAGTCACGGTCCCGTCCGGATTGCTGAAGGTCACCGTCTCGGTGAGCGCCCGGTACGCATCCTGACGGAGCAGGACCGGGGTGTCGTAGCTCGGACCTTCGGTGGAATCTTTGAATCCGGCGTGGGGCAGCGTGGAGAGCTGAAGATCGGGCTGCTCGAACCGGCGAACCAGCGTGTCGACAAGGGAAGCAACGGCGTCCGAATCAACCGGCGTGTGGGGGAGCGCATCGAGCTGTTCGCGCGCGATGTGCTTGAAGTGCAGCTTGAGGTAATCGCGGTCGGCAAACGATAGCAGGTGCGTCAGGGCGCCGGTCGCCCGCGTGCGGAATTCGGCCTCGTTCAGCTCGCCCATGCAGAACTTCATGGAACTCGTGTAAAGGTCCATGCAGAACGTGTTGGGCGTCAGGTGATTCAGATGATGCGACTCGAAGCACGCGATGTCCGCGGCAATCTTGAAACCGGCATCGCAGAGTTCCTTGTAGAGCGGATAATCGCGTGCCCTGCCGGTCCACTTGAAGATTCGGCCGGTTCCCTCGCGGATGAGCTCGCTCGCGTCGTTCCAGTCGAGGCCCCCCTGTTGTTCGCCCTTCTCGATGAGTTGCCTGGCGCGTTCGGAAAACACCTGCCGCCCGGAG
>JAFEBN010000248.1 GCA_018242645.1 Planctomycetota bacterium | reverse complement strand
GGCAACACGCGGGCGAACAGCCCGCGTCTCTTTTTCACTGATTCAGGAGTTTCAAATGAGCACCACCACGACCGCCTCCGTCCACTGCCCCGAATGCGAAGCCGGGGTCTCCTTCACGCGCTCGCCCCTCCAGGGCGAGATTGTCCGCTGCTCGGACTGCAACGCGGAGCTCGAGGTCACCGGCCTCGAGCCGATCCGCCTGGAACTCGCGCCGGAAGTCCAGGAAGACTGGGGCGAGTAAGCCCGCTCGCTCAATCGTCTCGGTATCCGCTGTTCCCATCCGTTCGTTTTCCTGGAGTGTGCATGCGTATCGGTTTCCTCTATTCGCGCGTCCGAGTTGAAGAACGGCTCCTCATCGAAGAGATGGAGCGTCGCGGCGTGCAACTCGAATTGCTCGACGCTTCACAGTTCCGTGCCGACATTCACAACCCCTCGCCCTGGAGGAAGTTCGATGTCGTCCTCGAACGTTGCATCAGCCAGACCCAGGCGGTCACGATCTGCCGCGTGCTGGAGGCCTTCGGCATCGACTGCATCAACTCCAGCGCCGTGATCGAAGCCTGTGGCGACAAGCTCACAACGTCGCTGGTGCTTGCACGGAGCGGCATTCCCACACCGCGCGTCCGCGTGGCGCTCGAGCCCGAAACCGCGCTCCAGGTGATCGAGGAGATGGGCTATCCCGTGGTGCTCAAGCCCACGGTCGGCTCCTGGGGTCGCCTGCTCGCTCGCGTGAACGACCGCGATGCCGCCGAAGCGATCCTTGAGCACAAGTCCACGCTCGGCTCGGTACAACACGGCGTTTTCTACATCCAGGAACACGTCGACAAGCCCGGGCGAGACCTGCGCGTGTTCGTGGTCGGCGACGAACCGATCGCGGCCATCGAGCGCCGGAGCGACCACTGGATCACCAACACAGCACGGGGCGGCAAGGCGGCCGGCTTCCGGATCACCGATGACATCGCGGACTTGTCCCGGCGCACAGCACAGGCAATCGCGGGGCCTCGGGGAGGATTGCTGGCCATTGACCTTCTCGAGTCATCGGACGGCCGCGTCCTCGTGAGCGAGGTCAATCACACTATGGAGTTCCGAAACTCCATCTCGACAACGGGTGTGGACATCCCCGGCCGCATGGTCGATTACGTGCTCTCCAATGCCGAGCGCAACTTCGCGCAGCGCGCCGATCGACCCGCACGCCAGGCCGCGGGGGTCGCATGAACGCTCGTCCCAAGCTCCGTGCAGCAATCGTCGGCGGCTCCGGGTACGGTGGCGGCGAGGTGCTGCGTCTGCTCCTTGATCACCCCGAGGTCGAGGTCGTCCAGATCACCTCGCGTCAGCAGGCCGGCAACTTCGTGTACAGCGTGCACCCGAACCTGCGGAGCCGCACCAAGCTGCAGTTCACCACGCCCGACCAGTTGCAGCCCTGCGATGTGCTGTTCCTCTGCATGCCGCACGGGGAAGCTTCGGGCCAGATTGAACGGTTCGCCTCGCTGGGGCACCGCATCATCGATCTCTCCGCCGATTTTCGGCTGCGATCGCCCGACGTCTATCGCACCTGGTACGAAGCGAACCATCCTTCTCCCGCCTGGCTGGACCGCTTCGTCTACGGGCTCCCCGAACTCCGCCGCTCGCAGCTTGCCGGAGCGCGCCTTGCCAGCGGCGTGGGGTGCAACGCGACCGCAGTCAACCTCGCTCTCTACCCGCTGGCCCGAGCCGGGCTGATCCGTTCGGTCGTGGCGGACCTCAAAGTTGGCTCCTCCGAGGCGGGCAACGCCGCCTCGATCTCCAGTCATCACCCCGAACGCTCGGGCAGCGTGCGTTCCTTCGCTCCCACCGGCCATCGCCACCAAGCCGAGGTGGGACAGGAACTCATGGAGCCCTACGGGCAGTTCGAACTCGCACTGAGCATCACCTCCGTCGAACTCGTGCGGGGCGTGCTCTGCACAGCGCACGTCACACCGACGCAGCCGCTCGACGACAAGTCGCTCTGGAAGCTGTTTCGCGAGGCCTACGCGAACGAGCCTTTCGTCCGCATCGTGAAAGACCGTAGCGGCATCCATCGCTACCCGGAACCCAAGATCCTCGCAGGCACCAACTACTGCGATGTGGGGTTCGAACGCGACCCCCACTCCAACCGCATCGTCGTGCTCGCGGCCATCGACAACCTGATGAAGGGCGCCGCCGGCTCCGCCGTCCAGTGCATGAACCTCATGTGCGGCTTTGAGGAAACGCTGGGCCTCACCTTTACCGGGCTTCACCCCATCTGATACCCATGTCACACAGCAACGACATCACCGTGGTCAAACTCGGGGGCAGCGTCGGCAAGCAGCCGGAAGCCTTCTGTCGCGACGCGGCCGACCTGCTTTCCCGAGGCCGCCGCCTCGTCATCGTGCACGGCGGATCGGAGCACACCAACGAACTGGCTCAGGCGCTCGGCCACCCCTCGCAATTCATCACCAGCCCCAGCGGTCACACCAGCCGCCGCACGGATCGACGCACGCTGGAAATCATGCAAATGGCCTGCCGCGGCCTGCTCAACCAGCAGATCGTGGAGCAACTGCAAAGGCTCAGTGTCGCCGCTGCCGGACTTTCCGGAATGGACGCCCGCATCTGGCGAGGTGAACGCAAGGCCGCCGTCCGTGCCATGGTCGAGGGCCGCATCACCGTCATCCGTGATGATTTCACGGGCACCGTAGACGAAGTGAACACGGGCCTTTTGCTGTCGCTCCTCGAGGCGGGGGTGACGCCGGTCCTCTCCCCGCCAGCCGTCAGTTTCAGTGGCGAACCGATCAACGTCGACGCTGATCGTGCCGCGGCACAGACAGCCGCGGCGCTCGGCGCAAGCTGCCTGGTCCTCCTCAGCAATGTCCCCGGCCTGCTCGCGCACTTCCCCGATGAATCATCACTGATCGACCGGCTCCCGCGTTCTCAGATCGAAAGCGCGATGACCGCTGCTCAAGGCCGCATGAAGAAGAAGGTGCTCGGCGCCGGCGAGGCTTTGGAACGCGGGGTCCGCCGCGTCGTCATCGGCGACGCCCGCCGCCCCGGACCGATCAGCGCCGCGCTCGAAGGCGCGGGAACGGTGATCGAATGACCGTCGCATCCCAGCCCCACACCCGGCCCCGCGTCGGCGATGAACACGCCATCGCCCTTCTGGAGGAAATCGTCTCGATCCCCAGCCTCAGCACCGCCGAGCGCCCCTGCGTGGATCGCCTCGTCTCGCGCATGCAGTGCCTCGGTCTGCGCTCGTTCATCGACGAGAGCGGCAGCGCCATCGGACTCATCGGCGACGAGACGCCCGATGCCACCGAAATCGCCCTGCTCGGCCACATCGACACCGTCCCGGGCGACATTCCCGTTCGACGAGAGGGCGACCTGCTCTTCGGCCGCGGTACAGTCGATGCCAAAGGCCCGCTGATCGCGTTTGCCGTCGCTGCCGCGCGGGCCGATCTGCCGGCAGGGGTCCGTCTCCGCGTCATCGGCGCCGTGGAAGAAGAAGCGGCGACATCCAAGGGGGCCAGGTTTGCCGCCGCCCACTATCACCCCCGCGCCTGCATCATCGGCGAACCCAGCGGCCTTTGCGGAATCACCTTGGGGTACAAAGGCCGCTTGATCGCGCGAGTCGGGATCCAAACCGATTCGTCCCATTCCGCGGGCCCGGAGCCCACCGCCGCGGAACTGGCGGTCGGCCTTTGGAATCAAATCGATGGCTGGTGCCGGCAGCACTCCGCCGACAAACCCGGCGCCTTCGATCACATCCAGGGGCGGCTGCGCGCCATTCGCTCGACCTCCGACGGCCTGCACGACCGCGTGGAGATGACGCTCGGATTTCGACTGCCCCCCGGCGTCGAACCCCGCGAAATCGAGCAGGCCTGCCGCCGATTTGCAGATATCGGCCACGGCGCGCTCGTGCACTGGGAGTTCAGCGGCCAGGAAGTCGCCCACATGGCCGACCGGAACAACCCGGTTGCGCGCGCGATCGCCAATGCCCTGCGCGCCCACGGTCACACCCCGGTGCCAAAGCGAAAGACCGGAACATCCGACATGAACGTCGTCGGCCCGATCTGGAATTGCCCGATCGTCGCCTACGGCCCCGGCGACAGCTCGCTCGACCACACGCCCAACGAGCATGTCAGCGTGAACGAATTCCTCAGCTCCATCCGCGTGCTTACGTCCGCGCTCGAGTTACTCGCGCGCGAACTGCTTGCTCAGCCTCACTGAGTCATCGCCGGCTCGCTGCTCGCGGCGGGGGCCACCGTCTTCGGCTCCGCTTCCGTCGGAGAGGTTGCCGAAGCGCTCGCCGGAGGTGGGCCCGCCCCCTCTCCGCCATCCTCGACACCCCATCCGCCGCCAAGCGCCTTGTACAGGGCCACCAGATTGGTGGAAACGTTCGCCTCGCTCTGCGCCAGCGCATCCTCCGAAACAAAGAGCTGCCGCTGCGCGACGAGCACGTTCAAAAAGTCCGTCCGCCCGTTGCTGTAAAGCTGCATCGAAAGGTCCACGGCCTGCTTGTTGGCCTCCACGGCCTGGGCGAGCGAAACCCGTCGCTGCTGCTCCGCGGTGAAGTTCACCAGGGCCGTTTCCGTGTCTCGCAGCGCGATCAGCACCGTCTGCTTGTACACCGCGAACAGCTCGTCGGTCCGGCCTCGCTGAAACTCGATATTCCCCCGCGTCTGGCCCCCGTCAAACACCAGCCAGTTCGCCCCGGGCCCGTACGACCAGTAGTGATTCGCGATCGAACCCAGGTCGCCCGCATTGCCGCCCTGCAGCCCGATCGAACCGTTGATATTGAACGTCGGATACAGATTCGCGATCGCCGCGCCGATCTGCGCCGTCGCGGCATGCAGATCAGCCTCCGCCCGGCGAACATCCGGACGACGCTCCAGCAGCTCCGAGGGCAGCCCGACCGGCACCGTCGACGGTGCCGCCGGGATCGCTTTCGCGGCCAGCAGTTCATCCAGCAAAGTCTGCGGCTGCGTTCCCAGCAGCGTAGCGATGGCATAGATCGACGTCCGAATCCGTCCCTCGAGCGCCGGAATGCTCGATCGCGTCGAAGCCACCTGCGCCTGGGCGTTCGCGACATCGAGCGCCGCGACAAAGCCCGCATCGAAACGCTCTTGCGTCAGCGCCAGTGTCTGTTCCTGCGCCTCGAGGTTGCTCCGCGAAATCTGGAGCTGCCGCTGCGCCCCGCGCAGGGCGATGTAATTCGTGCCGATCTCCCCCGCCATCGTCACCAGGACATCATCGCGGGATTCAAACGACGCTTCGAGATTCGCCTTGGCCGATTCGACCTGGCGACGGATCCCGCCGAACACGTCGATCTCCCACGAAGCGTCGAACCCCACCTGGTAAAACTCGCTGATGCGCCCGTTGCCCCCAGTCCCCAGGCCGCCCAGCGGGCTGCGGCTCTGCTGGGCCGACGCGCCGATGCTGAGCGATGGATACAGCGCACCGGCCGCGATGATCACCTGCGCCCGCGCCTGCCGGATGCGCGCAATCGCCGCCTCCACATCCAGATTCTGCTGCTGCGCCCGGGCGATCAGTTCCGTGAGCTTCGGATCGTTGAACTCCCGCCACCAGCGGGAAATCTCGATCGGTTCCTCCGTCGGCTTGCTCGCAAGGTCCGGCGGATTGACGTCCTTCTTGAGACCGGAAAACGCCGATGCCGTCTGCGATTGCGGACGCACGTAATCCGGCCCGACCATGCAACCCGCGGCAGCAACCAACCACGCGCACGCAGCACCGGCGCGCACCACCCGCGCAGCATTCAACCGACTCGCCCGCAAAGCCCGAAGAGCCCCGCCATCACCCCCGAGATTGTTCTGTAATCGCTGCATCGCTCTCGCTTACTCGTAACGGAGGGCTTCGATCGGATCCAGCCGCGAAGCCTTCCAGGCGGGGTAGAAGCCGAAGACGATTCCGACCACGGCGGACACGACAATCGAGGCCACGATCGCCTCGACCGAGCTCTCAACCGGCCACTTGAGAAACCGCTGGACCATGACGGCCGCGCCGCGCCCGAGCGCGAGCCCCAGCAGCCCGCCCACCAGGCACAGCAGCGTCGCCTCGGTCAGGAACTGCCGCAGAATGTCACGCGAACGCGCCCCGACGGCCATGCGCAGGCCGATCTCACGTGTCCGTTCAGTAACCGACACCAGCATGATGTTCATGATGCCCACGCCCCCCACCACCAGCGAAATCAGCGCCACCGCCAGCAGCAGATTGGTCATCATGTTGGTTGTGCTCGCCAACGCGTTCGCGCTCTCGGTCATATCGCGGATGCTGAAGTCGTCCGGTTCACCCGGCCGGAGCCGATGGCGCTCCCGCAGCAGCGACGTCACCTCGCGGATCGCCGGCTGAATCTGCGTGCCGGACCGCGCCGACATGATCACCTGATCGACATTGGCAAATTTCACAGGCATCGGCGCATCGGCCGACTGCGTCGAGGATTGAGCGGGAAACACGCTGGGTGCGCCGGGATAGGTCGTATCCGCGGAGTTCCCGGTGGTCGACGACGCCGTGGTGCTCGTGCTCGCTGTCGATGAACCGCTCGACGACCCCGAAACGCGGTACTTGATCGTCGTCCACGGCGCAAGCAGGATGTCGTCCTGATCCATGCCAAAGGCGTTCGCTCCCTTGGGCGCCAGCACGCCGACCACGGTAAAGGCCACGTTTTTGACGCGGATTTCTTTGCCGACCGGGTTCTCGCCGCCAAAGAGCTCCCGCACCAGCGTCTGCCCTACCACGCACACCCGCGACGCATTGCGCACATCCGCATCGGTAAAGATGTCACCCTCCGCGAGCTGCGTCCAGTCGCGCACCTCCAGATACGCCGGTGTCGATCCATACACAAACGTCGGTACCCAGTTCTTGTCCTGGTAGATGATCTGCGGCCGCGCCCGCACGATGGGCGCCGCCGCCGCCACCGCCGGGCACTCGCGCAGAATCGCGTCGCAATCCTCAGCCGTCAGCGTCAGCGAAGAACCTCCGCCGAAACTCACGCCGCCCGTCGCCGCCGTGCCCGGAAAAATCAGCAGGTTGTTCGCGCCCATGCTCGCGATCGTCTTGGCAATCGAGCCCGACGAGCCCTTGCCGATCTCCATCATCGCGATCACCGCCGCGATGCCGATCACGATGCCCAGCACGGTCAGCGCCGACCGCGTGATATTCCGCCGCAGCGCACGAACCGCCGTTGAAAGCGTCTTCCGGATCGTCATGCGCCCACCTGCGCCTTCTCCGGTTCCGGCACGGCAGCCTTGCGAACCGTGTCCTCTTCGATCAATCCGTCACGCATCCGGATGTTCCGCCGCGCATGCCCCGCCACATTCGGGTCGTGCGTCACCAGCACGATCGTGATTCCCTCCTGGCGGTTCAGCCGGTCGAACATCTCCAGAATTTCCACCGTGGTGTGGGAATCAAGATTGCCCGTCGGCTCGTCGGCGAACAGCACCGGCGGCTGATTAATCAGCGCCCGCGCGATCGCCACGCGCTGCTGCTGTCCACCCGAAAGCTGACTCGGCCGGTGGTCCATCCGCTCCCCCAGGCCCACCATTCTCAGCAGTTCGACCGCGCGCTTCTTCGCTTCCCGATCGCTCAAGCCCACGTTGGTGTACGACAGCGGCATCATCACCTGTTCGAGCGCCGTGGTGCGGGGCAGCAGGTTGAAGTTCTGGAACACGAAGCCGATCTTCTTGTTCCGGATCATCGCCCGGGCGTCCGAAGACATCTTCGACACCTCAACCCCGTCCAGCCAGTACTCGCCCGAGGTCGGCCGGTCTAGACACCCCAGCAGGTTCATCAGGGTCGTCTTCCCAGAACCCGAAGACCCCGTCAGCGCCACGTACCCCCCCCGCTCGATCTCGAGCGAAATTCCCCGCAGCACGTGCACGCTGATCTCGCCCACGTGAAACGTGCGTCGAATGTCGTGGAGTTTGATAAGCGGGTCGGTCATACCAGCCACTCAGCGCCGCCCCCCCCCTCCGCCCCCGCCTCGCCCGCCGCCGAACGGGTTCGGCGGAGCGAACGGGTTGGTCGTGCTGGAGGTCGGCGCGCCGGCCACGACTTCGCCCACCACCACCAGTTCGCCTTCTTGAATTTCCGTGCTCTCGATGGCCGTCATCAAGCCATCGGAAATTCCAACGCGTACTTCGACCGGACGGATATTGCCGTCTTCGTAGACCCACACGGTGCCCTTGCGCTCGGCGGGCCGCTCCGATCGGGGTGCGGCGCTTTCACCGCCTTCACGGTTGCCGCGCCGGCCGCCTTGCCCTCGATTGCCCTGGCCCGCATTCGCGCCTCCGCGCGCGTTCTCCCCGCCCGCGGGGGGCGCATTCGCGCCGGGTGCCGGGGCAGACGAATTGCCGGCCGCCGGCGGACCCGATGCGTTCGGAGCCGCCGCCGGAGTTCCCGCGCTCGGGGCCCAGCGCAGCGCCGCATTGGGCACCGCCAGAGCGTTCCTCGCCTCATCGACAACAAACCGGACGTTGGCCGTCAAATACGGCAGGAGTTTGCGATCCGGGTTATCGGTGACGATTTCCGCCGTGTAGGTCACGACGTTCTGCGTCATCGTGGCGTTGAGGCGCACCTTGCGCACCTCGCCCTTGAATGTTTCTCCGGGAAATGCATCGACGGAGAAGGTCACGGGGCGGCCCGGAATGACGTGTCCAACATCCGCCTCGTTGACCTGCACCAAAACCTTCATTTTGGTGAGGTCTTTGGCGAGCAGGAAGAGGCTGGGGGCGTTCAGGCTGGCCACGACCGTCTGGCCGATCTCGACGCGCCGGTCGATGACCACGCCGCTCACGGGCGAGGAAATGGTGCAATATGCCAGGTTGCGCCGCGCCCGCAGCAACGACGCTTCCGCGATCGCCACCGATGCCTTTGCCTGAGCGATCGACGCATCGGACAGCGCGATGTTGGCCGTCCCCTGCTCATACGACGACTTCGCCGCATCGAAATCCGCCTGCGAGATCGCCTTGCTCTGGCCGAGTTTCTGCGCCCGGGCCCAATCGCGCTCGGCCTGATCCAGCTTCGCCTGCGCCTGGGCGCGGTTGGCCTCCGCCACCATCACCTGCGCCTTGGCCTGGGAGAGCTGCGCCTCGGCCGTCGAGACATCCGCCTTGAAGAGCGCGTCGTCGATCTTGGCGAGCACCATGCCCTCGTCGACTTCCGACCGGTAGTCCACCGGCTTGCCATCTTTCCCGAGCCCGAAGCTGGCGACCTGGCCGTTCACCTGCGCACCGACATCCACGACGTCCTCCGGGACGATCGTGCCCGTCGCGGAGATGCTGGAAACGATGTCGGCCCGCCGAACCGCGGCCGTGCGATAGCTCGACGCATCAGGCTTGGTTCGCGCCCGATAGACCTGCCACGCGTATGCCCCGCCCGCCCCGAAAATCCCCAGCACCAGCAGCCAGATGACCAGTTTCTTCATCGAACGCTCCGGCCTCCCGAGAGACTCTTCCTCGACAGAACTGTTGGAGGGCTCAAGCTATTGCGTCGGAACGGATTTTTGGATGCACCAATGCCTCCGCTTCCCACCCGGGGAACGCCCGAAACTCGCGCCAGGTGAAGCGTGGCTCACGAAAGACCTATTCCGGACTTGCGCGTCTTATGCCTTGTCGTCACGCTCGATCACGACAGCCGTGCCGTAGCACAACACCTCGGTCGCTGCCGAGGCGCCCCCCAGTTCCGAGGCGTCGTAGTGCAAGCCGACAATCGCGTTGGCGCCCACCGACTTCGCGTGCTCGAGCAGGATGTCGTATGCATGCTGGCGTGCCTGGTCGCACATGTCTGTGTAAGCGCCGATGTTGCCGCCGACGATCGACTTGAGCCCGCCGAGAATGCCCTGGGTGATCGTGGGCGCGCGGACGATGATGCCGCGGACGACGCCCTTGTATTCGACGATCCGGTAGCCCTCGAGATGGAACGTGGTGGAGACAAGCATCGCGGCAAGATAACAGGGCCGGTCGACTCGTGGGTTTTCCGGACCGGCGTTGCGTCCCATGATGTGGGCAGATTTCCCGGCGCGCCCGGTCCGGGTCGCGCCCGAGGCTGTCTCAAGGGCGCCCGATTATCCGGGCCTGAGTTCGCCCGCAAAGTCCGCACAGACCCACCCGAGTTGTGACTCGTTCGCAGGTCCCGGGTGACTTTGCCCGACCTCATTTCCGATGTTGGTATCTGACCGACGGAGCCTTGCGGCTTCCGGAGGTGCTCGGCCGCGACGTTGCGTGCCGGGAGGGGATTTGAGCTGGTTTCCTCGCTTTTGGGTCTGCCTTCGGGGCGGGCGTGGGACCCCGGTAACGGGGTGCAGGAGCAGGGTTGAGCGAGGTGGAGCACTCAGGGAAGCGGGCGGGGCATAAGGCCCCGGCCCACAAGCAAGGAGTCAGGCATGCTGAAGCAGACGGTTCGCAAGGGTTTCACGCTGGTCGAAATTCTGATCGTGGTGGTCATCCTGGGAATTCTGGCGGCGATCGTCGTCCCCCAGTTCACCAACGCCACGCAGGACGCGCAGGCCGGCAACATCAAAGCGCAGCTCGACACGCTGAACAACCAGATCGAGCTCTACCGCGCCCGTAACAACTCGTACCCGGACTTCACGTCCGCCACGGTGTGGGACACGATGATCCAGGGTGGCTATGTCAAGGCCGCTCCGCTCAACCCGTACAACAACAAGTCGTCGATCGGTACGACTGACGCGGACAATGGCTGGTACTGGTACACCGACTCCACCACGGGCCAGAGCCGCCTCTGCGCCACGAACTTCAACAACGATCCGACCGACAACACGAATGACACTGACGGCGTGTTCGGCTCGATCATGAAGGGTGCTCACAAGCCCTGAGTTGCAGGACGCTTGAACTTCAAAGCCGAGCTCGGAAACGGGCTCGGCTTTCTTCGTAAGGGACACGTGCCTCGGAGGGGAGTGGCCGCCATGGACTCTCGCATCGCCAACAAAGCCTTCACGCTCGTTGAAATCCTGATCGTTGTGGTCATCCTCGGCATCCTCGCGGCCATTGTCGTGCCGCAGTACTCCAATGCAACCGATGATGCCAAGACCCAGGCGACGATCAGCCAGCTCGTGAAGCTGCGCCAGGCGATGAACGTCTACTACTTCCGCAACAACGCGGTGTTTCCGAACGTCGCGGCCGGCAACGGCACCTGGGGCGAACTGCTCAGCGACGGCTACTTCAAGTACGCGCCCGCCAATCTGCACGTCGCGGGCGACAAAGGAAGCGATATCAAGATCGGAACCGGCCCGGACACGGCCAAGACCGATGCGTACGGCTGGATCTTCAACCCTGCAACCGGTGAAGTGTGGGCCGCTTCTTTCGACGGCAGCGACAAACCCCTTCCCTAAGGCTCCCATGCACACCCCGGTCAAATCCCGCGTCCGTTCCGGCTACACCCTGGTCGAGGTGCTGATCGTGGTAACGGTGCTGGGAATTGCCGCGGCAATGTCCGTTCCTGCTTTCAGCCAGACCGGCGTCTTCCGCGTGCAGGCGTCGCTCCGCACCATCGTTTCGGAAATCACGGAACTCCAGTCCGATGCGCTCGCGATGCAGCAGAGCCGCGCGATCGTGTTCGATGTCGCCAAGAACTCGTACACGATGTGCCGCGTGCCCGGCACGAGCGTCGATCCCGCCGTGGACGGGATCTCGACGACGGTTCTGACCAGCGCGCTGTACGGCAACGCGGCGATCCGCAACGTCAACTTCAACAACGGACAGACACTGATCTTCGACGAACTCGGTGCGCCGGTCACCGCCGCGGGCAGCAACACCCCGGCGCCGGACGGATCGCTCGAGATCATCGGTTCGGGTCAGACGTTCAAGATCACCGTCCAGGGGTACACGGGACGGATCGTCGTCACCAAGACGGCGGGCAACTAATCGGCGTGCCGCGAGGCGCGTCAAGCGAGGTGCGTATGGGCGGGCAGGCGGAAACGAATGTTCAGAACGACGACGTGGGCATGGAAGGCAGCACCAGCAGCGGCGCGTCCATCACGCTCCGCAGCGCGGGCGTCTCGCTCGCGATGGTGCTCTGCCTGGGCATGCTCATCTGGGTCAAGCTCAGGCTGGTGACCAACGTGCCCCGTACGGCCTACGCCGAGCCCGATCGCAGGCTCGTCGAGCCCAAGAAGCACCCCGCGCCCGACACCCGCGCCGCCGACGCGACGGCCCCGCTGCCCCATTGATTGCGCGAACCCAGCGACCGCACCGCGCCCGGGCTTCCCGGCGCGGTGTTTTTATTGCGCCCGCGCGATCAGGATGATGATGCCCACGATCACGAGGAGCGCGCACACAAGCGCCGAAATCTTCCAGGCGCTGTACGGGCGATCCCCGACCAGCTCGCCCGTGCGCCCGTTGATGAGCACGCGGTAGACCTTGCGGTTGAAGCGGTACGCACTCACCCACATCGGCAGCAGGATGTGCTTGAACAGGATGCGGTCGTAGCTCGATCGCATCGAGGAAATCCGCTGGTGATCGCCCCCGATGTCCGCGCAGATCGTCTCTTCGATCTGCGGCTTCATTCTGGCTTTCGCCCCGTCGAAGCCCTTCCGCAGATCGATGCTGTAGCTCTCGCAGCGCATGCCCGCGAGATACGCATCGTCGTACGTCACGAGATCTTTGAGCCCCCACGGTTCCGCCTCGATCTGCTCCTGCAGAGGCAGCGAGGTGCTCGCCGGTACCAGCACATCATCGAACGAGTTCACCACGGTGCCAGAGGCCGGGTACCACCGGGTGCGTCGCACCTGGCGCGTGCGGGTGACCGGCTTGCCGTTCTCCATCGCGGTGTACGTCTCCGTCTCCCAGTAGTCCTCCCCCCGCTGGCCCTCGTAGTCGGTCGTGGCGACGCAGTCGTACGTCCAGAACGGCATGTACGCGCCCACGAACGCGCCGTCGAGAAACGCCTCGCGCGCAAGCTTCGACGGGGCGAACCAGCGCGAGCGCAGCCAGCGTCGATAGCTCTCGACCGCCGCCTGCTTGGTAATTGAAAACGGCAGCACGCCCGTCGGCTTGAGCCGCTTCTTCGACACCGCCTGCGCCACGATCGGGCTGGTGCAGAACGGGCAGGTGCGACTCGTCAGGTTGTCGGAAAACTCCACGCTCGCGCCGCACGATTCGCAGCGCACCTCGAGCCGCTCCACCGTCTCGGCGTGCTCCTCGAGCGACACCAGCGCCGCCTGGTAGTCGGCTTCTTCGACCACGGTCCCCGTCACCGGGATCTGGTTCACCGTGCCGCAGTGCGAACATTTCAGCGCCCGCTCGCCGGGGCTGTAGGTCAGGTCGGCGCCGCACTGCGCGCAGGGGAAGTGGCGCGGAGCACCACCGGCCGCAAACGCCGCCACGGGTTCGATGGAATCGCTCTCGGGCATGTCACGGCAATGGCGGAGGCGTGGAACCGATCACGGTCGAGAGTTCGGGCACGCTTGCCGCGGCAGTCCACGCCGCCATGCCCTGCTTCCACACCAGTGTCTGCGAACTCAGCCTGCCGGACTGGGCCAGTTGTTGCAGCGTTCCCATGTCGAAGGGCCCCGCCTGCTTCCCGTCGAGCGCGACGAAAAACTGGGCTGCGGCGCCAGGCATCGGGGGCGGCGTATGGGCCGAGCCCGCCATCGCGCCCGCCATCTGGTTCGCCATGGCAAAGCCCGCGCCGATCCCCATTCCCTGGGCCATCCCGCCCCCGCTGGGGTTCTTCGCGGCGTCGCCGATCGCCGTCGCCGTCTGGAACTGCGTGAACTTGCCCATGTCCCCGATCACGCCCATGCTCGTGCGCTTGTCCAGCGCCGCCTCGACTTCCGGCGGCAGCGAGATGTTCTCGATCAGGAACGCCGTGACGTCGATGCCGTAGGCCTTGAAGGGAGGACGGATCTTGCTGGCGATCAGCGACGAGAGTTCCTCGTAGTTGCTCGCCAGATCCAGCGCGGGCACCTTGCTCTCGGCCAGCGCATCCGAGAAGCACGTCACGATGAAGTTGCGGAGCTGGTCGGTGATGCCGTCGGCCGTGAACCGGCCGCTCGTGCCCGCCACTTCCTTCACCAGCGCCGCGGCATCGGTCACCTTGAACGCGTAGGTTCCGAACGCCCGCAGGCGCATGGGCCCGAACTCCGCGTCGCGGAGCATGATCGGGTTGGAAGTCCCCCACTTGCAGTCGGTGAACTGGCGGGTGTTGACGAAGTAGACCTCCGCCTTGAACGGCGACTCGAAGCCGTACTTCCAGCCCAGGAGCGTCGACAGAATCGGAAGGTTCTTGGTCTCGAGCGTGTACAGACCGGGCGTGAACACGTCGGCGATCTTGCCCTGGTCAACGAACACCGCGACCTGGCTCTCGCGCACGACGAGCTTGGCGCCGTACTTGATCTCGTTGTTCATCCGCTCGAAGCGATAGACGAGCGTGTCACGCGAGTCGTCGAGCCATTCGACAATGTCGATCAGCTCACCCTTCAGTTTCTTCCAGAAATCCATTGGTGCCCTTTCCGGAGACCTTCCTCCGCGCCGTGCGGCAACAACCGTGCCACACTTGCGCGAAAAAGTGTAAGTCCGATGGTTATTGGGCCGGGATATTTCTGGATTTCACCCCGAGAACCCCTCCCCACAAGCGGCTATCGCGTTTGTGCCTGCGTGCGCGCTGCGGGCTGGATTCTCGTGCCAAAGTCACCCTCCGCTCCAGTCGAAATAGACCGCATCCGGCTCGCGGGCGATAGGTCCGTCACCGGTGGAGCGGTCGGGACAGTCGTCCGGATTCGGACGAGCCCGACCGAGAAGTGTGTACGCCAGAGAGGAAGCCCGCCATGCCGTCTAATACGTTCAACCGCGCGACCGACAGCAAGATCCTCCGGAACATCGCGTTCAACGCGGCCCGGGCTGATTGGTCCAAACTCGCGTGGCCCGCGGCCATCCTGATCTCCATCTGCGGCGCCGCCGTCGGCCGCGCTCAGGTCGGCACCTACACCGGCGGGGGCGCTCAGGGCCAGGGACAGGCCCAAAGCCAAAACCAGAACCAGAGCCAGAACCAGGCCCCCCAGCAGTCGCAAGCAGCCCCGTCGAGCACGAACGCCTCCGGCAGCGCCGAGTCGCCCTCGACGCCCGTGAACGCTTCCCTCAATTCCGCCGCCAAGTCCAGCAACGCTCAGAGCTGGTCGGCTCAGCCCGCGAAGCCCGAAGAGCCCGCCGCCCAGCCCCAGCCCGTCAGCGACCCGTTCTCCGGCAAGCCCGGCACCGGCACCCCCGTGAGCAACATGGGCGCCGCGAACACCGGCGAGGTCCGCAGCGTCAAGAGCATCCGCCCCAACGCCGTCAAGGTCGATGACAACGGCGTGGTCGATCTCCGCGTCAATGGCGAGGAAATCACCGCCGTGCTCGAGATGCTCAGCCTCCAGAGCCAGAAGAACATCATCCCGTACAAGAACGTCAACGGAAAGGTCTTCGCGAACCTCTACGGCGTGACGTTCTACGAAGCCCTCGACGCCCTGCTCCACGCCAACGGCTACGGCTACGTCGAGCGCGGCAACTTCATCTACGTCTACACCCTCGAAGACCTCCAGAAGCTCGAGAAGGAAGCCCGCCAGCGCGTCTGGAAGGTCATCAAGCTCAACTACCTCTCCGCGGTCGATGCCGCCTCGTTCGCCCAGGCCCTGCTCAGCAAGGACTCGGTGATCAAGACCAACGCCAAAATCGGCACCTTCCCCGGCAAGAGCGATGTTCCCTACGGCGCCGAGGACTACCCGGGCGAGTCGACCGTCATGGTCTACGACTTCCCCGAGCAGGTTGAGCAGATCGAGAAGCTCATCAAGGAGCTCGACACCCGCCCCGCGCAGGTGCTGGTCGAGGCCACCATCCTCCAGGCCAAGGTGAACGAGAACAACGCTTTCGGCGTCGATTTCGCCGTCATCGGAAACCTCAACTTCGGCGACTTCCTGGGCGTCGGCGGCCCGCTCCGCATCCCGGACGCGATGCTCGTCAACAACTCGACCAAGCTCATCAACGGCGCGCCGGGCGACACGCCCGTCGTCGGCGGAAACACCGGCAAGAACAGCGCCTTCGGCCTGGCCTCCAGCCCCGGCAACGTGGCCGGCCCCGCAACGCTCAAGCTGGGTCTCTACAGCAACGACGTCGGCGTGTTCATCCGCATGCTGGATGAAGTGACCGACACCACCGTGCTCAGCAATCCCAAGATCCTCGCCCTCAACCGCCAGGCCGCCCGCGTGCTGATCGGTGAACGCGTCGGTTACCTCAATACCACCAGCACCAACACCGCGACCACGCAGTCGGTCGAGTTCCTGGATACCGGTACCCAGCTCTACTTCCGCCCGTTCGTCGGCAACGACAACACCATCCGCCTTGAGCTCAAGCCCAGCGTGTCGTCGGCCGTCGTCCGCGACGTGAAGAACAGCACCGGCGCGACCGTCACGGTGCCCGACGAAATCACCAACGAACTCACCACCAACGTGATCGTTCGCGACGGCCAGACCGTCGTCCTGGGCGGCCTCTTCCGCGAATCGACCCAGACCTCGCGCAAGCAGGTCCCGCTGCTCGGCGATATCCCGCTGGTCGGCTACGCCTTCCGCGGCCAGGAAGACACCATCGACCGCCAGGAAATCATCTTCCTGATCACCCCGACCGTCGTCACCGATACCTTCCTCACCGAGACCGGCGACAAGACGCACGACATGATCGCCCGCGTCCGCGCCGGCACGCGTGAGGGCCTGCTCCCCTTCAGCCGCGAGAAGATGACCTCGCAAATGCTGGTCGACGCCCGAAAGCTCGCCGCCGAGGGCCACACCGACCAGGCGCTGTGGAAGATCAACCTCGCGCTCTCGATCAACCCCTCGCAGCAGGAAGCCATCGAGCTCAAGGAAAAGCTCACCGGCAAGCAGGAAGTCTGGCCGGACCGCAGCATGCTCGACGAGTTGTTCGACTCGGAGCGTCGCAAGACCCGTCCGACCAACCCCGCGCCGCAGGTCGCCCCCGCGTCCTCCGCAGTCCCGGCCGCGCCCGGCCAGCCCGTCGTCGCCAAACCCGCCGGCGAGCCAGCCTCGACCGCGCAGAACGAGCCCGTTTCTCAGCCAGTCGCCCAGCCCGCCTCGCAGGCTGTCGCGACACCGGTGGCCGAGGCACTGCCCGTCAACGTGGCCCCGGTCGAGACTTCACCGGTTGCGACCGAGAACTCGAACGCATCCGTCGCCAGCAGCGCCGCGGCAACCGCGCCCGCTGCCGCGGCGAACAGTGCTCCCGTTGCCAGCCAGCCCGCGGTGGCGCAGGCGACGATGCGCTGGGACCAGATGCTGAAGCGATCGGCCGCGGCACAGCCCCTTGCGGCACAGCCCGCTCCGGCGCAGCCGACGCAGACCGCTTCGGCGCAGCCCCAGAGCAACAGCAACGCGAAGTCCAAGGTCTCGGCCTTTGGCAAGATCTTCGGCACCGCGAAGCAGAACGGGCAGACCGTGACGGACG
>JAFEBN010000247.1 GCA_018242645.1 Planctomycetota bacterium | reverse complement strand
GCCTGGCGCCCCTGCTGGCGCTTTCTTCCCCGTTCGATGCCGCGGCAGGCCAGCGTGTCGCACGCGATGTGCGCGAGCGAATCGCCAGGGAGGGAATCAGCGGTCTCGTTTCATGGCTTCGAAAACTCCTCGCGCCCCAGCTGGCCGAACGAGGCCGTTCACGCTTGGAGCACATGGAGCGCCTGGCCCTCGGCTTCGATCAACAGCCCGACGGTCGAATCCCGGAATTCATCAGGCTCGTGCAGGACACCGCGATCACCGAGCCGGCCCCCGGAACGGTCAGCGTCCTGACGGTGCACAAAGCCAAAGGCCTCGAGTGGGACGCCGTCGTGCTGGTCGATCTCGAGCATTCCTGGAAAGGACGCACGTCCCAGATCGTCGTCGATCGGGGTGAAGCGGGCGAGAGCGACCCGCTCGCTCCGGTCCAAACGGTCACGCTCTGGCCGAGCGAACCCCTGCAGGAACTCGATCCCCGGCTTGGGGCAATCGCAGCAAGACAGAAAGCCACCTGTATTCGCGAAGCGATCAGCGGCTTGTACGTGGCCCTGACGCGGGCTCGGCGCCATCTGGAGATCGTGCTCCCGAATCAGCCCAAAGCTTCCGAGGCTCTCAATTCCGCAACCATCCTCCGCAGCGCTTTCGGCCTCGCAACAGCTGGTGTCGATGGCGGCCTGCTCAAGTCATGGGAAAGCGGTGGCAAGGAGGATCGCAACCAGTCTTCGCGTCGATCGGCGCCTGTATCCAGACGCGTACAACTCAGCTTCGCCCCCGTTCCAGACGAGCTCCGAGGCGCTCACGCACCCTCGCGCTCGCACCAAGCCGAAGACGCCCGCGCGATTCTCCGCGAGTCCGCGCTCCACGCCGACGCCCGAACCGCCGGCACCGTCTGGCATGCATGGTTTGAGACCGTGGAATGGTCCGAGGAATGGAAACTGACCGACGCCGAACTCGAAGCTCGCGCCCGTCCCTTTGGGTGGTCCCCTGAGCAGTGCCGCGAACACCTGTCCGAGTTCCGCAAGTGGATGTCGGGCCCGGCCGCTGCCGCTTTGTCCCGAAAGCGATACCAGGGGCGACCGGGCCTCGCCGAGGTCGCACGAGAGTGGGGCCTGGCATGGAACACCCAGGGCCTTGTCAGCGGCCGCATGGATCGCGTCGTCATCGGCCTGATCGATGGCAAACCTGCCTGGGCGGAAGTACTCGATTTCAAGACGGACCGGGTGCAGTCGCGAGAAGAAGCGGTGGATCGATACCGGGCTCAGATTGATGCCTACCGCCACGCGCTCGCCCGCTGTCTCCGCCTTCCCCTTGCATCAGTGGGGGGCCTGCTTCTCTTTGTGAAGAGCGGACTTGTCTGCGAATTGGAAGACAAGGCTGCGAACGCCGAACAATGAGAGCCGATAATGTCGGCGTTCGAAAGGGCCGCAAGACGCGGCGGAGGCACGGATGGGCCTGGCGGATCGGCAATACGGATGGCAACCGGAACGCACTTCGCGTGTGTTCCACCGGCTCGCGTTCTGGTCGGTCAACACCTGGATCATCGCGATCAACGTGGTGGTGTTCTTTCTCTCGGCCTTTCTGGTGCGGCCGGGTTCGCCGTTGCTCCTGGGCATCAATGGGCCCGCCAACGCCGTCCAGCTCGAGCAGTTCTACAGGCCGGACGGATCGGTTGCCACACCCCGGGAAATCACCACCGCCGGCACCAAGCTGGTGCGTCCCCTGATCGACCCCACAACCAAGGAACCAGTCGGCGGCGCGGTCTACGTCGTTCAGGCCCCGCTGCAGGCTTGGGGCCACTTTTCAACAGCGACCATCCTGGGCGCCCAGGTCTGGCGGTTCATCACGTTCCAGTTCCTGCACGCCAATATCTGGCACATCTTCTTCAACATGTTCGGGCTCTATATGTTCGGCCCGACGGTCGAACGCTACCTTGGCGGGCAGCGCTACCTCGCCTTCTATCTCGTCACCGGCATCTTCGGCGGCCTCATGTACCTGCTGCTCAACGTGCTCGGCATCGCGGCCTACCAGATGGGCTTCCCCGCGATACCTGGCCTTCTCTTCCACACAACCACCACGCCCTTGATCGGCGCCTCTGCCGGCGTCTTCGGCGTCATCGTCGCCTGCGCCAAGATCGAGCCCGACACGCTCGTCCAGCTGCTGTTCCCGCCGGTCGCGCTGCGCATGAAGATCTTCGCTTACGGCTTCGTCGCCTTCGCGATGATCAACCTCTTCATCGGTGCCCAGAACGCCGGTGGCGAAGCGGCGCACATCGGCGGGGCCATCGCCGGCTACTTCTTCATCCGCAATTCCCACCTGCTGCGCGACTTCTTTGATGTCTTCACCGATTCACGCCGCCCCGCCAACAGACGCGGTCCCTCCGGCTCCTGGAACTGGCTCAAACGCCAGTCGGACGACACCGCCGAGGTCGATCGCATCCTCGACAAGGTGCGTGCGAGCGGCGTCGCCAGCCTCAGCGAATCCGAACGCCGCGTGCTCGCTCGCGATACCGAGCGCCTCCGTGGCCCGAATTCCTGAGCGGACCGGCCGGTCCGGTGTTCCCGCCCGCGTGCTCGGCGCGACAATGATCCTGCAATGGCCAGGCCGCTTTCCTTCGAAATCAAGGCTCGCTCGACCACGTGCAACGCCCGCCGCGGCGTTGTGACCACCCTGCACGGCTCGTTCAACACCCCCGCGTTTATGCCCGTCGGCACCAAGGGCACGGTGAAGGGCATCCTGCCCGCGCTGGTCGAAGCCACCGGTGCGGAGATCCTCCTCAACAACACCTATCACCTCCTCCTGCGCCCGGGCCCGGAACTGGTCTCCCAAATGGGAGGCGTGCACAAGTTCATGAACTGGCATCGCCCGATCCTCACCGATTCCGGCGGCTACCAGGCCTACAGCCTCAGCGAAACCAACTCGATCGACGACGACGGCGTCACGTTCAAGTCCATCGTCGACGGCAGCACCGTCCGCCTCACGCCCGAACGCGCCATCGAGGTACAGAATCTCCTCGGGCCCGACATCATGATGGCGCTCGACGACTGCCCGCCCTCGATTGATCCCACTGTTGAGCGTCCGACGCAGCCCCGGCTCGCCGCCGCCGCCCGGCGAGACAGTTCGCTCTCCGAGCGCAGCCGCAAGAAGAAAACCTACGACCACGTGGCGCGCCTGGATATCGCCAACGAGCGCACTGTCCGCTGGCTCGAACGGTGCATTCGCGCTCACCGGCGTCCGGACGAACAGTCGCTGTTCGGCATCGTGCAGGGAGGTACCGACCTGCAGCGCCGTTCCTGGTCGGCGGAGCGCATCGGCGCGCTCGACTGCCCCGGCTTTGCCATCGGCGGCGTCGCCGTGGGGGAAAGCGCCGAAGACATCGCCAAGATCGTCCGCCATACCGCGCCCCTGCTTCCGCCGGACAAGCCGCGTTACCTCATGGGCGTTGGATACGAGCGCGATCTGTACGAAGCGGTGCGCGCGGGCGTTGATATGTTCGATTGTGTGCTCCCGACGCGCAACGGCCGCAACGCCAACGCGTTCACATCCAAGGGCCAGCTCCGGCTCCGCAACGCGGCCTGCACGAACGACCCGCGCCCGATCGAACCCGGCTGCGATTGCGAAGCGTGCCGCCCCGGCCCGAACGGTCATTTCACCCGCGCCTATCTGCGGCACCTGTTCATGGCGGACGAGATGCTGGGGCCGATCCTCGTCACGATTCACAACTTGCGCCACTTCCAGCGGTTCATGGCCGATCTCCGCGAGACCATCGCCACCGAGCAGTGGGATGTCTTCGTCGCCAAGTGGCCCGTCGCCAAGGATCGTGCCCCCGAAGCCTGAAAACGGTTTTGTCGCCGCCCGGCTTCGAACCCGGTCGCCTCCCGCCAAATAGCTTGTGAATCACCCCCTCGCCGGGGCCGACAATCGCCCGCTGTCCGGCTACCCTTCCAGTTCCCTGTTTGGATGGTTTTCGGCGGGTTGTCACCCGTCGTGGCGATCGGTGCGGAGTCAGACCTGATGCAGATGTTTTCGACGTTGATCCTCGCTCAAGGCGGACAGACCGGCGCTGCCGCCGGCTCGGCCCCAGCACCCCAGTCGGGCAATTCCGCCCTGGTGCCCTTGGGTATTCCGACCGCTGCGCCAAAGACCGCCGCGACCGAGGGGCAACCTCTGTCGACACCCGCCGCGGCACCCGGCGCCGCCCCCGGGCAGCGTCCCGCCGGCATGGACCCCACGCTGCTCTATCTGATGGGTGGCATGCTCCTGCTCATCATCTTCACCACCTGGTCGGGCAGCCGCAAGGAAAAGAAGAAGCGCGCGGAGCTCAACTCTTCGCTCGCCAAGGGGGACACCGTCCAGATGCTGGGCGGGATCATCGGCGTGGTCGCGGAAGTGCGCGACGACGAAGTGGTGGTGCGGATGGAAGAAGGCAAGATCCGTTTCGCCAAATCGGCCGTTCAGGCCATTCTCAAGTCAAGCACCGGCAGCAAGTCGGGCTCGACGGTTGAAACCAAACCCTCGTCGGCCGTCGCCGGCACGCGCTGAACAACCTGACTGCAACCGGCCCGCTCGGACGCGGGCCGCTCGAGACTCGGAACTGGCATGGGCAAACTCTACCGCAACCTCTGCATCGTCCTGGCGATCATCATCTTTTTCGCGTGGCAGGTCTTCCCGCCCGAAGAGCGGCTGCGTCTGGGCAAGGACCTTGCCGGCGGTGTGACGCTCGTCTATCAGGTCGAAATCGGCCCGGACGAAGACGCCAAGACGGTCGTGGCCGACACGATCGACGTGCTCAAACAGCGCGTGGACCCCGACGGTCTGCTCGAAATCGCGATGGTGAGCCAGGGCCGCGATCGCATCGAGATCTCGATGCCTCTTCCGCGCGAAGAGGTGAAGGAACTCAAAGCCAAGTACGAGGAAGAACTCCGGCGTCTCGGGCGCACCGGCCTTTCGCGCGAGCGCATCACCGAACTGCTCGCGCTCTCGGGTGATGCACGCAACACCCGCATCAACGAACTGAGTGAAGGCAACGACAAGCGAAAGCAGCTGCTCGAACGTCTGGTGGCGGAGTCCGATCAGGCGCAGCTCTTCCGAGCTGAACTGACCAAGGCCCGCGACGCGAAGGCGCCCGCCGCCGAGATCGACACGCTCGTCGATAAGGCGGGCGAAGCGGAGATGAAGGTCGAGGACGACATCCGGGCCGTGCTCTCGACGGTCCTTCCCGCGGCAGAGGTCCGCCAGGCACTCACGCTTTCCGACCGCAAGCGCAGCATCGAAGACGCCAAGGGCGTCCGCATTTCGCTGCCCAGCGCTCGCGAGCATGCGCTGCAGCGCCTCCGCGAGTCGTATCCCGATGCCAAGGACCAGCTTGAACGCGTGCTCGAGGCGTACAACGCCTACGCCAAGAAGCGCACCACCCTCGACGACCCGCAGGACCTGGTCCGCATGCTCCAGGGCGCGGGCGTGCTCAGCTTCCGCATTACGGTGGATCCGGGCCGGCTTTCGAACGAAGCCGAACTCCGCCAGGAACTCCGCGACAAGGGCCCGCGGGGCGCCAAGCCGCCGGAGGCGATGTGGGTCAAGCTCAACCAGATCGACGGCTGGTACAAGAACGAGCAGGAACTCCGTTTCCTTGAAGCCAACCCCGGTGAGTTCTTCCGGGGGGGGGGGGGCCGCAACTACGTCGTTGAGGAATACCAGGGCCAGTACTACATGCTGGTCTGGGATGTCAAGGGCAGCCGCCTGACCAAGGCCGACGGCGACTGGAGCGTCGCGCGCGCCCAGGAAAGCCGCGATGACCGCGGCCTGCCAGCGATCGCCTTCGTGATGGATGCCCCGGGCGCCACACGCCTGGGCGAACTCACCAAGGACCACATCAAGGAGCGCATGGCGGTTCTGCTCGACGACGAGGTCTACACGGCCCCGACGCTCCAGAGCGCCATCAGCAAGAGCGGCCAGATCACCGGCGAATTCAGCGCCGATGAACGCCGCTACATCATCCGGGTTCTTGCCGCGGGCTCGCTGCAGGCCAAGCTCAGTCCCGAGCCCATCAGCATCAGCTCCGTCGGTCCCGAGCTGGGCGCCGACAACCTCGAGAAAGGCTTCAAGGCCGGCCTGGTCGCCCTTGTCGTCGTCTCCGCCTTCATGGTGGTTTACTACTTCGGCGCCGGCTTCATCGCGGTGCTCGCCCTGCTCGCCAACTCGACGCTGGTGCTGGGCGCACTCGCGATGAACCATGCCGCCTTCAGCATGCCCGGCATCGCCGCGATCATCCTGACCTTCGGCATGGCCGTTGACTCGAACGTGCTGGTCTACGAGCGCATACGCGAAGAAATTCTGCGAGGCGCCGACACCAAGACGGCGGTGCGCATCGGTTTCGACAAGGCCCTCAGCTCGATCGTCGACGGTAACGTCACCAACCTGATCGTCTGCGTTGTCCTGGCGTACACCGGCACGCAGGAAATCCGCGGCTTCGCGATCACCATGGGTATCGGTGTCGTCTCGACCCTGTTCTGCGCCCTGGTTCTCAGCCGCATCCTCTTCGGCATCGCTCTGGGATGGGGCTGGAAGCGGGTCAACATGCTGCCCCTGGCCGTCCCCGGTTTGCAGCGGGCCCTCACGCCCAACGTCGACTGGCTCCGCCTCCGCCCGCTGTTCTTCACGTTCTCCGCCGCCTACGTGCTCATCGGGTTTGGTTTCGTGTTCTTCCAGGGCCAGGAGATGCTCGACAACGAGTTCCGCGGCGGCACGGCCGTGACGCTCGAGTTCAAGCCCAAGTCGCCGGGATCCGACCAGCACGTCACCATGACCCGCCCGGATGTCCAGCAGCGGGTCGCCCAGATCGCGGAGACCGCTCCCGCCGACAGCGTCCTGCGTGAGCTGGTCAATGCCGAAGTTCTTCCGATCGATCCGGAGAAGGACGGCGTCACGAGTTGGCGCTTCACCGTCAAGACCATCGTGACCAAGAGCGATCAGGTGCTCGATGCGCTGGTCGCGAAATTCTCCGACGTGATGGAGCAGCAGCCCGCGCTCAAGTTCAAGGAGGCCGAGGCCGAGTTTGCGCTCGCGCCGGTCCACCGCATTGTCAACTCGGATCTGGGAACCAGCATCGGGGAATCGCTCCCCCAGGCCCGTAACGTCGGCGATTCGATCGGCGGCGTCGCCATTGTCCTGAACGACATCCAGCCGCCGGTATCGCTGGCCACGCTGCAGTCGCGTCTGGAAGGCGTGCGCTCCTCCGCCGACTTTGCCGACACGCTGGGGCGCAAGCGGGCGATCCTGATCACCGGCGGCGACATGAACGCGGTGAAGTCCGCGGTCTATGTCGTCGCGGACGACAACCTGCGCGTCTTCGATAACGAAGCCCGCTGGACCGATCAGCTCGCGGCCCGGGAATGGAAGCTCGTGAACACCGCCCTGGCGCAGGCCCAGTCGCCCGCCAGCGTCGTGATCTTCAGCCCGGCGATCGCCGAGTCGTTCCGCGCCCAGGCCGTCGTCGCCACCACGCTGAGCTTCGTGCTCATCTCGATCTACATCTGGATCCGGTTCAAGAGCCTGCGATTCTCCGTCGCGGCGCTTGTTGCCCTGGTCCACGACGTGGTCGTGGTAGTGGCCTGCATTGCGCTCTGCCAGGTGATGTACAAGCACGCCTCGACCGAGCCGATCGCGCGAGCCCTGGGCCTGCTGCCTTTCCGGATCGACCTCAACATGATCGCGGCCCTGCTCACCATCGCCGGCTACTCGCTCAACGACACCATCGTCATCATGGACCGCATCCGCGAGACCAAGGGCAAGAGCGACGAGGCCGACTACGACATGATCAACACCGCCGTGAACCACACGCTCAGCCGAACGGTCATCACCGGCGGCACAACGCTCTTCTCGTGTATCGCCCTTTACATTCTGGGCGGCGAGGGCATGCGTGCGTTCGCCTTTGCCCTGACCGTGGGCCTGATCGTGGGTACCTATTCCTCGGTCGGCGTTGCAGCACCGCTGGTGTGGTCCGGCAAGCGTCGGAAAGCCGATGTTCAGGAGCCGCCCGTCCGCGCCGCCGCGCTGGCGTCTCGCTGAACCGGGCTGCGAACCGACTGAATGCGGAGGCCGATCGTGGAAACCCACGGCGGAAAGATCGCGGCCGGACTCCTCTGCCTCGTGATCGTTTGGATCATCGTTTTCTGGCTTTGGACGCCCACGGAAGGCAAGATCAGCTTCAGCACCGCCGATGCCGGCAAGGTCGAGCAGACCTCCGACGATCAGGCAACGCGCCCGCGGCTGTCGAAAGGCGTTGTCGAGGTCCCGGTGAGGCCCGAGCCTCGTCCGGTCGAAACCCGGCCCGCCCCGGCCAAGCCCTCGTCCAAGTCATCGGGCCCTTCGGGAAATGGGGGCGGCACGGCGGGTGGGGTTGGGGGTGGGGGGGTTGTTGCGCCCGAGTTCATTGAGTACACGGTTCAGCCGGGCGACACGTTCGCCTCGATCGCATTGAAGTATCTGGGAAGCCGGAGCAAGGCCGACCTGATCGCTGCCGCCAATCCCCTGATGGATCCGACGCGAATCCGGGCCGGTCGGGTGATCAAGGTCCCCAAGGACCCGGCCAACATCCAGGGCAAGCCGACCAAGGTGAACCCCAACGTCGACTCGAGCGGCGCACCGGCGGCCCGCACGCACACTGTGGCCAAGGGTGAGACGCTCACCGCCATTTCACAGAAGTACTACGGGACGATTAAGCGGATCGACCTCATCCTGAGCGCCAACAAGGCCGTTCTGGCGAGGCCCGAGGATCTGAAGCCGGGACAGGTGCTCCAGATCCCGCCCGCGCCGCAGTAACATCCGCCTTTGGGAGCACGGTTGAGCACACCGGGGTTTGATGTTGTGATCGTGGGAGGCGGGATCGCCGGGTTGTGGTGCCGCTGGGCACTCGTCAACGCTGGCTACAGCGTGGCCCTGCTCGAACGCTCCGCGCTCGCACACGGGCAAACCGGCGCATCCCAGGGGATTCTGCATCGAGGCGTCAAGTACGCCATGAGCCCGGACGCATCACGAGCGGCCGCGGCGGCAGACAGTTCGGCGCAGGCATGGGATCGGGCGATGAGCGGGCGTGCCGGACCCGATCTGACATCGGTGCGCGTGCTGGCGAAATCCATGCTCATGTGGACCGATGCGGGCATCCTCTCCCGCATCACGGGCGCCGTCGCCTCGCGACTGCTCACCAGCCACGTCGAGCGGCTGACAGACGAGCAAATCCCGCCCCTGGTTCGGGCGCCGGCCCGGGCCGCTTACCGCGTCGGGGAAACGGTGATCGATGCCGTCTCCGCCGCCCACGCGCTCGGGGCGGCAGTCAAAGGCGTCATGGCACGAGCTGCCGTGCGATCGATTATGCCAACCGGGGGCATGCACCGTCTGGAAACGGAATGCGGAAGCATCGAGGCCGGCGCGGTGGTTCTTTGCGCAGGTCAGGGCAACGGCGAACTCCTCGCGATGCTGGGAGAAGATCCGGCCCAGTGGATGCAACTGCGCGATCTCCACATGGTCGCTGCGCGCGGTGCGCCCGGCGAACTCTTCGGGCACTGGATCGCGGCCGCCTCCGACAAGCCGCGGCTCACGATCACCAGCGGACAGGACGGCGGCGTCGTCTGGTACATCGGTGGCGACCTTGCCGAACGGGGCGTGTCCCGCAGCGAATCTGAACAGATCGCGGCGGCCAGGCAGGAGCTCGGCGCCTGTTTCCGTGATCTCGCCCTCGAGCAGATGTCCTTTTCCACGATTCGGATCGCTCGCGCCGAGGGAAAGGACAAGTTTGGCAAGCGTCCCGACGGGCCGGTCGTGCGTGAAGTCGCCGGGAAGGCGAGCGGCGGGCGCGTCTTCGCGGTCTGGCCCACCAAGCTTGTGATGGCCCCGGTCGCCGCCGCCCAGTTGCTCGAGATGCTCGGCGCCGTCACCGGGCCCTCGCTCTCCGGTGCTTCACTCGGTGGCTGCGCTTCTCCCGACTACGCTTTGCCTCCTTGGGTCAGACACCGGTAAAACCTCTGCGTGCGCTCCCCGTCCGGCCCCTTGGTCGTTCGGGTATTCACGTATCGATCGTGGGGCTCGGCACGGTGAAGTTCGGGCGTGCCTCGGGCGTGAAATACCCGACCGCCGTGCGGATTCCGTCGGACGACGAGGCGCGCCGCCTGCTTGATCAGGCCCGCGAGTTTGGCGTGACGCTCATCGATACGGCGCCCGCCTACGGCAACTCGGAGCAGCGCCTCGGCGTGCTGCTCCGCGCCGACACGCACCCGTGGTTCGTCGTCACCAAGGCGGGCGAATCCTGGGATGGCGAGCGTTCGACCTTCGATTTCTCCGAATCTGAGATCCAGCGGAGTGTCGCCCGGAGTGCGGATCGTCTGGGTCAATCGCCCGGTCTCGTGCTGCTGCACTCCGACGGCATCGCCGAGCAGACACGCACCGGTTTCGACGGGGCCGTCCGGGCGCTGCGCCACGCTCGAGAGCAGGGCCGCACCCGCCTGATCGGCGCATCGGTGAAAACCGCGCAGGGCGCGCGCCTGGCCTGCGAATGGGCGGACGTGCTGATGCTCGAACTCGGTCCGGATGCCAGCGTGATCGAAGCCGCGTCGCACGCGGCCGGCCTCGGCCTGGGAATCCTCGCGAAAAAGGCCTTGGCCAGCGGGCATCTTCACACCCTGGGGCCGACACCGATCCGCACCGCCATGCGGCGCACGCTTTCGCATCCCGGCGTGGCGAGCGTGGTGGTCGGCACAACAAATATCGAACATCTGCGAGAGAACTGCGAGGCGGCGACGGCCGCGGCCGATGAAGGGCCTATGGAGACGGGCGAATGAAAATCCGGAGAATCGTCGTGACGGGTGGCGCGGGCTTTCTGGGCTCGCACCTGTGCGAGCGTCTGGTCGCCGCCGGGCACGATGTGATCTGCGTCGACAACTTCTTCACCAGCCAGAAGAGCAATATCGCCCACCTGCTCGGTCGGCCCAACTTCGAGCTCATCCGCCACGACATCACGCACCCGCTCTGGCTCGAAGTGGACGAGATCTACAACCTCGCCTGCCCCGCGGCACCCGGGCACTACCAGTACAACCCCATCAAGACGATGAAGACCAGCGTGCTGGGCTCCATCAATCTGCTCGGCATGGCCAAACGCTGCCGCGCCAAGATCCTGCAGGCGTCCACCAGCGAGGTCTACGGCGATCCCGAGATTCACCCGCAGCCCGAGAGCTACCGCGGCAACGTGAACCCGATCGGACCGCGCGCCTGCTATGACGAGGGCAAGCGGGCCGCCGAAACGCTTTTCTTCGACTACCACCGGATGAACAAGCTCAATATCCGGGTTGTCCGCATCTTCAACACCTACGGCCCGCGCATGCACCCCTTCGACGGACGCGTGGTCAGCAACTTCATCCGCCAGGCGCTCGGCGGGCAGGAAATCTCGATCTTCGGCGACGGTTCGCAAACGCGATCGTTCTGTTATGTAGACGACTTGGTCGATGGACTGATCGCCATGATGAACGGGCCCGATGAGTTCTACGGCCCGGTCAATCTGGGCAACCCGAACGAGATGAGCATCAAGCATCTGGCTGAAACCGTGGTGCGAATGACCGGTTCCAAATCCAAGCTCATCCAGCGCCCGCTTCCCGCCGACGATCCGACCCAGCGCCAGCCCGACATCACGCTGGCCAAGGCCAAGCTCGGCTGGCAACCAAAGGTCTCGCTCGAAGACGGACTCTCCAAGACCATCGCCTATTTCCGAAACCTCGATCTGGAGCAGTTCCGAGCGCCGACGCCCAACTATTGACCCATGCGCACGCTCCGGCTTTTCGTCGCGGCGTACCCGCCCGTCGAGGCGGCGCAGCGCTGGCTGCGTGCCGCGGCAGCAATCCTCCCGCCATCCGTCCGTGCAGCACCGCCGGAACAGGTGCACGTCACCCTCGTGTTTCTCGGCGATCGGGACGAACGGGAACTGCCGGATATCCGAGAGTCCATCGCGCGAAGTGTGACCGGGTTTTCGCCGGTCGCGTGCCAGGCCGATCGATTGTCCATGCTCCCCGAGCGCGGCCCGCCCCGACTCCTCGCGGCCATGCTCAGCGTCGATCCGGGACTGCTCGAAATCCAAAGGCGTCTCGCCCAGCGCCTCGCAACCGACCGATCTCGGAAAGAGCGGTTCCTCCCGCACGCGACGCTCGCCCGGTTCGCGGGTCGCCAGGTCGAACGGACGGATCAGCGGCTGGTAGACGAACCGTTCCGGATCCAAGAGCTGCGTCTCATGCGAAGCCGACTGCTCGCCGGCGGAGCGGAACATGAGCTCGACAAGGTGTTCGACCTGCACCCGCAGTGACCCGATCCGGTAGGATGCAGGCATGATCAAGCGACTCGCGTGCCTCATGCTGCTCGGCCTCTGCTTCACCCCGGCGTTCGCCGCTGCGGATGAAAAAAAGAACGAGGCGGATTCGAAGAACGAAAAGTCCGACGCGAAAAAGTCGGACAAGCCCGTGATCACCGAGCACGACATCGTGATCGGCGGCCAGACGATCCATTACCGCGCAACCGCCGGTCTCATGCCGCTCCTGGACGACTACGGCAAGAGCAAGGCGAGCGTCTTCTACATCGCGTATGAGAAGCTGGACAAGTCGGGCCCCAACGGCGAGTGGCGCCGCCCCGATCCCGGCTCGCGTCCGGTCACGTTCACGTTCAACGGCGGGCCCGGATCGAGCTCAGTCTGGCTGCATATGGGCGCCCTGGGGCCGCGCCGCGTGGTCTTTGGCGACGAAGGCCAGCCCCTCAAGCCGCCCGCCACGCTCGCGGACAATGAACACTCGTGGCTCGATCTGACCGACCTGGTCTTCATCGACCCCGTGAGCACGGGCTTCAGCCGCGCCGCCGAGGGGGAAGACGCGAGCAAATACCACGGGCTCAATCAGGATGCTCAGGCCGTGGCCGATTTCATCCGGCTCTGGCTGGTCCGCAACGACCGCTGGCTCTCTCCCAAGTACCTCGCGGGCGAAAGCTACGGCACCACGCGAGCCGCGGCACTCTCCGGCGACCTGCAGGAACGCCTGGGCGTCTACCTCAACGGGATCACGCTCATCTCGATGGTGCTCAACTTCCAGACGCTCTCGTTCGATGCCGGAAACGACGAGGCCTACTGGCTTTTCCTCCCGACGTACACCGCGACGGCCTTCTATCACAAGAAGCTCAAAGCGCCCCTCGACCAGAACCTCGAGGAAACGCTGAAGCAGGCACGCGAGTTCGCCTCGCGCGACTACCTGCTCGCTCTCGGGAAGGGAGACGCGTTGACCGGCGGAGAAAAGGACGCGATCGCCCAGCGCCTCTCGGATTTCACCGGGCTGAGCAAGCACTACATCCTGCGGAGCAACCTGCGGGTGCCGATCTTTTCGTTCACCAAGGAATTGCTCCGCGACCAGGGTCAGACGGTGGGGCGGCTCGACAGCCGCTACAAGGGCTTTGACTTCAACGACAACAGCGATCGCACCGAGTACGACCCCAGCTACTCGGCCATCCTCGGCCCTTACACGGCGGCGTTGAACGCGTATGTGCGGGGTGAATTGCAGTTTGAGTCGGACGTGAATTACGAGATCCTGACCGACCGGGTGCGCCCCTGGCGGTTCCCGACCGATTCAAGCTACCCCAATGTGAGCCGGACGCTTTCTGGCGCGATCAGCAGAAATCCGTATTTGCGCGTGTCCATCGAGTGCGGGTATTTCGACCTCGCGACCCCGTTTTTCGCAAGCGAGTACACGGTCGACCACATGTCGCTGGAGCCCGCGCTGCGCAAGAACGTCAGCATGAACTACTACAAGTCGGGTCACATGATGTACGTGCGCAAGGAAGACCTTGCGGCTTTGAAGCAGAATGCCGCAAAGTTTTACTCAAAGGCCCCGTAACAGCCGAAAACGCTTCCGAGCGGAACCCCCCTGTCCGCGGGACGTATGCCATGGTGGCCGTGCGTTCTGCCTCGGCATCCGGAGCATCCGGATGCGGCCGGAGGGCGAAAGCTCTTGAGACGGCTGGGCAGACCGACTCGGTTGGTGGGGCTCTCACGATGGGGACGACCTCAAACAACTCGCCGAACCTCTCTCGCACGCTCGTGATCTCCGATGGATCGCTCGCTTCGCTTGTCGCCTGCGCGACGGCCCGCGAGACCATCGTCAGCGCGGGAGGCGATGAAAAAACTGCGCGACCCGTGGTGCTTTTTACGCCTGTCGGCGATGAGACCAATCGAGCCCGGCGCCAGGCAATCGAAAAGCAGGCCAAGCTCTACGAGCTCGACATCGCCGAAGTCCGTGGCGAGCTCCGAGGCCCGGGCGCGCACGGCTCTTTCGGCGCCGGCCTTCACGAGACACTGAACCTGATCCAGGCGACCTATCAGGCCGCCAGCCTGGGCTGCGACCTGGTGCTCTGGCCCGTGCAGTTCGCCGGCGCCCCGGAAGTTGAGAAGATCGCACGGGTGGTGGACCGGGCGCTCCTGGTCACGCGCCTCGCCAGTCTCGACAGCGCCGAGCACGGTCGCCCCGCGATCCGCGTGGACACCCCTTTCGCCGATTTCACCGACAAGCAGCTTGCCGACCTTGCGATCGATATGAACGTGCCGATCGAGATGGCCTGGTGGTGGGGGGGCAAGGACGAGCACGCCATGCAGCGTGTCGAACGCTGGCTGCCGGTGCTGCAGGGCCTTGGCTGGTCGCCATCGCGCAGTGCCAGCACCACCTCCGCCTGATCCAGCCTGCGGGCGGCGCTAATCTTGGGGCCTATGAGTCAGGCCTCAGACGTTTCAAACAAGAAGAGCGTGGTTTCCGCGGTACGGACCGGGGTCTGCCATCGGTGGACCAAGTCCCTCATCCCCACAACCCGTGAGGCCCCCAACGACGCGGAGACCCCCAGTCACATCCTGCTGCACCGGGCCGGGTTCATCCGTCAGGTGGGAGCGGGCATCTACGACTACCTCCCGCTCGCCCATCGTGTTCTCAACAAGATCGGCACCATCGTCCGCGAGGAAATGGACGCCGCCGGCGCCACCGAGATGCTCATGCCCGCGCTCGAGCCCTTCGAGCTGTTTGACGGCACTAAGCGCGATCAGGACTACGGCGACAACCTGTTCCGGGTGAAGGACCGCAAGGGACGCATGAACGCCCTCGCGCCGACGCACGAGGAGGTGATCACCGACCTCATGAAAGGTTCGGTCACGAGCTACAAGCAGCTCCCCCTCAACCTGTACCAGGTGCAGACCAAGTTCCGCGACGAGGCCCGTCCCCGCGCCGGTTTGCTCCGCTGCCGCGAGTTCATCATGAAGGACGCCTATTCCTTCCACATGAACGTGGAAGGAGCGGGGGGGCTCAACGACACCTACGACGCGATGTACCGCGCCTACACCAACATCTTCACCCGCTGCGCGCTCGACTTCACCGCCGTCGAGGCCGAATCCGGCCCGATCGGCGGCAGCGCCAGCCATGAATTCATGGTGAACTGCGCGAGCGGTGAAGACACCATCCTCAAGTGTCCCGTCAGCGGCTACGCCGCCAACGTGGAGAAGTGCGAGATCGGCGAGCGTCCACAGGGAACGTTCCAGGAACCGCCCACGGGCGAGTGGACCGAGGTGCACACGCCCAACTTGCCCGGCATCGACGAGGTCGGCAAGTTCATGGGCGTCAAGCCGGAGCGGATGCTGAAGACCATTGTGTTCAGCGTGGGGGAGGGCGAGTCGCCGAGCATCAAGTGGGTCATCGCGACGGTCCGGGGAGACCAGGATGTGAACGAGGGCAAGGTGAAGATCTTGTCCGGGTTCAAGAAGATCGCCATGGCAGACGAGAAGGCGGCCCGCGCCGCGGGCTTTGCGATCGGATACGTCTCACCCAAGACCGTCAACAGCGTCCCGGGGACGCTGCTGCTGATCGACAGCGACGCGTCGATGGGGGGCTTCTGGGCGACGGGCGCCGACAAGGCCGACCATCACGGGAAGCACTTCAACTGGCGACGCGATGTGGGCGCGGCACTTGATGATTCGGGGAAGGTGAAAGTGGGGGACCTGCGCAACGCGAAGGAGGGCGACCCCTCCCCGCGCTCTCCCGGTGCGAAGCTGGTGGCGGCACGCGGCATCGAAGTGGGGCACATCTTCAAGCTCGGCACCAAGTACTCGGATGCGATGGGCTTCAGCATTCTGAACGCGCAGCAGCAGAAGCAGACTGTGATCATGGGCTGCTACGGCATCGGCGTGAGCCGCACGATGGCGGCGTGCGTCGAGCAGAACCACGATGCCAACGGCATCTGCTGGCCGGCGCCGATCGCGCCCTATCACGTGCTGATCACGCTGATGAAGCCGGATGACGCCAAGCAGAGCGAGGTCGCGGGCAAGATCGCCTGCGAGCTTGTCGGCAAGGGTGTGGATGTGCTCATCGACGACCGCGACGAGCGCGCGGGCGTGAAATTCAAGGACGCGGACCTTGTCGGCGTTCCGATCCGACTTACGCTCGGCGACAAGGCGCTCGAGCAGGGGGGCGTCGAGTACAAGACGCGCAAGGACACCGGCAAAGGCGAGATCGTGCCGATCGGCGAAGTGGCCACGAAGTGCGTGTCGGTGATCAACGGGTAGGCCCCAACGGGAGGTTGGATGAGCTCGCTCGTCTACGCCTCGACAGCCAGTGAAGTCGAAGCCGCACGCTCGCTCTTTCGGGAGTACGCCGCGAGCATCGCCCATCTCTGCGCCGAGAGTTTCGCTCAGCAGAACCTCGAAGCGGAGTTGCGCGACCTTCCGGGGAAGTACGCTGCCCCGCGGGGATGCATCCTGCTTGCGCTCGATCAGTCAACCCCAGTCGGCTGCGTTGCGCTGCGGCCGATCGACCGAGCCGCCCACGATTCACGCGATGAGCGTGTCTGCGAAATGAAACGCCTCTACGCCAGGCCCGAAACCCGCGGCAGGGGGGTCGGACGGTTGCTGTGCGACGAGCTCATCCGATTTGCGAAGCAGGGGGGGTACACCCTGATGAAGCTGGATACCGAGCCGGACCTCGAGGCTGCCTGCCGCCTGTACCGCACGCTGGGGTTTGTCGAGATCCCTCGCTACAACGATGATCCCAAGCCCGAGACGCTGTACATGGGCCTGCGACTGACGTAGCCCTTGCATCGGCTTGTCCACTTGCGTCCGTTTATCCGAAAACCCGCTGCAAGCGTGCGAGAAATCGAACCTGGCCGGCCCCCAACGCGGATAAAGAAGCCGGATGGCCCCTCCCCCCGCCAAGCGACCCGACATGACGCCCACCGACCGGGCCAAGCCGCTCTTTGAGTCGGCGGTCGTCGGTATCGGGGTGCTGCACCTACCGGCGGGCGATCCGGAGTGGAAACAGGACCGCACTGGTTATTGCTGGCCGGCGATCGGGTTGCCGAGGGTGCCCTACGAACTGCGGGTGGACGGCTCGCACCCGTTTGTAGCCGACCGCAACACGGTCTTTTTTACCAACGTGGGTGTGACCTACCGGCGGCGCAACTTGACACCCCAGGGCTTGCAGAACGACTGGATTGACATCCGGCCTGAGGTCCTGGCCGAGATGCTGACCCACGCGACCGGGCGCCGGCACGAACCGACTTCACGTTTTCCCTGGGCCCATGGTCCCTCGCCCACAAACCCCCTGCTTCGAATCCACGCGCTGAATGCGATGCTGCGTGAGGGCGATCAGGCGGAGCCGCTGCGTGTCGAGGAGACCGTTCTGGACGTTTTCCGCGCGATCATCGACGCCAACGTTCAGGCTCGAACGACCGTCCGCCGGCGGCGCCCCTCCCCTGCTCAGGCCCGGTTTCAGCAGGATGCGGTCGAACAGGTACGACGGACGCTCGCAACGGCGCCGGAGCGCACCCACACCCTGACCACCCTGGCGGCGGGTGTGCATATGTCGCCGTTCCATCTCTGCCGCGTCTTCAAGCGGCACACGGGCTTGCCGGTGCATCGCTACCTGGAGCGACTGCGCCTGCGTCGTGCGCTGGCGGGGGTGCTGGACACAAAGGACCGCATGATCAGCATTGCCGCGGCGTGCGGCTTCTGCAGCGAGGCCCATCTTTCCAACGCGTTCATGCGGGAATTCGGGCATCGGCCGAGCCGGATAAGGCGAGATCGGTCGCTCGCGATCACTCGGATCGACTGAAGCATTCAAGAAGGGCAGAGAAGCGCGTTGTACTGCGCCAGAAAAACCACGAAATCGGCATCATCGACGAATTCGTCCATGTTCAAGTCGCTTGGGCATGCAGGAGGCATCCCCGGATCGGCACAATCAAGCAGGTTGTACGACCCGATGAACAAGACAAAATCGGCGTCGTCCACCAGTTCATCGTCGTTGAAGTCCGCCCCGCAGCCCTCGGGGAAGCCGTCGATCGCGTTCAATGAATCCGGGTCGTAGCCCGTGTGATCCGGTATCGAGAGGGCTGAAAACGTCCCGTTTGTATCGATCCGCAATCGAACATTCGCCCAGTCGTCCCACGCCGACATCGGCTCGGCAAAGAGCGGCAGGGAGGGGACATTGAGCCCGCCGGGAAACGCCGCTGAACTCGGGAATGCGTTCAACTCTCGCGGCGCAATGAAGAAGTCAAAGGCCCCGTCGCCGTTGAGATCGACCGGTGCCATGCCCCGTTTGGCAAACTTCACCGCTCCCGTGTCGTCCACATACGGCATGCGGTACGCGGCGTAGACCGACGCGTCCGGGTCGTTGGGATCGGGGGCGAACCCATTGATCTCGCTGGGCATCTCTTCGCTCTGCGAGCGTGCCTGGGCCCGCGAGAAATCGAGGCGATAGAAGTACTTCGAGAACGGGCGCCGCGTGACCAGCAGATAGTTCATGATGCTCAGGTAGTTGGGCTTGTAGTTGATTGGATCCTGCCCGCCGTGATCGAGCCCGAGGGTGTGTCCGAGCTCGTGCATGAAGGCCGCGGCGACCTTTTCGTTGAGTGAACTGCCGGTCATCGCGGCGGCGCCGGAAAGTGAGTAGACGAACTGATCGCCGCCGAGCTCTGCGAGTCCGACATACGGCCGCACGCTGACGTCGTTCGAGCGGGCGATGTCGTGGAAGGCGAGGCAGTACCGAGCGATCTGCTGCCACACCGGCCGGACCAGGTCCCAGTTCGGCTTCGACCGCATCTGGGGCGTGCCGAAGTGCGCTTCGGTCACGCTCGCGGCTTCGACGGGGAACGCCGCACTCAAGCCGGCGGCAGCGGCGAGGCCGGTCGCGGGCATGAGCCCGCTGTTGATGGCCTCGTCGCGGATGATGTGAAGGCGGATGCCGCGGAC
>JAFEBN010000246.1 GCA_018242645.1 Planctomycetota bacterium | reverse complement strand
GCAGCGCCTTGGTCTTGATCTTGGGCAGCACTCGCGCGCCGGCCAGCGAGCCGACCAGGGCGCCCAGCGCCACCGGCGCCGCAATTTCGGGCTCAACCTGCCCCCGATGCAGATACACGCCCGCGCTCGCCGCTGCCGTCACGCCGATCATGAAGTTGCTCGTCGTCGTGCTCACCTTGAACGGCAGACGCATCATCCGGTCCATCGCGAACACTTTCACGATGCCGCTCCCCACGCCGACCAGAGCGCTCAGCATCCCCGCGCCGAACATCAGCACCCCACCCATCGGCACGTGGTGCACCTTGTACGCCACCAGCCCCTGCTTGGTCGGATAGGTCGAATCCAGCCGGAACTTCTTCGAGATCGCGTCCGGTTCCGTGTCCGGCGGCAGCGGCTTGGGCGGCCGCAGCGTCGCGTACGCGCTCCAGAACAGGGCAAATACGAAGATGATCGCGATCGTCCGGTTGCTCACATACCCCGCGATGATCGCGCCCGCGATCGCACCCGTCACCGTCGCCACTTCCAGCAAGATTCCGACGCGGATATTCGTAAACCCCTCGCGGACGTACGCCGCCGCGGCACCCGAGCTCGTCGCGATCACCGCCACAAGCGATGCACCCACCGCGAATCGCATGTTCACGCCGAACAGCAGCACCAGCACCGGCACGATCACCACGCCGCCGCCCAGCCCCGTCAGCGCGCCGAGAAATCCCGCGGCAAGCGAGGCCGCTCCCAAAAGCAAGATGAACCACGACGCCGTCAAGGTCCGGAGTCTACCGCCTCTTGCACGCCCGAGTACGCTGCGCGCAAGCAGAGGTCACCCCATGAACACGATCTCACGTCGCGCCTTCCTGCAATGCACCGCCGCCGGTGCGCTTGCCGCCTACGCCCGTACCGTCCCGCCTCAGGAGCCCGAGATGAAACCCGCCGACATCGAACACCGCACCTTCGGCAAGACCGGCCTCCGCGTCGCCGTGCTCGGGTTCGGCGGCAGCGAAATCGGCTACGAACGAACCGATGAAGCCACCGTCGCCCGTCTCCTCAACGCCGCGCTCGACGCGGGTCTCAATGTCGTCGATACCGCCGAGTGCTACATCAACTCGGAAGAACAGATCGCCCGCGCCATCGGCCACCGGCGCAAGGAATACAACCTCTTCACCAAGGTCGGCCATTGGATCCCGGACGGCAAGGACCCTTCGTGGGGCTGGAGCAAGGAGGGCGTGCTCGCTTCCATCGAGCGAAGTCTGAAGCGACTGCAGACCGACACTGTCGAACTCGTGCAGATCCACTCCTGCGATCTCGAAACACTGAAGCGTGGCGAGTGCATCGAGGGGCTGCTCGAAGCCCAGAAACAGGGCAAGACCCGATTTATCGGATACTCGGGCGATCGCGAGGCCGCCCTCCACGCGGTCAAGCTCGACGTCTTCCAGGCGCTTCAGACATCGGTCAACATCGCCGATCAGCAGGGCATCGATCTCTTTCTGCCCATCGCGCAGGAAAAGAACATGGGCGTGATCGCCAAGCGACCGATCGCCAACGCCGCCTGGCGCTACGACGCCACGCCGACCGAGGGCTACCACGTCGAATACTGGAAACGCCTGCAGAAGCTCAAGTATCCCTTCGCCACGGGCGACGCCCGCAAGACGTCAGGCCCCAACGGTCCCGTCGGCACCGCGCTGCGCTTCACGCTTCAGCAGCCCGGCGTCCATGTCGCGATCGTCGGAACGAGCAAGCCCGAACGCTGGTCGGAAAACGCCGCGCTCACCCGTCCAGGCCCGCTCCCGCACGATCAGCACCAGGCTATCCGCGACCGCTGGAAAGAAGTCGCACCGCCCGACTGGGTGGGAATGACCTGAAGTTCGGCGGCGCAAAGTCTCCGCCGGGCTCACCCGCACACTTCCGCAAACTTCATCGCCAGGATCTCGGCCGACCGCTCCGGCTCGCCGACTCCCGTTTTCTGCCGCACATCCGCCTTCACGCACGCGTCGAGCAGGTCCGCCGCTTTGTTCGGATCGATCTTGCCCGCGGCATGCAGGATGATCTCTTTGCTCGGGCCCCACAGCTTCAGCGCGCCAGCCAGCGCAAACGGATTCACACCCGCGCGGATGCCCCGCGCCGCCCCGTGCAGCTTGCGCGCCAGGTCCGTCATCGCCCAGAAGATCATCACCGTCGGCTGACGGGAAATCTGGATCAGGTCGCGCACGTGCGACACCGCGCGCTGGGCATCGCCCTCCACCAGCGTCGCTTGGATGCCCCACACTTCTTCCTCGCGCGACCGCCCCACGAACTGCGAGACCAGTTCGACCGTGATCACGCCGGGTTTGTCGCCCGCAACCCCCAGCTTCGCCAGTTCGCAGTCGATCCGCCCCAGCTCGGTGCCGACCCGCTCGACCAGCGCCTGCGCAGCCTTCGAATCGAGTTTCGCCCCGTGCCGCTTCTCCGCCCGCTTGATCGCCCACGCCGTCGCCGTCGCTTCGTCCACCTCGTCGCACGGCACGATCGCGCCCACCGACTGGATCATGTCGTCGAGCTTCCCCTTGTGCCACTTGGTTGCGCGCAGCACCAGCGTCGCCCCGTCGCTCGGCTCCTGCGTGTACCGCTCCACCAGCGACCGCTTCTCTTCCTTCACGAACTGATCCGCGTTGTCCACAACCACCATCTTGTGCTGCTGCATCAGCCCCATGCTGCGGCACTCGTCCAGCACATCCGCCAGGTTCGCGCTCTGGCCGTCAAAGGTCAGCACGTCCACCTCGCCGTGCTTGGCGATCAGCTTTTCCTTCAGCGCGTTGGTGTGCTCCGAGGCGATGAACTGATCCCCGCCCACCAGCAGCACGACGCGGCACTCGGTATCCACCGCCTTCCGCGCCCCCGAATCTGTCGCTTTCTTCGCCATCTGCAACAAGCGTACCCGCCCGGGACGCACCGGCGCCGCCGGCCCCCCGGGGGCTCGTGCCGGGCAGCGCCCGTCGCCCACATCGCCGGTAAAAAACGCTGCTCCGGCGAAATCGCCGCGCATCGCCGCACCCTTCCTCGATCAATTCCGTACATCGCCGAATCCTCTTCTCCCGCCTAGCGTCCAATCCCTCAAACCGCAGAAAGTCAGCGCCGCCGCCATCTCGCCCAAGAAGCAAAGCCCCAAGGGAAAACTCGCCACCATCGTGCTCGCGCACGCCGTGGTTGATTTCTTCTCCGCGTTGGTCATCCCCATCCTGAGCGTGCTCGAAGGCCGCGCACACATGTCGCCCGGCGAGGGCGCCATGCTCATCGCCGTCGGCTCGCTCTCCAGCGGCATCATCCAGCCCATCGTCGCGATCGTCGGCGACAAGCGCGACACCCGGGTCCTGGGCACCATCGGTCTGCTCGTTGCCGCCATCGCCATCGGCCTGATCGGCTACGCCGACAGCTTCTGGAAGCTGGCTCTGCTTCAGATCATCGGCACGGCCGGCGTGGGGGCCTTCCATCCCCCCGCCGCGGCAGTCATGGGCCACCTCGCCGGCAAGCACCGCGCCGTCGCCGTCTCGGTCTTCTTTGCCGCCGGCATTCTGGGCGGTTCGCTCGGCTCCATCGCCGCGCCGCGCTGGGCCAGGTCGCTCGGCATCGAGTCCTTCATCTGGGGCGTCATCCCGGCGATCGCCGTTGCCATCGTCCTCGCCTGGGCCACGCACGGCTCGGCGCACCGCCACGCCCACGCCCACCACGCGCACCGTTCGCTTCCCAGGAAAGAACAAGCCGCTCGCTGGAACGCCGTCTGGGTGCTCTACGCCGTCAACGCCATGCGCTTCACCGTCAACATGGCGATGGTCCAGGTGCTCGTCCGCTGGAGCGAGCTCTACACGCTCGCGCAGAACGGCGTCACGGGTCACATCACGCCCGCGATGAAGGCCTCGCTGCTCACGCCCGAACTCCGCCTGGCCTCCAGCGGCGTCAACGGTCCGCTCCAGGCCGCCATGGGGCTGGGTATGGGCATCTTCGGTCTGCTCATCGGCTGGCTCGTCCCGCACAACCGCGCCCGGTTCGCCATGATCGCCACGCCATGCCTCGGCGCTCTCGCCGTGATTGCCCTGCCCCTCACCGGAACCATGTGGGCCGCATTCCTGGTCAGCGTGCTGGTGGGGGGTGGCTACGCCGGCACGATGCCCCTCTCGATCGCCGCCGCCCAGCGCCTTCTCCCGCACCGGACCACCCTGGCGTCAGGGCTCATGATGGGCGGCGCCTGGTCGCTGGCCTTTGTCGGCCCGCCGGTCGCCCAGTGGATTTTTGAGTGGACCCGCGGCAGCCTTTTCACCGTCGGGGTGGTCTTTTCGCTGATGCTGCTGGTCTCCGGCCTGCTGATTTTGCTCATCCCACGCAGGCTTTTGGACCAAGGCGAGGCCGTCATGCACGCCAAAGATGCGATTGCAGTTCCTGACGCCGCCGGGGTTGCCGCGGAGTGACCCGGCGACTTTGGGCAGGTATACTCGCGACCCGGAGATGCCGGGTTCCGGCCTGCCCCTGAGGTCGGAAGGGAAAAGTTCGGGATTGTAGCTCAGCTGGCTAGAGCGCACCCCTGATAAGGGTGAGGTCGGTGGTTCGAGTCCACTCAGTCCCATTTCGGCGCTTCGGCGCCTCGCGACCCGGACGAAAGGGGCGGCCTTTTGCAAGGACGCCCCTGCTTTGTTTCGGCGTCGCGCCTGGACTTTGATTTGTTCGTGCGGGGGTCTCTCTCCGCACCGCGGGAGTGCATCATGCGGATCGACGTCATCGGACGCAATCTCGAAATCACGCAGGCGATCAAGCACCACGCCGAGACCAAGGCGGACAAGCTGCCCAAGTTCTACGACGGCGTCCAGGCCGTCCGTTTCACCATCTCCAAGATCGATCACCAGCACAAGGGCTCGTTCGACGTCGAACTCGTCATCGACGTCGAAAAGCACGACGACTTCGTCAGCCACTGCAAGGGCGAGGATGTCTACGGCGCCATCGACGAGGTCGTGCACAAGGGCTCGCGCCAGCTCGCCGACTTCAAGGAGATGCTCAAGTCCGGCAAGCGCTGAACCGTCGGCCTGAGTACGCGGCCCCGGCGTCCCATCGATCCCGTTCCCCAGGAGTGTCGCGCGTGCTCAAGTTCGCACAACTCATCGCCCCCGGCGCGATCGTCCCCCAGCTCCGCTCCACCCAGCGCGACGAGACCATCGCCGAACTCATCGACGCCATCGTCGCGTCCGGCGTCGTCCCCGATTCCATCCGCGAAGAACTCCGCCTCAAGGTTCTCGAGCGCGAACGAAAAGGCTCCACCGGCTTCGGCCGAGGGGTCGCCGTTCCGCACGTCAAGCACAAGGCCATCACCCGGATGACCGCCGCCATCGGCCTCTCCCAGCGCGGCATCGATTTCAACGCCCTCGACAAGCAGCCCGTCCATTCCGTCGTACTGCTCGTCAGCCCCGAGGACAAGCCCGAAGAACATCTCCAGGCCATGGAGGTCATCTTCAAGAACCTGTCAAAGGAAACGTTCCGGCGCATGCTCCGGCAGTCGGCCACCGCCGCCGACGTCGTCCAGCTCCTCACCGACGCCGACAATCAGCAGCTCCCCGCCTGATCCCGCCCGCGGCTTTTCCGGCGGCCTCCCGCTCCCGAAAAGCCCGAACGGTTTCTTCTTTGCTTTCCGCCGATTCCCTCCGACCTGCCGCATGCCCCGCGTCGAAACCCAAGTCCAGATCGTCAACCGCCTCGGGCTCCACGCCCGACCGGCGATGACGTTCGTCGACCTGGCCTCGACCTTCGCCTGCGATATCACCGTCCGCAAGGACGACACCGAGGTCGACGGCAAATCCATCATGCAGATGATGATGCTCGCCGCGGCACAAGGCTCCACACTCATCATCGTCGCCACCGGCGACGACGCCGAATCCGCCATCGCCAAGCTCAAAAAGCTCGTCGAATCCGGCTTCGATGAGGATTGAGAAGAAGCCCTCTCGCGCGGGTTGTTCGCTGACCCGAGAAATTTTTTGCACCCTGGAACACCAGGCTTGGTCGGACTCCTTTGTTGTACGCCCGACGCGCCGCGCCCTGTGCGAGCCTTGTGAAGTGAATGCCCGCACGGTCGAGGCGAATGCCGATGACTTATTGGGCGCGGTCGCCCATCCGCATTTCGCTGTCGATCGCGGCTCGTTCAAATTTGAGTTGGCTAGGAATACGCGGACCCTTGAAGCAGAGCAACCCGGATCGCTCGCTCTGCCTCTCAACGGCGCCCTGACATCCGCCCGTCAAGCCCACTCGCGGCACGGAACTACCGTTTCCCGATGTCTTCCGAGCCCCGCTTCTGCTGCGCCATTCTCATCGATTCGCGCGGTCGATACATCCTCGAGCGCCGTCCGACGACCGAGACCGACGCCCCCGGCTTGCTCACCAGTTTCGGCGGCACGCGCCACACCGACGAAGACCCCGAACTCTGCCTCCGCCGCGAACTGATCGAAGAACTGGGATTCGCCGCCGGCGAAGTGCAGCGCGTGCTTGTGCTCCACACACCCAAGGGCGAGGCGTGGTTCTACCGCGTGCTCGGACCGGAAGAGGGCGCAGCGCGGGCCCTCGAAGCCGGCTACGAAGCCGTCTGGATGGAAGCGCAAGCCATGTTCGCCTCCCCCGACTTCTCCGACTGGCACCGAATCGCGTACGAGGCCTTCGTCGCGGGCCACGCCATCGCGCGGGTATGAGCGTGGATTGCCGAACGGTTCGCGCATGAAAAAGGCGGACCGATCGGTCCGCCTTGGTGTACGTTCGATCAGGGATTTACTTCGGCTTCTTCGGCGCGAGGTTGCGAACGGCGATCAGATCGAACTCGACCGTGACGGGCACATCACTCGGGCGGTTGCCGCCGGCCTGCGGGTTGGTCTTGTTCATCTGCTTGGGGACGATGATCTTCCGCTTGCCCCCGGCCTTCATGCCTTCGACGCCGAAGACCATGGCCTGCATCTCGTTGGGGAACCAGATGTAGGGGTTGGAGGCTTCGTACTTCTCGATCACCTTGCCATCGGCATCTGTGATCGTGTGCGCCGTAACGGCGACGCACTGGCCCGCGGCCTCTTCGCCGGTGCCTTCCTTCTCATCAATGACCTGCAGCGCATCCTCGAGCTGGATGACGAAAACCAGGTCCGCGTTCGCGGGGATCGACGGCGGGGCGCCGCGTTCGCCGTAACCCATCTTCGCAGGGACGATCAGGCGGCGGATGCCGCCGACCTTCATGCCCGGCACGCCCTTCTGCCACCCCTCGATGACGCCGTTGAGCGGGAAAGCAACCGCCTCGCCGCGCCGGAAAGCGGAGTCGAACTCTTTGCCCCCGTCTTTCAGCGTCCCGTGGTAGAGCGCGACGACCGCGCCGCCGGGCTTGACCTCGTAACCCGTGCCGATCTTGAGATCCTCGATGATCAGCCCGCCCTCGAGCTCCTGCCGATTCACCACCGCGCCATCCGGCACGGCGATCTTCGGCGGCGGCGGGGGCAGCGCGTCACCCTCCGGCTTCACCTGCGTGGGCTGAGCCTGAGCAGACGCCTGAGGTTCCGCGCCGAGGCAGTTGGCGGCGACCAATCCGGCAGCAAGAGCGACGAGCAATGGACGCATCGAAGGATTCCTTTCTGAATGGGACGGAAGGGTAGCCGGGGCGGGGGCAATCGGTGCAGGAACACCTGTCCGATGGGGGCAAGAGCCGGGCATGTCGCGTGAACTGGCGTGGAACAAAAATCGGATATCGTCCTCAAATGGGCGCGGCGATCCCACCCTCGTTTGAGCACACGATTCCAGTGCCGCCCGGGCACCTCATTTCGCTCCCCGGTCTGGAATTCGCCCGCGATCCACTCACGCTCGTTGTTGCCGAGCCAACACTCGTGCTGAATTGGAAGGAATGGTTCGAGTGGCATCAGTCGGATATCGGGTTGGCAGGGTTGCTGCTTTCTTTGACGGCATTGATCGTGCTATGGAAACGGAGGCCGCGCGGAAGGGCCCGAGCGGGGACCTGGTGCTGCCGCGGATGTGATCACGAGTTGAGTGCACCTCAGATCACGGTCGCGTCAGATGGCGCCGCTGACTGGTCCGGTCAGGAAGCCAAGTGTCCGGAGTGCGACCAACGAGATGCGCGTGGACCCCTGCGCGTGGGACGAGCGCGGGCGTGGTGGGGTACGGGGATCGCGTTTGCAGCGGCGGGGTTGATCGCCTGTGGGTTCGCAATCGTTCTTCCACTTGAAGTGGGAAGGCGGCCCGGGAGTGGTCAAGAAACGTGGCCCATCGCGGGGCTCGAGGCGATCATTTCGAGTTGGCCTTCGAAGCCCATGAGAGTTGAGCGGAAACAAGGGGTCCGCTTTGTTCGGGTTGACCTGGCGACCGGCAACCGCCGCGATCTTGGCACGGGACCGGATTTGGTCATTGCACACGACTATCTCTCCCCCGATGGCCGTTATGTGGTCGTCGCGACAGACCACGAGTCCGGAGTTCTCCTCATTGAAATTGCGAGTGGAGCGCGGCGTGTAGCGAGGATTCCGGCGCTCACAGACGAGCACCCGCATGCGCACATCTCCGGATTTTCTGCGGACGGCCGCGAGGTGTATCTTGTTCGTTCCCATCAGTCCGCCACCCGGCTCGTGGACGAGCTTTTTTCCGTGGAGCTGACCACCGCACGACTCCGATCGGTCTCCGTGGTCGAGTCGGAACTGCCGAAAGACTCGAAAGCGGCCGAAATGCTCCGGACACACTTCGCGGTCTCCGGCTCGGGTGAGAGTCTTCGATGGGTTCACCACGCCGGAGTCCCCGGCGCGGGGGTGACGTTTCGATGGGAATACCAAGGCGAGCGGCGCGAGCGGCACGAAGAGATCGACGAGCGCTCGGTACAGATCCGCCTGAACGACGACGGGACTTGCTGCGTCATCCAGCCCTTTTTGCCTGTTCGGCCCTGGGGTTTCGCGTTGTCGGACGGGAGCAAAGTTTCCAATCTGCCCCGTTCATCCCCCCAAGGTGAACAGGGACGATTGGCTTTGATGCCCGACGGAAAAGGAAACCTGCTTGTGCGCGATCTGGCTTTTTTGGGTTTTTCACGGGGAACGCTCCGGGCACAGCTCGGGCGTTTTCCACGATTCGCGCTGTCGCCGGGAGATCGGTATGCCGCGGCAATCGGTGAAGAAGAGATCCCGCGAGGGTGGCCGTTGTCGGCATTCGGATTGAAGCCGTTGAAGGTCTGGAAGGTGCGTGTGTGGGATCTCAAGCCGATGCTCGATCAGCGATTTGGGGGGAAGAGGGAACCGGCTGTTGAGAAGAAATAGCGCGAAGCGCAAAGCCACCGGCGCCGCTTTCGCGGTGCCGGAAGCGAAACCCACCTTTACGTTGCGGCGTCCGCGAGGCTCTTCACCAGCTTTTCGCGGACCGCGGCGATCTTGGGGTCCTGCGGACCAGGCTGAACCGCCGCGGCGTTCCCGAGCATCTTGTCGGAGAGCATCATGGTGAGCAGCGCTTCCATGATGTTGCCGCCCTGCTGGCCGCCGGAGCCGTTGCCCCCGACGATGACCTTGGGCACCACGTCCACCCGCGATTCCTCGATCGCCTCCGCGAATCGGTTCATCACCGACTGCGTGAGCTGGTAGACAGGGCCGCCGTAGGCGCGGACCTGTTCTTCCACCGCCATCGCCTGGGCGATACCCACGCGGGCGGCACGCTCCGCGTCGGCTTCCGCGAGGAAGCGGATCTTGCTCGCCTCGGCCGCGGCCATCGCCTTGATGCGCGAGGCCTCCTGCAGCGAGCGCTGATACTCCGCCTTGCCCTTGTTGGTCTCGACCGCGACGGCGATCTCCGATTCGGTGAGCCGGGCCTGCTGAGCCGCGATGCTCTCGGCCTGGCGCAGTTCACGCTCCTGCACCGCCGCCTTTTCCTGCTGGGCGTAGGTCTGGATGCGTTCTTCCGCGACCTGCCGGATTCGCAACTGGTCGAGGATCTGCTCGAGCTTCGTATCGCCCTTCACGCTCTTGGGTGTGCCGATGAGCACCTCCTCGAGCTGCAGGTTGTAGTAGGCGAACTTGGCTCGCATCTCCTGGGAGGCCTGCTGCTGGATCGCGCTTCGGTCCTGCAGAAGCTGGATGAGCGTGCGTGTCTGCGCGACGTTCTTGAAGTACGCCGACACCATCGGGTCGAGTGTCTGCTCCACGAGCTTCTGCACGTCGCCGAACCGCTGGATCACCAGCGGCGCCTTGCGGTAGTCGATGTGCACGACCACGCTCAGCGGGAGCGTCGGCTCGAACGCGTCCTTGGTGATGAGCGAGACCTCGGCCAGATGCTCATCGAACCGGTGGTCGCCGATGTCGCCGCTGATCCACTTCAGCAGGAAGTTGGTCGTCGGCACCATGATGACCTTGCCGGCGTACGTGTTGAACGCGTACTTACCCGGCAGGAGCGGATCGCTCCAGACGCCGCGCTCGCCGGGCTTGACGAGCTCGCCGTGGCGGTACTCGGTGCCCGAAAGGTCCGCGCCGTGCTCGCCGGTGTAGGAAACAACCACGCCCACGTGACCGACTTCGACCACCGTCTTGGGGATGAACTCGACCGTCGCGAAGAGCCGGTTGATGTAGTAGGTGCCATCCACCAGCACCTGGAACTGCCGGCCGCGCAGGCCGCCCGCGGCAAGAAACTTCTCGGGATCCTGAAAACTGTTATGACCATCGTCGCCCTCGGAGCCCACGCTCGGCGCGATGATCTGCCCCGCAGTGAGGCCCGGACCGTCGTGAACCGTCACGACGCCGACGATGTCGTCGGCGCCCTTGATCACGATGGGCGTGAAGCCGTCGCGGTCTTCGATGACGTCCGCCATCTCGCCGAAAACTTTGGCGTCTTCTCGTTCCAGAGGCAGGTAGTAGAGCTTGGAGTCCGTGATCACGACAAACTGCGCGAGGTTGATGGCGTATGTGCCTTCGCGGAGGACTTTGCGCTGCGGGCCGCGCTGCCCGCCCTTGGCGAGAAAGTCACGCACGGTCTCGAAATCACCGGCTTCGATGTTGGAGCCCAGCGACTGCGTCGGATCGAGCGGTCTTCCGTCGCGTGCGAAGATGTAGCCCACGTGGCCCTGCGGGATGGTGACGAGGGGTTGCTTGTGAACCTTGTACTGCAGGGGCATGCGCCAGTGCAGTCCGCCGCGGAGCAATTCGGGCTGATAGCCGGCCTCACCGTTGAGCGCGATGAAACCCTCCGCGAGCGAGCCCTTCGCGGCAAATCGCTTCTCGACGATGCCCACCATGTTGTTGGGCACGTGGCGCAGGCCGAGCAGCGCGAACACGGCCGCGACGAGCGCCGTAATCCATCCCGCGGCAGCGATCATGGTCGGGGTCGTGACGAGCGCGAGACTCTGAACTCCGAGAATGGTCGCAAACATGTGTTTGCTCCTTGGGTGCTCCGGCTGCGCGCACCGATCGACAGGACCGGTGCGGGCCGGCGACAGGCGAGTGGTGAGAAACATCTGGATCGCGGTCCGTATTTCGAGCCTCGCGATCGCGTTCATGACGCGGGCGGGGCCGGAGCGCAGCGATCAGGGGTCCATCGACTAGGGTGGCGGCAGAGGCTGCGACCCGCTGACGCGGTGCGGCACGCCGAATTCCAGTTCGTGGCACAGAAGATTGGTTTGGCGCACTCTCAGGAGCATGAAGCCCTCCGGGTGTACGTCGAACTCCGAACACAAAACGATACCGGCGTGCGCACCGAAATCCAT
>JAFEBN010000245.1 GCA_018242645.1 Planctomycetota bacterium | reverse complement strand
GGTTTGCGGTCGGCTCGTAACCATCCGGGCCGGGGATGAAGATCGCCGGTCGCAGTTGCGAGGGGGCTGGTTCGAGGCGGAAGTGCTGATACCTACAGAGGTAAGAACCGAACACGCCATCGGAGAGATCGTCGAATCGCAGCTCGTGGTGCACTTGCCCAAAGCCGCTCCGCGGCGCGTTCCGGTGCTGCGAGACACCGGGGGAAGCCCGGACCTTTCTGCTCTCGACTGGTGAAACGAGTCTTAGGAAGGACCGGGCCGCCACTTCATATCGCCCGGGCACAATCCCTCCCGCCCTGCGTTTTCTGCGGGCTTTGCGGGAGACATCTCATGGAATCGATCCGAAAGCCAAGTGTTGCTCTCCTGGACACGTTCGTGCCCGTCGCCAAAGCGCTTTCGCGCCTGCTTCCCGCGTGCGGCGGAATCGAGTGGTGCGGCATGGCATCGGATCTCGCTTCGTGGCGATCCCTGTTGGCGCGTACGCAACCCGATGTCGCTCTGGTCGAGCCCCTGGGACTTGGCTGTGAAGAGGATCGGCTTCTCGAACTGATTGCCAGCGTGTCGCCGGGCACGCGTGCGGTCATCTTTGTCGGCAATGAGCCGCACGAGCCCGACAGCGCCCGCTGGACCGATGCCGCATCCATCGTGAGCAAGCGCATGGCGCCGACCGAAATCGTCGAGAGCATCGTGCGTGCCTGCGGCGCGGATGATTCGTCGCGACGGGTTGCGCGCTGAGCGTGCATTCACCGTCAATCAATAAAACGAAAACCGCTCGCGCGCCGGGCGGAAACTGTGTGCTTCGATGAACCACATCCAGGAAATCGCTCCTGCCGCGGGCCATTTACCCCGTGTTCATCGGGCTTTGAGGACGCGGCGTCATGTTGATGAACCGACGGAGCTCTTATGCAACTGGACTCGCTACAAGCCGTGTACGAATCGCAACTGAAGGACCTGTACAGCGTGGAGAAGCAGCTCGGAACGGCGCTGCAGAAACTCGCCGACGCGGCAACCAAGCCCGAGTTGAAGCAGATGTTTCTGACCCACAAGGAAGAGACGCTCGCCCAGCTCGAAAAAATCTCGGGTTTGCTCAAGAAGGGCAAGATCAGCCTTCCCCGGAAGAAATGCAAGGGCATCGAAGGGATCATCGAAGAAGGAAGCGAGATGATGGAGAGTAAGGGAACCGGTGACGCGAAAGACGCGGCGCTGATCGGCGCCGCCCAGCGCGCGGAGCACTACGAGATGGCTGCCTATGGCACGGCCGCGGCGATCGCGGGACTGCTGCAGAAGAGCGAGGAGCAGCAGGTGCTCCAACAGATCCTGGAAGAAGAAAAGGAAACGGATCGAAAGCTGACGGCGCTCGCAACCGGTGAAGTCAACCCCGCAGCTATGCAGGAAGCGGGCGCCTCCGAGGGGATGGCTTCTACCCAAACTCAGAAAGGTCAAGCGCCTATGGCACGTGACGATTATGAAGACAGCGGTCGTGGCGGTTACGAAGGACGGTCCGGAAGCGGCAGGCGCTCGGGCCAGACACAGGAACGCGACGAGTACGGGCAGTTCTCGGGCAGCCGGGGCGGAAGCCGCGGCGGTCGCGGCGACTACGACGACGATGATCGCGGCTCGCGCTCATCGCGTGGTTACAGCAGTTCCCGTTCGTCGTCGTATGACGATGACGACGACAGTCGTGGCGGCAGCTACGAGGGTCGTTCGGAGGGCGGTCGCCGTTCCTCGCAGATGCAGGAACGCGATGAATACGGGCAGTTCTCGGGCAGCCGGGGCGGAAGCCGCGGCGGTCGCGGTGACTACGACGACGATGATCGCGGCTCGCGCTCATCGCGTGGTTACAGCAGTTCCCGTTCGTCGTCGTATGACGATGACGACGACAATCGCGGCGGCAGCTACGAGGGTCGTTCGGAGGGCGGTCGCCGTTCCTCGCAGATGCAGGAACGCGATGAATACGGCCAGTTCGCCGGCAGCCGGGGCGGCGGCGGACGGAGCTCGTCCTACGACGATGATGAGGATGACAACGGAGGTTCGCGATCCAGCGGCCGTCGCAGCAGCAGCAGCCGGTCGAGTTCGTACGACGACGATGACGACGACCGGGGCGGTCGCAGCGGCAGCCGTTCGCAGAGCAGCGGTCGTTCGGGTCGTTCGAGTTCGGACGACGATGACGATGACCGCGGCAGCCGTCGGGGCAGTTCACAGGGTGGACGAAGCTCCTCGAGGTCGAGTGATGATGACGACGACCGCGGTTCGCGCGGCGGCGGTCGCTCACGCTCGGGGTCCGGCAATCGCGGCTATGTCGATTCGGCGGGTCGTCACTACACCCGTGAGTCCTGGGAACGCGCCCAGGAAGGGCGTGCGCTGGGTGGTCAGCACTCCCACGGCGGGCGTTGAACACGACAGTTGTAGAACAGGATCGTCTTTGTGCCTCTCCCGCTCGAAAGAGCGGCAGAGGTTTTCAGGAAGGGGTGGTCCATGGCGAATTCGTCTCCGGCCAAAGGCATGAAAGAGGCGGGAGTGGCGATCACGATGCAGCGCCCCGCTCAGGATGTGTTCGACCGCTGGATGGCCGACGCACATTCTCCCGCGTTCGCCGGCCAGGTGATCATCGTGCGGCGGGAGGGCGAGACCGGTTTCGCGTGGCGCGCCACCGTGACCGACGCGGGCAATATCGAGGGCGGCACATCCATCGCGAGCAGCGAATCGAGCATGACCGCGGGATGGAAGAGCACGATGCAGGCGCCCGCCGCAGGGTCGCTCATGCTGATCGAACTGCCCTACATGCGGGGCACCGAAGTCCGGGTGGTGCTGGACCCCGACCGGCTCAAGGAAAGCGAGAAAGCGCGGGAAGCGGCGCGCGGTGAGCTTCGGCTGTCGCTCCTGCGTTTTCGTCAACTGCTGGAGGCCGGTGAGATCGCCACCGTGCGTGGTCAATCCTCCGGACGAAAAGGCGGGCGCGACCCCGACGGTTCCGAAGATGAGCAGCAATCGCTGAAAAGTGCAGGGGGACGCTCATGAAGGCTGTTTGCTGGCGTGGCACGCGTGATGTTCGCGTCGAGGATGTCGCCGAACCCAAGATCATCAATCCGCGCGACATCGTCGTGCGGGTGACATCCACCGCCATCTGCGGCTCGGACCTGCACCTTTACAACAACGTCTTCCCCGGCATGACCTCCGGCGACATTCTCGGCCATGAATGCATGGGCGAGGTCGTTGAAGTGGGTCCGAGCGTGGAGAGCCTCCGGGCAGGCGACCGGGTGGTGATTCCCTGCACCATCGCTTGCGGCGGGTGCTTCTATTGCAAGCAGGGGCAATACTCCGCCTGCGATAACTCCAATCCCAATCCCTCGTCATCCTCACAGATTCTCGGGTATCCGTGTTGCGGGATGATGGGCTACTCCTCGGTCACCGGGGCCTACGCCGGGGGCCAGGCGGAATATGTGCGCGTGCCCTTCGGCGACGTCGGCCCGCTCAAGATCCCCGATGGAATCCCGGATGAAAAGGTGCTCTTCCTGTCCGACATTCTGCCCACCGGCTGGATGGGCGCGCTGAACTGCGCCGTGCAACCCGGCGATGTTGTTGCCGTCTGGGGTGCCGGGCCCGTCGGACAGATGGCGATCCGGTCGTTGTTACTCCAAGGCGCCGAACGCGTCATCGCGATCGACCGGCTGGACGACCGGCTCGAAGTTGCGGCACGTGCGGGCGCTGAAACTTTCAACGCGTCCGAAGGCCAGGTCTACGAGTTTTTGCTGGAGGCGACCGGCGGCCGCGGTCCGGACGCGTGCCTTGACGCGGTTGGTATGGAGGCCGATGGGCACGGGTTGATGGATGCAGCGGATCGGGTGAAACAGACGCTGGGCGTTGAGACCGACCGGCCTCCCGTGCTCCGCGAAGCCATCCGATGCGTGCGCAAGGGCGGCACAATCTCGCTGCTGGGCGTCTATGCGGGTCTCGTCGATAGCCTTCCGATGGGCGTGGCTTTTAACAAGGGTGTGACTTTCCGCATGGGACAAGTGCGCGTCCAGGCGTTTCATCATCTGCTCTTGTCGCTCATCATGCAGGACTTGCTCCGCCCTGAGGAGATCATCTCGCACACCGCGCCGCTTTCGGATGCGTCGGAGATGTACAAACTGTTCCTCAAGAAGGCGGACCGTTGCCTGAAAGTCGTTCTGAAACCCGGTCAAACCCGAGCCGCATAAAGCGGCCTCGAGAGGAAACGCGCATGAAGCTCGAAGAACAGCCGGATCTGTTTCGGCGGCAGTTGCAGGAACTTTACAACGCAGAGGCCCAGATTACGCTCGCAATGCCACGGGTTGCCGCCAGGTCGAGCATCGCCGCGGTCAAGTCGCTTCTGACCGAGCATCTCGAGGAAACCAGATCACAAGTGCTCCGCCTGGAACAGATCGGGCGGATGTGCGACTGTTCCTGCTCGGGAGTCCGAAGCCTGGGGATGCAGGGAATTCTGGCCGAAGGTGAGGAAGCCATCGGCTGCGGCGGCGACCCTGTTCTTGTCGAACTCGCCCTGCTGGGCGCCTGTCAGAAAGTCGAGCATTACGAAATGTCCGCGTACACGATGCTCCGTGAACTCGCGATAGCCGGCGGATTGTCCGAGGCGATCCCGCTTATTGAGGCCACGCGCAAAGAGGAGATGGCCGCTGCCAAGAACCTCGAGCGCGCCGCAAACAGTCTGCTCGCCCGCACAAAGCCCGATCCCGTGGAAGTTTCCTGACGGTTTCGCTTGAGGCGATCACCATCCCAAAAAGCACAAGGGCCCTTGTCAGGGCCCCGCGTGCTTCTCGGTGTGGTCGTCTTAGCGAGGGCCGGTGTTATTGGCCGGGCTCGGCGCCGGGCGATAGGTCGATCCCGGCTGGCGGTAGTTCGAATCCATGTGGCCGGTACGGGTCTGATCACCGTACCAGTAATAGCCCTCAACCCCGCCGCCGGGTGTCGCTGCGGGCGTGGGAGGGTTCGCCGAGGACAGCCAATCGGGTGAACGCATCGTGCCGTCCTGAGCGCACGCTCCCAGGAAGAGGAACGGTCCGGCAAGAAGCAATCGTCGTACACACTTTTTCATGGGTCAGTCTCCTGATGTCATGCATCGTGAGACCGACCGGCGAAAGCACGCCAAAACACCGATTGCGAGGCGCACAGCCGGGATTCACGCCCGGTTCATAGCAGCCGAGTGCGAAAACATGCAGAGCGGATTTCAGGGACGCGCCGGCAGCTCGTAACGGATGATCGCGCGGGAAGACATCGGGGGATATTCAACCAGCAGCCGTAGACAACGGAAATCGCGCGGGTTCCGCTCAAGACGATCGAAGACAGCGTTTACGCCTTCGCCGTACCGATCCACCAGCAGCGAATCGACCGATGCTCCCATCCCCATATCGCGGATCGACTCCGGCAGCGGCAGGCGGAGCACGCCCGCCCCCTCGACGGAACCGCCGATGGTCCCGAGCATTTCGGTGCTGGGCTTCATCGCTTCGGTGAGATCGCGATGGATGAACAGATCAAAGAGCAGCGCCTCGGCGGGAATCGACACCGACGACACAAACTCGCCCACGGTGTTGGAAGCATCGCGATAGCGCGGCACTTCCGCGGTATCGGTGAATCCGAAGAAGCACGAGCACTCGCCCGTTCGTCCTACCGGGCCCTCACCCAGTTCGTAGATGGTGGTATCACCCCGCTGGGTCAGGTGCATCGTCGGCAGGGCGCCCGAGCAAAGTGATCCGAGGATCCACGGGTGACTGGAAACACCCTCGTGCCGCTCGAGTGATTCCCGACGCCGGCGCCCCGTGGCGGAGCCGTCGTCGTTGTACTCGCGCACCTGGAAGACCGGCCAGCGTTCCACCGGGCGCAGCCGGCGGATGCGCGTCAGCCCCGCGAGCGTTGCCAGGTCGAGCATCGCCGGATCATGGCGATTGGGCGCCATGAAATAGGTTGTGACACGCACCCCGGCCTGTATTCCCCAAATCCCCGAGTTGCCGCGGAAAGCCAGCCGCCGGCTCATCTCCATCGGCCGCCCGCCCCCCGCACTGTCGAGGACCAGTTCCAGCGTGTTGCGATCGCCGGTGTGCACCTCCACCATCCGATCGAACTCTTTGGCGGCCGTGCGAACCCGCTCAAGTTTGTCCGCGGGCGCCTCGCCCTTCCCCATGGCAGAAAGAAGGATCTCAAGACCTCCGGGGCCCGGGATCAGGGGGATCGCTTCGTACCCGTCCGATGCCGCGATGATCCGGGCGACCTTCCAGGTCAGGTTCTTATTGAGGTTGAACTGACGCGATACATCCTGTGGCCGGGCGGGATCCGCGCCCACGGCGCGGTACAGCTCAAGGAGCGCTGACTGCAGGGCTTGGACAGACCTGCGGCAGTCCTCCTCAAAGCGTGTGGGTTCGGTCAGCGTCGCTGTCACGAGATCTCCCTCCAATGTCGGCCCAACGTCCCGATTCTCGCTCAGATTGCTCAGTGGTAGCACCTATTCCCAGAATTTCTCCAAAAATTTCCCTGGGGAATATTGCAGTAACCGATTCCAAAAGGTAGCATCGTGGCCGAAACAGGGGGTTTGCCATGCCTCGAAGGGCAGTGAGCCAGACCACTTGATAGGACAATGTTTGGGAAACCAAACGGAGAGAGGATATCCAGATGAAGCAGATCTGTCTGACCGGAGCATTGGTGAGCGCGGCAGCGATGACCGCGTGGGGAGCCGCGCCGCAATTCTGGAACCTGGGCGCCGGATACGAGGCCACGGGTATCAGCGACAACGGCGTGATCGTCGGGACGGACACTTTCTCGAATCAGTACTTCATGTGGACCGCCGGGGGCGGGGTCAGCCTGATCGGCGGCGTGGGGGGAAATGACGGCTACGGCGGACAGGCGAAAATCTCGCGGGATGGGTCACGCGTCGGAGGTACGAACATCAACAGCGACACGGGCAAGGGTGAGGCGGCGATCTACAACGTCGGGCTCGGGACGTGGACCAATCTGGGCGGCATCGGCGGCACCGTCGACAATTCGACTTCTTCGGGCTGGGGACTTTCCGGCGACGGTCAGACGCTGGTCGGCCTGGGCTGGACCTCGGGGTCGGAGGCAAGGGCGGTGCGGTGGACGCAGGGGACCGGGATGGTTGATATGGGCACGAGCTCGCCCGGATTTGCCTCGCGTGCCAATGCGACGAACCACAACGGCACGGTCATCGGTGGGTGGCAGGACAACGACAACGGACGCCAAGGCGCCGTGTGGATTAACGGCGCTCAGAAGCTCCTCTTTGACAACAACGGCTTTGCGGTGAGCGAGGCGTTAGCGGTTTCGAGTGACGGGCAGTGGGTGACAGGCGTCGCTTACGGCGCGTTGTCGCCTTACCGCTACAACACCGTGACCGAGGTGCTCGAATACCTGCCGATGGTTTCCGGCGACTTCTTCTTCCCAACGGCGCTTGGCACCGCGATCTCGGACGACGGATCGACCATCGTCGGCAGCGTGCGCGATTTCGGCCCGCCGTTCGGCGCTCCCGGGTTCATCTGGCGAGACGGGTTTGGCGCGATGACCCTGAACGAGTACTTCGACTCGATGGGCGTGATGTACGAGGACGGATTCTTTTTCTCGGCGCCGCTGGCGATGTCGGGCGACGGCCTGACCATGTCCGGCTACGGCATCTCGCCGACGGAAGGGCTGGTGGGTTGGGTTGTCACGGTTCCGACGCCGGGAACTGCACTCGCGCTTGGTCTAGGTCTGATGGGTACGTTGCGTCGGCGCCGAGTGTGATGGTTCCGTTGGGTCTCATGTGAATGCGGTATCTCCCCAAACCGGCCCGCGGGTCGCACACAACTCGCGGGCCGGTTTTTCTTGCTTTCCCTTGGCCGAGCCGGTGGGATCGCGTGCGAGCCGCGCCATGAGTTGACGGCAGGTTTGCGTACACTGGACCCATGCCCAGGCGAGCTGCCGTTATTTGCGCGCTTCGTACTCCCATCGGCCGGTACGGCGGCGCACTTTCTTCTGTTCGGCCCGATGATCTCGCGGCACTTGTGATCAGAGCAGTGGTTCAGCGAAGCGGGATTGATCCGGCGATTGTCGAGGACGTGTACTTCGGCGCCGCGAACCAGGCCGGTGAGGACAATCGGAACGTGGCGCGGATGGCGTCGCTGCTGGCGGGTTTGCCGGTAAGCGTGCCCGGTTGCACGGTGAACCGGCTGTGCGCTTCCGGGCTTGAGGCGGTCAATATCGCGGCGCGGCACATCGAGGCGAACCACGGCGATGTGTTCATTGCCGGCGGTGTTGAGTCGATGAGCCGCGCACCGCTGGTGCTCAGTAAGGCCCAGGCCGCGTTTGATCGCGAGCAGCAGATCGCGGACACCTCGATCGGATGGCGCTTCATCAATCCCAGGCTTTCGGCGCTGCATCACCCGTATTCGATGGGCCAGACGGCGGAGAACGTCGCGCGGGCGTTTGCCATCAGTCGCCAGGATCAGGATCGCTTTGCCCTGGGGAGTCAGCAGAAGTGGGGGGCGGCGAATGCGCGGGGCGCGTTTGCCGCGGAATTGGTCCCGGTGGAGATCCCGGGGCGGAAGGGTGAGAAAACGGTCGTGGCGGTTGATGAGCACCCGCGGCCGGAGACGACGATCGAGCAGCTCGCCAAACTTCGGCCGGTGTTTGCCGACGGCGAACAGGCGACGGTGACCGCGGGCAACTCTTCGGGTGTGAACGACGGTGCCGCGGCGATGCTGATCGTGGAGGCGGCGCGGGCTGCGGAGCTCGGGCTCAAGCCGATCGCGTTTATCGGGCCGAGTGCATCAGCGGGCGTGGATCCGGCGCAGATGGGCATCGGCCCGGTGCCGGCGACGCGCAAGGTGCTGGCGCGGGCGGGGCTGACGCTTCGCGACATCGGGCTGTTTGAACTGAACGAGGCCTTTGCGGCGCAGTCCATCGCGTGCATCCGGGAACTGGGCCTTGATGAGTCCCAAGTGAACGTGAACGGCGGGGCGATCGCAATCGGGCATCCGCTGGGATGCACGGGCGCGCGGATCGCGTGCACGCTGGTTCATGAAATGAGCCGGCGCGGCGTGAATCGCGGCATTGCGTCGCTGTGCGTGGGCGTGGGCCAGGGGCTCTCGACCGTCTTTGAGCGCGCCTAGATGCCTACTCACTTCATTGACTGCAAGCGTTCGAAGCCGCTCTTGAACGCGCCGACGAGCACGTCCACTTCGCGTTCGGACATTGGTGTGGAGAGCGCGGCCGAGCACGAGTTGATGAGGATGATCCCGTTGTCGAACATGTGGTTCAGGAGGACTTTGAGGCGCTGCGTTTCCGCGGGCGTCAGATAGGCCTCGCGGTAGTCGCGCGGCGGCTGGGGCTTGAGGTGGACCCGGAACATCGAACCGGTTCCGGTCACGCTCGCGGCGATTCCGGTCTGGCGGATGGCGTCTTCCACCCTGGTGATGGCCTTGCGCGTGAGGGCGTTGAGGCGATCGACTTCGCTGCGGCTGAACTTTTCCATCGCGGCGAGGCCGGCGCCGACGCTGATCGGGTTGGCCGAGAAAGTTCCCGAGTGCGGGTAGACGTATTTCGGGGAGCGAGGATTGAGCACGTCCATGATTTCCGCGCGCCCGGCGATAGCGCCGATGGGGAAGCCGCCGCCGATCATTTTGCCCATGGCGGTCAGGTCGGGCGAGAGCTTGTACTGCTGCTGCAGGCCGCCATAGCAGGAGCGGAAGGTGATGACTTCGTCGATCAGCAGGAGAACTCCGTTGCGGCTGGTCCATTCACGGAGTGCGGTCACGTAGGCAGGATCGGCGGGGTTGAGGCCGATGCGGTGGGGCATCAGGTCGATGATCACGCAGGCGAGCCGGTCCTTCGCGCGGTCCAGGAGGGCGATGGTGCGCTGAATGTCGTTGAACGGGATGACAACGACTTCGTCCATCACGGACTTGGGTGTGCCTTTTACGAGCGGCACACCGGCGGGCTCGTCGAGGCTGCCCCAGTTTGCCGGCGTGGGCGCCTGACTGACTTCGATGTAGTCGTAGCCCCCGTGGTAAGCGCCTTCGGCCTTGGCGATCATGGGGCGTCCCGTGAAGGCCCGGGCCACCTTGATGCCGACCATGACGGCTTCGGTGCCGGAGTTCACGAAACGCATCTTTTCGAAGCCCGGGTTGCGGGAGCGGAGGTGTTCGGCGCAGCGGATCTCGATCTCGGTCGCGACGTTGAAGGCGGTGCCGCGGCGGAGTTGATCGATCACCCAGTTGATCACGTCGGGGTCGGCGTGTCCGTGGACGAGCGAGGCCATGTTGTTTGCGAAATCGATCCGTGTCACGCCTTCAACGTCGGTGAGACGGCAGCCTGTGCCGCGGTCGACGTAGAAGGGGTGCGGATCGTGCAGCGCGGCGTTGCGGCTGACGCCACCGGGGAGAACGCCGAGCGCCCGCTCGTACAGCTCGGCGCTCAAAGAAGTATCAACCTGGGTGCTCATGGTGTTCATCCCCGCAGAAAAACTACCGTCGAAGCAGGGGCGCACCGGTGCGCTCCCGCACGTACTCAAATTCCACGCCAGGGCACAATTCCACCAGTTCGAAGCCCTTTGAGGTGATATCGATCACTGCGAGCTCGGTGTAGACACGGTTGACGACGCTCCGGCCCGTGAGCGGATAGGTGCATCGATCCACGAGCTTTGGTTCGCCGGTCTTTGTGCAATGCTGCGTGATGACGTAGACAGACTTCACGCCCGCGACGAGGTCCATCGCGCCGCCGACGGCGGGGATGGCGTCGGGTTCGCCGGTGCTCCAGTTTGCCAGATCGCCGCTGCGAGCGACCTGCATGGCGCCCAGGACGCAGAGGTCGAGGTGCCCGCCGCGGATCATGGCGAAGCTGTCGGCATGATGGAAGTATGCCGCGCCGGGAAGTGCCGTGACCTGGCGCTTGCCGGCGTTGATGAGCTCGGGGTCGGCCGCTTCGGGTTTGGGTGAGGGGCCCATGCCGAGCAGGCCATTTTCGGTGTGATAGATCAGCGTCCGGCCTTCGGGCACGAATTTCGCAACCAGTTCGGGGATGCCGATGCCCAGGTTGACGTACGAGCCGCTCGGGATGTCGAGCGCGACCCGGCGCGCCATCTCATCCCGCGACCATCCGATCTGGGGGGCGTCGTCGCTCATGGGTAGGTTGCCCCTGCCGCCACAAGTTCGGATTCGTGTCTGGGTTCGCGCACTTCGACGACGCGGTCGACGAAGATGCCCGGCGTCACCACGACTTCGGGGTCGATCGCGCCCGGCTGAACGACTGAGCGCACCTGGACGATGGCAACGCGTGCCGCCATGGCCATGATGGGGCCGAAGTTGCGAGCGGTCTTGTGATAGACGACGTTGCCGTGGGTGTCGGCGCTGCGGCCCTTGATGAGGGCAAAGTCGGCCCGAAGCCAGCGCTCGAGCAGGTACTCCTTGCCGTCGAAGGTGCGCGATTCTTTGCCCTCGGCGAGGGGGGTGCCGACTGCCGCGGGCGTGTAGAAAGCGGGGATTCCGGCACCCCCGGCGCGGATTCTTTCGGCGAGCGTGCCTTGGGGCACCAGTTCGAGTTCGACCTTGCCCCGGCGGTAAAGATCTGGAAAGACCGTCGAATTTGCGGTGCGCGGGAATGAACAGATGACCTTGGCGACCCGCTCGGCCTTGAGCAGGGCGGCGAGCCCGACCTGACCGCTGCCGGTGTTGTTGCTGATGACCGTCAGGCCCTTGGAGCCGCGATCGATCAGAGCGTGTATCAGCTCGATCGGGCTGCCCGCTTCACCAAAGCCGCCGATCATCACCGTCGCGCCGTCGTGGATATCCGCAACGGCTTCCGATGGACCTTGAACGCGCTTATCGATCATCGTGGAGTGCTGCCTAGTGCGTCGCAAGGGTCGTCGCGCTCTTCACGCGGGAGTAATCGTAGAGACCGGCTTCGTCAAACAGCACCCGGTCCTCGTAGTCATTGAACCAGATCGCCTTGGGGTTGCGGCCGACGATGCACACCTTGCAACGGTCGGAGGCGTCGCCCACGCTTCGGAGCAGCTTGAAGATCAGCACACCGTTTTCGGCGCCCGCGAGGCCGGGGATCGGCTCGTTGGTGACGGCGACGACTTCGGTCTTGCCCTTGTAGTGCGTGATCGAGAGGCGTGCGTGCGCTTCGACGCCCGAGAGGCCCTTCTGCGATTCGTTGAGGATCTGCCAGGCCCGCTCGATCGGGACGTTGAAGGCGCGATAGGCGACAATGTCACGGCCGCAGAAGAAGTAGTGGTTGTCGGCGCCGATGCGTTTGATTTCACGCTGCAGGATCCGCAACGCGTCGGGATCGTCGTTGATGTCGCGGATGATGGGCGTCTGGTTTTCGACGGTAATCCAGCCACGCGAAAGGAGACCGCGCATGGCGGCGGAGGTGTCGGGGTGCCAGCGGAAAAAACCGCTCTCATCCTGCTCGTATTCCCCCTGCGGGTCTTTCAGGAGGAACTCGTCCGGGTGCTCGAAGTGCACCATGACGTGGACGCCGACTTCTGGGTAGGTTTCGTGAAACGCATCGAGCATGGCGAGGAAGGTCTCGTCGAAACGCTTGGGGAAGAAGGCCATTTCCTTGGTGCCGATCCGGATCGACTCGATGCCGGCTTCGGCAAGTGCGGCCATCCACGCGGCGATCTTGGAGTTGTTGAGCACCATCGGATCGCCGCCGGAGAGCAGGATCTCGCGGAGTTTTTCACGGCCCGAGTCGGGATGGCGTCCGCCGTTGGCGGCAACCTTGGCGTTGAACTCGCGGACGTAATCGGTGACGGCGGGAATTTCCGCGAGGCCCTTCTTGGCCACCGTGCCGTCCTGACGCTCGATCTCCTTCCGGGCGATGAGTTCTTCGCGGTAGCAGAAGCGGCAATGCGCCGAACACGTGGAGACGGTGTAGAGCAGCCCCATTTCGTATTTGTGGAGCATGCCCTCGACCGGGCTGTAGTCCATCTGGTGACCGGGGTCTTCCGAGCCGGCGAGGTCGACCGTCTCGTCCGGGCTCGCCTTGACAAGCCGCTGCATCGGTTTGCTGTGGCGCGCGAGCTCGTAGTAATGCCTTGTGACTTTGACGGGCATGCGTTTTTCAACGTCGCGCGGTGTGCCTTTGAGCACCTTCAGGCGCACGAGTTCATCGCCGCTGTAGAAATGGGCCATGTCGTCCGGGGCGCGCTCATCGAAGAAGGGCGCGAGGCCGTTGATAATCTCGCGCTTGTACTGCACGTCCACTACCCGCTCCAGGAAACGACGCTCCCGATCCGACTGCACATATTCCTGGGTCGACGGCATGGGTTTCTCCTTCCAAGAGGCATCCCGAGTTGCGCGGCACAATACCGGATGTACAGGTCGGCAATTCTAACATACGGCTGATTGGATTCGAGGATGTTTCTTGCGGAGCGCGAGAAGGGTCCGGGA
>JAFEBN010000244.1 GCA_018242645.1 Planctomycetota bacterium | reverse complement strand
GAAACCGATGTGAGGCCGCCCGACGATTGTCAGATTGAGGCGAGCTTGGTTTCCACACTGACGACGTGGATGGGTGTCGCCCCGACGTTTTCCAGCGTGTGCGGCCCGAGCGGCGTCGCCCAAACCACGTCTCCCGCATTGCCAGGAGGGTTCTGACGCGAATCGCCGGTGACGACGCCGCGATCGTCGCGCCGGATGAAGTCGCCGGCCTGAAGAATGTAATAGACCGCGGGCCACTGATGCGTGTGCAGGGGAACGATCTCGCCGGGGGCGATCCATGTTTCGAGCACTCGCACGTGGGCGTTTTCAAGCAGCACACGGTGGTGCCGGGGTGCGGCGACAACTGCATCGAGCTGTGGTGGCCAAGGTTGGCTGGTCATTCGCACTTCCACGTGAGTGCATGATGGTACGGATTGTGGGGGCGATTGCCAATGCGGCGTAGGATCGAGTGCAGGGGTGGCAGTGGGGCGATGTCACGATGCGGATGAGCGGCGGAACCAAGGGGCTTGGCAACGATGGCTGTTTACGACACAATCGGACGCACGTACACGAACTATCGGTTGCCCGATCCGCAGATCGCCGGCGCGATTGAGGAGGCGCTGGGCGATGCCCGGAGCATCGCCAATATCGGAGCCGGCGCCGGTTCGTATGAACCGGCGGGACGCTCGGTGATCGGCGTCGAGCCGTCGGAGGTCATGATTCGGCAGCGGCCTGCGGGGGCGGCGCCGTGTCTGCAAGGTACGGCAGAAGCGTTGCCACTGGAAAGTAAGTCGGCGGACGCGGCGATGGCGGTGCTGACGATGCACCATTGGTCGGATCTCGAGGGTGGACTTCGGGAGATGGCGCGGGTGGCGCGGCGGCGGATCGTGCTGGTGACATGGGTGCCCGACGGCGGACCGTTCTGGCTCACGCGCGACTACTTCCCCGAGATCTTCGCGTATGACACGACGGTGTTTCCGGCAGGCTCGGATCTGATGGGCAAGCTTGAGCGGTTCGCGGGGCCGGCGCGGATGAAATCGCTCTCGATTCCGCACGACTGCCGCGACGGGATGCTGGCGGCATATTGGCGGAGGCCGGAGCTGTACCTGGAGGCGGATCGAAGGCGATCGATGTCGAGTTTCTCGCGGATCGATGCGGAGCCGGGCGTGGCGAAGCTGCGAGCGGATCTGGCGAGCGGGAGGTGGGGAGAACGCAATCGCGGGCTGTTGCCGCTCGATTCACTGGACGTGGGGTATCGGATTGTCATTTGCGAGGTTGGAACGCCGACTCACTGAGTGTCTGTGCGTCCACCGTGTAGATCGCTGACGCCCGGCATGCGCCGGGGCGACTGATTGAGTCTCTTGAATTTCTATTACCTGCTGTTCATGCTGGGGCTGTTGCCCTGGCTATTCATCGGTTTGGCGAGACCGGCGGGTCGCGGAGGGCGTGCCGGAAAAGGCTGCCGCGCAACACACCGGGCTATTCGCAGAGCAACTGGTTGTACGCCGCGAGGAAGATGACGAAATCGGCGTCGTCGACGTAGCCATCGTTGCTGAGATCGGCCGGGCAACCGACGATCATGGCGGGGTCGGCGCAGTCGAGCGTGTCATATTGCGAGACGAAGACAACAAAGTCGGCGTCATCGACCTGGTAATCAAGGGTCATATCCGCGGGGCACGGGGGCGTGAAGATGTTGTTGGTGATGTGGGCCTGTGCGCTGTTGAGCGAGTAGCCGGGGGGCAGATTGAACACCGGGCGGTCGGTGGCGAACTTCAGGGTGTGGGCGAAATCGGTGTTGGCGCTGGCGTTGCCGCTGAAGGAATAGTGCATGCTGGCCACTGAGCCTGACTGAAGCTGCACTTCCACCGTGAAGGGTGTGTTGGTGGGGACGAAGATGGGATCGGACTGCAGCACACCGGCCCCGGCGAAACCGGTCAGCAGTCCGGAGGCGCTGACGAACTTGTCGAGACCCTGATACTGGATGCTCTGCCAGCCGCCGCCGGTCGTGCCGTTGATGCGAAAGAAGACCTGGAGGCTCACGGTGGCGGTCACGTTGGCGGAAGAGGCGCCGCCCGACATCGCTCCGGTGAGCTGGAATCGGATGGGGGCGGAAACGCCCCCGGCGGGCCCGGTGACGACAAAGTCATCGAAAATCATCGTTGCGAAGGCGCCGGCATTTATGGACCAGTTGAAGCTGCCGCCGTTGGGAAAAGTCTTGATGAACTGGGTGAAAGTGGATGTGCCGACGTAGCCGGGACCTGCGCCGGAGGTGGCTCGCATATGAACGCTGACTTCGTAGTCGGGCGGAAAGATGTCGTAGCGGACGTCGCCCTGTCCGATGACATTGATCCTGTCGTACGACTCGGTGGCGACGGCGCTGCCGTTTACACGATTGAAGTAGGCTCCGTTGAAACGGAACTGCGGGCCGGCTGCTGCGGCCGAAGCGATCGCCATGATGCCCAGAACCGCAACCCGGTCGATGAATTGATTACCCATGTGTTTCTCCGCTCCGGGATTCAAGCTACCACGGGAGCGGCAAAAAGCAAGAGCCGGGAATGCTCAGCGGGAGACAGCGGCTGCGGGCCTTCACGAGCCTCGTGAATAGAGATTCAGGGACAGATGAGCTCGTTGTAGGCCGCCACGAATGCGACGAAGTCGCTGTCATCGATGAAGCCGTCGTGATTGAGATCGGCCGGGCATCCGGCGGGCATGGCGGGATCGGAGCAGTCGAGCAGGTCGTAGCCCTGCGCGAAGATCACGAAATCGGCATCGTCAACGAACTGGTCGTTGTTCAGATCGCCGGCGCACAGTCGGCTGTACTCGATGAAGAGCGAGGGGCGGACGCTGCTGTCGGCCTCTTCGCGGGTAGAGAAGCGTTTGGCGGACTGGGGATCTGACTCGTTGCCGCGGAGAATCCAGCCGTGGTTGGCGGCGGGGTTGTCGAGCATGGACTGCACGTCGGCGATGAGTTGGGCGGAACTCCATGTGTAGGTGCCGAAGCCGCTGACGGATGTTGAAGCGGTTGGGGAGGGGGCGAAGTCGCCACCGGGGTTCGACCAGGCGGTTGCGGAGAAGAAGCGGTGGATCCAGGTTGCGTCGCTGGATTCCGCGGCGGTACCTCCGCCTTGGCCGCCTTGGGCCGAAGAGTTTCCTTCACCCCACGAAGCGAGGAGGCGATAGAGCGAGCAGGTTTGCGGGTCGCCGTTGCTGCCGTTTTGTGAGAGCGAGAGAAGGGCGCCGGTGATCTGGCTGCCCGCGGGGACGGCGCCGGCGACATCGAATCGCAGTACGGCTCGGCGGACGGTGGAGAACTGGGCGTTCATGCCGGCGAACATCGCCGAGCCGCGGCCGTTGGAGAAGGCGCCTGTGTCTGACTGATAGAGGGTGTTGTCGGCGGCGGCGATGATCGTGACCGAGTCGGCGTGGGCGCTGACGACGGCGAGCGAGCAGAAGCAGAGCGACGGGAGAATGTGGCGCATGATGATTGCTCGAAGAGAATTCAGGCGGTGCGGCGGCGGCGGATGAACAGCGCGGAAGCAGCGGCGAGGGCGAGCGCCGACGGCGCTGGAACGTTGAGGCTCACATCGTCGACACCGAAGTTGAAAATGTTGACATTGTCAACTTCGACGAAGCGGAGTCGGATCGACTGGCCGGCACGAGCGGCGATGGCGGCGGTGACGTCAACGGAGAAATCGGTGTAGCCGCTGAGCAAGGGCGACCCGACGGTGGTCAGGAAAACGTTTTGCAGGATGTCGCCGGGTGCCACGGAGAGCGGGTCGGCGCCCGCGGCGAGGATGTCGATGCGGGCCTGCTGATTGAGGGTGGGTGTGGACCAATCGAGCGAGCCGGGCGTGAAAAAGCCGGTGGCCGTGTTGTTGATGAAGAGCGAGAAGCGGAGGGTGGACGTGCCGACGACCGCTGGAATGGAGATGTCCTGGTAGAGGACGTGTGTGCCGCCAGCGGTTGAATCGGTCATTGCGGCGTTGAAGCCTGAGCGAGGCGACGGAACCGCGAGGTTGTTTATGGGCGAGCTGGTGCCCGACTGGAGCTGGAAGGAGCCCTCGCTGCCGAGCTGGTCGAAGCGCGACCACCCCGCGAACCCGGATTCGAAGCCGCCGTTATTCACCAGCTCCTGGGCGTGCGCAGCAGCGCCCAGACCGGCGAGAGAGCAGATGAGGAGCGTGCGTTGTGAGCGTTTCATTGGTGTTGCTCGCGAGGTGGGTGTTCAGTTGGGTGCGACGATGGGCGCGGGGCGGCGGCTGATGCGATAGATGGCGTTGTCGGTGTTCGAGACGACGTAGAGATTTCCGTCGGGGCCGCGTTCGATGGAAGGCGTGATGCCAAAACCGGTGCCGATCTGGAGGGTTTCGCTCTCCGTGCCTTCGAATTTCTGATTGCGGAAGAGGTTGTCGGCGACGCGATCGGCAAGGCGGGGATCGGCGGAGGTATCGATGTGCAGGCGATCGGGCGTGAGCTTGAGGCGGTAGAGGCTGCCGCCGTTCGCGCCGACCTGCTGGTTGCTGCGGGCGGAGCCGATCCAGAGGGTGCCGTCGTACTCGGGGCCGAGAGCGGTGCCTGAGACGAAGGTGGTTCCGGCGGGGCCGATCTCGTAGCGCCAACTGAGTTCGGGGTCGACGTAGACGGCGCCGGGGAGCATAAAGAGGCGAGCTTGTGCGCTGGCCGCGGTGTAGGCGAGACGGGTGGGCGGGAAGCGATTCTGCTGCATCGCGTTGTTGAACTGGGTTGTCTCGATGAGCTTGAAGTCCGCCAGACGGGAGGCGGGGCCGGCCATCTGGATCCAGCCGCCGTTCATGCCGGGAACGACGCGGTTGAGTTCGCTGTAGGCGTCGTCGGCGTTTTCGGTTTCCCAGAGCCAGCCGGACGCGGGGTCGAACGCCATGCCAAATCCGTTGCGATGTCCGTAGGAGAAAATCTTCTGGATGTTCGCGCCGACTTCGCCGCCGAGCCCGGCACCCGCGGCGAAAAAGGGATTGTCGGCGGGGCTGGTGCCGTCTTCGTTCAGGCGCAGGATGACGCCCGCCAGGTGGGCATTGTCGGGCGCCGGGCCGCCGAATGTGTCATCGACGAGCGGTGCGGTGATGAAGGGCCCGTTCGTGAGGTTCTGGAGCCAGCCGCGGCGGCCCTGGTCGCCCATGAAGATGTAGAGCTTTCGATCAGGGCCGAAACGCATGACGCCGCCGTTGTGATTGCCGGCGGGGTTGCCCGCGTTGTTGGTACCGGGGTGGCCGGGGACGGGGGTGTTGTCGGTCTGGAGCGACCGCATGCGGACGATGTTGATGTCTTGCGTGAACGCGGAGCCGTTCCACACGAAGCGGTCGACGCGGTTGCCGAGAAGCGGTGTTTCGAGCGTGACGGTGGAGTCGGCACCGGTGCTGCTTTCGGTCCAGCGGATGTAGGCGTACGGCGTCTTCGGGAAATCGGGGTGGAGGACGAGACTGAGCAGGCCGCGTTCGGACGCGGAGTTCACGGCAAGGTCAAGCACGGGCGTGGGTTGGATGACGCCGTTGATGACGCGTTTGACCTGGCCCGAGGCTTTTTCGATGACCAGGAAGTCATTGATTTCGAGAAAGACGATTCCCATGGGCTGCGACAGGCCCGTGTTGATTACGGTGGTCACCTGCAGATTGGGATCGAGCATCGCCGGGGGCGTGGTATCGGCGGATGCGAAGGAAAGACAGAAACTGAGCGCGAGCTTGGCGGCTGTCGGGCGCGTGGTGGCGGTGGACGGACTGTTCATGGGCGGCTCCGAGCGAAGAGAAGCCATTGCTGCGCCTTCGTGGTGAAAGCGTGGCATGGGTGGGCGTGAAAGACCGCGCCGGACGCTGATTGATGTTCGGTTCGCCGAGAGGTCTTGCAGGATTTGGGATCGGCGCGCGAGGTTTGCAAAACGGAAGCGTGGGGCGAGCGGGTGATCGCGGGGCGCGCAGTATGACGCGTGAATCGCCGAATGCCAACGAAACGCCGCTGGGTCTCTCCAGATTTTTGCGAGCGTGGAATCGGGGGCGGGTTCCGCAGGCATGATGGACGCGATGGAGGGACGTGTTGCGGCACCGGCAGCGGCTGCGCGCTGGTGGACGAGACACTCGGTTGTTCAAGCGGTTGGCGCGCGGTGTTCCGGCGCCTGCTTGCGGGGGCAAGGGCGAGTTGGCGGACCCCCGCGATTCGACGATAGCGAACGGCAGCAAGGTGCGGGCACGCGGTGCCCCCCTCGGCAGGTGGCGCGTTGTCCCCACGAAAGGGGTGGGAGACCAAATGTCGAAGTTCTCGGTCCTTTGGAGTCTGATGAGGTTTCACTTATAATGATGCCGGATCAAGGAGAGAAGAGATGCCGTACACCCGAGCTTGCTTTGGTTGTGGATTGAGCGCTGCGTTGCTGTTGTGCGCGAGTGGGCTTGCGACACCGCCCTTGACGATTGTGTTCAGGAACAGTTCCGGCCTTCCGGACAGCCAGGTGTATGTTGGTTTTCTCGGGAGTCCGGATATTTCGGCGACGAACATACAGACTGGTGCGCCGATTCAGCAGACGGCGTTTGCGGATACGCATTGGTACACGCTGGATCAGCTGCCGCAGGGCGTGAGCCTGACGGCGTTCAGCGGGCGGATCTACATCGGGTACGAGACGCCGTGGGTCTTTGAGCGGGCGGGATATGAACCGTCGCCGTCGTCTGCGGCCGATCCGAATTATCTGAAGCGGTGGGACAAGGTCGAGTTTACCTACCGGGGCAATGCGTCGGACGTGGGCGACGTGACTTCGATTGACTACTACGGGATTCGCACGGCGGTGAAGGTCTTCAAGAACGGGACCTCCGGTACGCTGGTGAAGGAATTGAAAGATGCGACAACCCAGCAGGCGCTGGGTGCGCTGGCCGCGCTGACCACGCCGGCGAACGCAACGGTGGTGATGAACGGGTCGGACTTTGTGCGCATCGTGGGGCCGAGCGTGCTGCCGGATTCCCCGCCGTCACCGTACCCGTCTTTCACGCCGTACCTGACGTTTCTGCAGGGAACCTATCAACCGGCGCACGGGGGCAAGTTTGCGCGGATCCAGGGGCGTTTCGCCGGTACGGGCGATCCGAGCACTCCGGAGAAGCAGGCGCAGAACTACGGGTTTGACGCGACGCTCAGTCCCTCGCTTGAACTGACGCTGTCGGGCAGCGGGGATTTGATCGGGCATCACGACATCGTCATCACGGCGGCGGAGTTGAACAAGCCCACGGGGATTTACGGCGCGAACCCTTTCTACACGCTGGACAATGGCGAACCCATCAAGGCTCCGAACGATATCTACGGATGGATCCTGGGCGATCTGCTCGCGGGGTTCAACACGGGGGCGATCGGCAGCACCGTCGTCGTGAACGGCACGGAAGTGGGCCAGATGAACAGCCAGGGATGGTTCGCGCTGACCGAGATGTTTGCGGCCCTGCAGCCGACCAATCCCGGCTTCTACAACGTGTGGGCCAATGCGATGGCGCCGATCTCCGACGCTTACAACTTCGCGTATTCGGACCGGTTTGCGCACGTGGTGGTTCCGCTGGACCCGGCGAAGGTGGACACGATGGAGATCGAGATCGGTGACGGTGCGGTGCCGAACAACTGCCCGTGTGATTTGAATCACGATGGGCTGGTCAATGACGATGACTTCGTGATCTTCGTCGCGGCGTACAACCTGCTGGACTGCACCGATCCGACGATGCCGGCGGGCTGCCCGGCGGATTTCAATGCCGACCAGCTTGTGAACGACGACGACTTCGTCATTTTCGTGCCGGCCTACAACGCGCTGGAATGCCCGTAGTTCCTCAGTGGGCCGGAAAGCGGAGCGCGACGCTGAGCGGCCGGAGCATGGACCGCTTTTTGTCCTGATGGCCGGCCATGCGGTGGAGGATGTCGTCGAGAAGCGAGAGCGCATCGGCGATGAAGGGCCCCTTGTTGAGCATGACGCATTCGGAACGTTCGGCGACGGCGGCGTCGGTGATTTCGGAGCGGCTGGGGAGTCCTTTTTTCGCGAGCGTTTCCAGCACCTGCGTGGCCCAGATGACGGGTACGTGAGCGGCCTCGCAGATCCAGAGAATCTCCTCCTGGACTTCGGCCAGACGGTCGTAGCCGATCTGGGTCGCGAGATCTCCCCTGGCGATCATGACGCCGACCGGTCCGGATTCCATGGCGCTCAGGAGGAGTTCGGGAAGGCGTGCGAAGGCGGGCGCGGTCTCGATCTTGAGGACCAGACCGATTTCGGGGCGGCCGACGCGGGCAAGGGCTTCACGGAACAGACGCACATCCTCGGGGCGCTGGACGAAGCTGAAGCCGACGAGGTCGGCGTGCCGGGCGATGAATTCGAGGTGGGCGAGATCGTCGTCGCCGAGCGGGGGGAGGCCCAGGTCGGTGTCGGGCAGGTTGATGCCCTTTCGGGAAGCGAGCTTCATCACTCCGGATCGGCAGCGAGTGATGTGGAGCAAGGCAGAGGCGGGTTCCACTCGTTCGACGATGCCCTCGGCCTTGCCGTCGTCGAGCATGACGCGGTGGCCGGGGCGGAGGTCCTGGAAGATGCGGGGCGGCGAGAGGGAGATACGTGCTGGCGAAATGACCAGACCGGCCGCGTCGCGCACGGCCGCTTCGCCGGGGCTTTGGTCGGCCGTCAGCAGGAGATGATCGCCGGAGCGGAGCTCGATCACGCCGATGCCGGGGGGGATTTCGTGAATCGCGCAGCGGAGTCGGGCTGGACGATCGGCGTGGAACTCGGTGCCGGGCGTGATGTAGGCGGAGTGGCTGCTCTGGGCGAGCACGCCTTGGGGGATGGACTCGGTGACCAGCAGCGAGCGCGAGCGACCGGGGTGGTCGGTGAACGTGATGTTCGCGCCCGGGCGCAGGGCGGCAACGAAATCGGCGGGGAGCTGGAGGGTGCAGTCGGCGAGCGGGGACGCGGACGCAGAGAGAACGGCACCGGTTGGAACGATGCGGATAAGCGCGGGGCGGAGGATGGTGCCGAGCGGTGAGCGTGGTGGGTTCCAGGAGATGACGCGTGGGCCATCGGTGATGGGGCCGGTGCGCAGCTTGGGCCCTTCGACATCCATGAAGAGGCGGCAGGCGGAGCCGGCGTGCGCTCGGAGACCCGCAACCATGCGCAGCCAGATACCGGGATCATCGTGGGCGCAGTTGATGCGGGCGATGTCCATGCCGCGGTCGAACAGTTGCGCGATGAGATTGTGGTCATCGGCGGCCTCGGTGGGCATGGTGACCATGATTCGGACATCGCGTCGGGCCGGCGCGGCGCCGAGCAGTTCGAGTGTGTTGCGCTTGAGGAGCCGGTCGCCCTGGCTGATCGAGATGGGTGATTCGGGCACGATCGGAGGAGGGGCGGCGCCGAGCGCGGCGAGGGCGGTCGCGACCGCTTGCAGTGTTGCGAGCACGTGGGACTCGGATCGGCCCAGGGAGGAGAGACCGAGAGCAGCCAGATCGCGTTGCAAGCGGCGGAGGTCGTGGCGCCGGAGAGCGATGTAGTGGATCAGGTTCCGGACGCTCTCGCGCTGGGCCGGGGTGGCGGCGTGGATGTCGCGCTCCGAGGCGAGCTCGAGTGCGGCGATATCGGCGATGATGGACGCGACCTGATCCAGAAGCACGCCGGGATCGGGCTGGTCGGATCGTGAGATTGGTCGCGCTGTTTGCATGCGAGGATCGCGTACGCGTCAATGCGGGCGTGCCGGAGGGTTCTGATTGGCCGACAGAACGGGGCGGTGGAACCGTGAGCAGGGAAGCGGTGCGGGAAGGCAGAGCGGGTGTTGGTCGTGCCACCGCCGCTGGAACGGTGCGGGTGCCAGCGTCGGAAGCACGCGGGCTCGAACGCGCGGCCTCCGAAGCAGTGGACATGGTGAAACAAATTTTAGAGGTGTGCTGGTGTCTGCTTTTTTGCAATTGCGCTAAGAGCGTGTTGAGAGATGGGCCAACTGAAGCCGGACGCGATCTCGACACCGATTCTTATCGCGAGCGTTCATGCCGGGATCACGCGTTGTTCATCCGAGGCGGATAGAAAGAACTCCACAACCGCGCGGTCTGCGCGTCGGCAGACCCGGGTCAGGGAGGATCCTTGCCATGCAGAACAGCAACGCCTTGCCAGAAGCATCGAGCGCGAACGGTTACTTCCGGGAGCTTGATCCGGAGGCGATCCGAACGCGTGCCTATGCGTTGTATCAGGCCCGGCAGGGGCAGGCCGGCTCGGCGGAGGATGATTGGACGCGGGCGGAGCAGGAACTCCGCGGTGAAGCGGGGGGGGCCAGCCGGTGCGCTTCGTTGCATGACGAGCCGATTGGTCCAAAGGGCGGCGGGCTGGGTGTCGCTCCGGTTCATCGCAAGGCGGCAGCGGTGCTGTTCATCGGCGGATGATGGGGGCGGTAGACTCCCGTTGGCCAGCGCGGGGTGGCCACAGGAGATTGCACATGCGAGCGGCTTTGCGTCGGTGGCGATTTGCGACGGGCGTGGCGGTCGGCATTGTGGGCGCGTGGTGCGGGGCGTCGATGCTGGGAATGTCCCCCCCGGCGCCGAGCGGCATCTTTGTGACGGATGGCGACCAGGTGGTGTTTTATACGCCGCGGGTGGTTGATCCGTGGAAGGTGATCGGGGTCACGTCGACGGTGCAGGACGGGCGGACGTATTTGTTCCGCCTCTACGAGAACGGCGCGATCGACTATCTCACGCCGCTGGACGGTCCCCGGACATCGCTGGGGATTGCAAACTGGACGCCGATTGCCATCGACCCGAAATTGTCGCGGCTATCGACTCCTTAACAGTTGAACAGAAGTATGCGTTCGCGTGCGCGGCCCGAGGTTCGCGGGTGGCGGCACGGGCATCGCCGGGCTAGGCTCGATCGCCGGCGGCAACTAGGTTTCCGCCGGCGCACAAGGAGAATCTGGATGCCAACGATCAAGCGCACGGCGCAGGCGCAGTGGAACGGTTCGATCAAGGAAGGCGCGGGCACGTTGTCGGCGCCGGGTGGCGCGCTCAAGAACACGCCGTATTCGTTTGCGAGCCGGTTTGAGAGCGGCAATGGAACGAATCCGGAGGAACTGATCGCGGCGGCGCACGCGGGTTGTTTCACGATGGCGCTGTCGTTCTTCATGGCCAACGCGGGCATCACGCCGACGCATCTTGCGACCACGGCAACGCTCTCCATGGAACAGGTCGGGGGCGGATGGCAGATTCAGGCGATTCATCTGGATGTCACCGGAACTGTGCCGGGCATCGATGCGGCAAAGTTCCAACAGCTTGCGTCCGATGCAAAGGCGAATTGCCCGGTGAGCAAGGTGCTGAACGCGAAGATCACGCTGGAAGCCAAGTTGAGCTAGACGTCTTGCGCGGTACTGAATTCTCCCGATCGAGAAGAATGTGGAATTGCGCGCGGAGAGTGTGGGGAGGCTTGCGTGGGTGGCGGTCGATCGGATAAGGTGCGATGAGCCCGGGCTGCTTCCGCGTATTGCGGCCCGGGCTTGTGCATTTTTTGAGGAGACAGACATGTTGATTCGTCTTGCTGCCGCGGCAGGAATTGCTGCGCTCGCGTGCGCTCCGGCGCTGGCCTCGACCTTTGCGTACGACAACGGCGTGACCACCGTGGCGGTTGGACCGCCCAGTTCATTTCCCGTGAACCCGGTGACGGGCTGGGGCAACTACTTCATGTCCGATGTGGGCGGGACGAAGATCAAGACGGTTTCGTGCGCGTTCGGGCCGAACTTCAATCCGACGACGCCGGTGACAATCTACCTGTTCGCCGACGCGGACAACGACTACAACCCGCTCAACGCGACGCTGCTCACGCAGGTGACGGCGGTGCCGACCCAGGTCGGGGGTTCGGTGTTTACCACGTTCGATATCCCGGACACGGTGGTGAACGGCGGGTTCTTCGTGCTGGCGACGGCCTTCACCGTCAAGGGTGTGGACAAGCCCGCGGCGGCCGACCTGACGGGCCGGACGGACCGATCGTGGTACTTCTACAACCCGGCGACGAGCGGAATGAACGTTGCAAACCTTGGCGCGAACGCCCTGGCGAAGCGGGTGGACCAGGTGTTGCCCCTTCCCGGCGCGTGGCTGCTGCGGGCTGAAGGTGACGCCGTGATCCCGGCGCCGGGCGTGCTCGGGGTGGCGTCGATCAGCGGGCTGCTGGCGGCGCGCCGGCGGCGGGGTTGAGAACCACTGAAGTATGATGGGTCGCGGCCGCCGGAAACGGCGGCCGCTTTTCTTTTGAAGGGAGTGTCTTCATGAGCGACTGCGTTGTTCAGAAACTCGAGGTGAGCGTGAAGTTTTGGCGCCGGAGCGCGGTCACGATGGGTGCGGCTGCGACCGTCCTGGCGCTGGGGGCGTGGAATGCTGATCCGAAGAAGGTGATCGGCGTCAGCGGCGGGGACAACTACATCTACCGTGTGTACGACGATGGCTCGATCGACTTCATCCAGGCGGACAACCAGGTCAGGTCGGCGCGCGGGATTCCCTCGTGGCAGCCGATTCCGATCGATCCCAGCCTGCCGCGGCAGAATCGGTAGCATGGTGGCAACATGGATGAAACGCCGGGAACCAGTGGCGCGGGCGCGCCGGTCGAGATTCGCGTGCAGGGGCTCTGGAAGTCGTTTGGCGACAATGAGGTGCTGCGGGGAATCGACCTGACGATTCGGCGGGGCGAACTGGTCGCGATTGTGGGCCCTTCCGGGTGCGGCAAGACGGTGCTCCTCAAGCACCTGATGGGGCACCTAACCCCGGATCGCGGGAGCGTGCTGATCGCGGATCACGAGCGGCCGGGGTCGCCTCTGCTCAATCTCGAGGACCTGCCGGAAGAGCCGATGGACGAGATCCGGGTGCACTGGGCGATCGTTTTTCAGAGAAATGCGCTGTTCGGCGGAACGGTGTTCGACAATCTGGCGCTGTGGCCCCGCGAGATCAAGCGGCTCAGTGATGAGCAGATCAAGCCCCTGGCGGAGAAAGCCCTGCGCGACGTCGGGATGGATCCGACGAAGGTGATGAAGTTGAAGCGGGAGGATTTGTCGGGAGGCATGGCCAAGCGCGTGGCGGTGGCACGGGCGCTGGTGATGGATCCCTTGCTGATTCTGTATGACGAACCGACTTCGGGGCTCGATCCCGTGACGGCATCGCAGATCCACGAGTTAATCGAGCGGACGCACCTTTCCGCGACGGTGCAGGGGATCGCGCGGACATCGCTGATCGTGACGCACGACACGGAGCTCCTCCGTCGGCTGCGGCCTCGAGTGGTGATGATGGGGGAGGGAAGAATCTGCTTTGACGGGCCGTTTGAGGCGTTTGTGCGGAGCGATGATCCGCACATCGAGCCGTATGTTCGGCAGATGCCGCTGCTGCATGATCGGCGGCATGAATGAAAGAACCCGGGGAAACCTCATGTTCGAGCATCGATCGGAGTCCGTGCTGCCGCGGCGGGCGTTTTGGAGGAGGCAGTTGGCGGCGGCGGGGTTGAGTGTGAGTTTGGTGGTGGTGTCGCTGAGTCTGGGAGCGGCGGGGTACCACTGGCTCGCGGAGCTCAACTGGATCGACGCGTACTACAACGCTTCGATGATCCTGACAGGGATGGGGCCCGCATCGCACCCGGTGCACGACTCGGTCAAGGTGTTCGCGTCGGTGTACGCACTGTTTTCGGCGTTTGTCTTCCTGACATCGGCCTCGCTGCTGATGGCTCCGGCGCTGCACCGGATGCTCCACAAACTTCATTGCGGCACTCCGGGCATCAGATAAAAAAAAGACCGGCGCCCACTCGCGAGGGCGCCGGCTTTGCTCCGCATGCCATCCCCTCCAACATCACAGGGTGGCATGCAGGATCGGTGGCGGGTTTGCCGGTAACCCGGCGTATCCGGGGAAGCGGAAAATGGAAAGGTGGGGTGCAGAGATTTTTTGAGCGCGGCTGAGGCTCAAGCCCCGGTGCGGCTGCGATCCTTCAGGATCCTCATCTGCTCGCGAATATCGTCTTCGGGGATGTCGGAGGGGAGGTTCTGGCGGTGACGATCGAGCTGGTACTGCATATTGCCGCCCATGTGGCGATTGAAATAGCGCATGTTCCAGATCTGGGCGTTGCCGAGCGAATCACCGATGAGGAGCTTGCGTCCGCTGGGCGACCATTCGACAGTATTGACTTCGTAGCCGCCGAATGTGTCGATGGTGAGCATGACGGGCTCGTTGGTGTGCTCGCGGTTCCAGAGTTTCATGGTGCCGTCGACGCTGGCGGAGGCGAAGATCATGGGCTCGCGGAGGCGGACGGCCAGATCCGTGACCAGCGCGCCGTGACCCGGGAAGATCTGCTTTCGCTTGAGCGAGGCGATGTCCCAGAGCTCGATGTTGCGGTTCCACCCGCTGATGAGAATCTCCTTGGAGTCGGGGAGAAATTCGAACGACCAGGGCTGCGGATTGATCGTGTCTGGACGCATCGACCCGATGGGCTCGAGTGAGGGCCACTTCCACAAGCGGACGGCGCGATCGCGGTCGGAGGTGGCAAGCATCGTGCCGTCCGGCGAGAAACGGGCGCCGAGCGATTCTTCCTGATTCGCCGAGGGGATCTTTCCCGCGACCTCGAAAGAAGGGACTTTCAGTATTCGGTGGCTGGCGTCGGTGGAGGGGAGCACCAGGGTGCTGTTGTCGGGGGAGAAAGCGATCGATCGGGGCGAGAGCGCATGGATCCCTTCGAGCGTCTGCACGGGCTCGGGATTCTGGCTCGAGAGGTCGAAGACATAGGCGCGGGTTCCTTCGCCCCCGACAACCAGAAACCGGGAGGTGCCGTCGAATCGGAGAGCCCGGATGCGCTGCGTGCCCGCTTGAAGCGTTCGGATGAGTTCGTTGGTTTCCGCGTCCCAAATCCGGATGGCGCCCGTTGCATCGCCTGTGACCGCCCATTTGCCGTCGGGGCTCCAAGTGGCCATGGTGCGGCCGGAATGGCCTTCAAGCTTCTTGACCGCCGGCTCGAAGTCGGTGTTCCAGCCGCGGAGCGCGTTACCGACCCCGACCCAGACTTCTTCGCCATTGGAGGAAAAGAAGCCGCCGACGCCGCTCTGCGGGAGTGAGAGCCGGCGGAGAAGTTCCTCTTTCTTCCAGTTCCACACGTTAATGGTCCACCAGCCCGCAACGAAGAGGCGATGGCCGTCGTTTGCGAACAGGATGCCGCGCGGCGTGCCGTTGGGCGAATCCAGCCGCGCGAGGTGCTCGCCGCTGGCGGTATCCCACACGTTGACGAGCCGGTCGAGCGCGCCGGTTCCCAGAAGCGTGCCATCATCTGAAAACGTGACGGCAGAGATGTCGTTGGCGTGGGCTTTGAGCGAGCGAATGGCGCGGCCATCGACCGACCAGATCCGAAGCGATCCATCGCGGTGGCCGGTTGCGAAGAGATCGCCCTTCGGTGAGGTCGCTATTCGCCAGACGCTTTGGTCCGTCTTGCAGAGCTCGACGGGGGGCGTGTCGCCTTCCGGCGCCGACGACATAATCCGGCCATCGTCCAGTGCGCTGAGCACGGCGGCGCCATCGGCGGTGAACGCGGCATCTCGGATGATGTGCTTGCCGTAACTCACACGGCGAGACTCTTTGCCGGTGTCCAGGTCCAGTACCAGCAGCAGACCGTCCTCGAAGCCGATCGCGCCGAACTTGCCTTGTGGTGACATGGTGATGGCGCGCGCACGGACGGGTGGGAGGGGGAGCTGTTTGTCGATCCGCTGGCCCGGGACGTCCAAAACGGTCAGGATCGGTTGTTCCTCACCCGCGGCAATCGCACGGGAACCGTCGCGCGAAGAGGCCAAGCCCCACAGCGTGCTCGGGTTCGCCTTAAACGAGCCGAGGCACGGCTCGTGCATGTAGAGTTCCCAGAGCGCAAAGAAGGTGTGACGGGAGTTGGGGTTGCGCAGGTGCGAGGGCCAGATCAGGTCTTCGGCGGCCTGCAGGTTTCCGCTCAGCCCCAGCAGGCGGCCGCGTTCCACGTTGGCGCGTGCGAGTTGCTCGGAGAGATTTGCGGCGTTGTCGTTGGCACGCTTGCGCTCCGTCTCGGCGACTTTGAGGTTGGCCAGGGCCTCGGTCTTGGCGGCCTGCTCGGTCATCGCGAAGCGGGAGGCACGGACGGCCTGGATCGCGGCGAATACCCCCAGCGAGAGCAGCAGAAGCAGTGCGAACGCGGCCGTCGTGACCACGCCCCGGTAGCGGCGGAGCTGCTTGCGGAGCACGTACATCGCCGAATCGCGACGGGCGGCGATGGGCTGGCCGGAGAGATAGCGGGCGATGTCGTCGCCCAGATCGCTCGCGGACTGATAGCGGCGGGTGCGGTCTTTCTCGAGCGACTTGGCGACGATCATCTCGACGTCGCCTCGGAAATAGCGATCGATGGTGCTGAGGCGTGTGGGCTCTTCGTCGCGGATGATGCGGGCGGCTTCGGGGAGCGAGCGGCTCTGCAGGTCGTAGGGGAGCTTTCCGGTGAGGAGTTCGTAGGTGATCACCCCGACGGCGTAGACGTCGGAACGGGTATCGACGGCCGCGGGATCGCCCGACACCTGCTCGGGTGACATGTAGGGCAGAGTGCCGATGAGTGCGCCGACGGCGGTGTGCTCGCTGGTGAGCTGCAGATCGTTGTTGGTGGTACGGGCGACGCCGAAGTCGAGAATCTTGGGGCGACCGGACTCGTCGACGAGGATGTTGGCTGGCTTGAGATCTCGATGGATCACACCGTTGCGATGGGCGTGCTGGACCGCCTCGCAGATGCGCTCGACCAGCACGAGCTTTTCGCGTGTGCCGAGGTTGTGGCGGCCGGCATACGCGAGCAGCGGCTCACCCTTGATGAGCTCCATCGCGATGTACGGGTGGGTCAGGCCGTCGGCGCTGTAGGTGCCGGCTTCATAAATCTGGGCGATGCCGGGGTGGTGAAGACGGCCCAGCAGTTCTGCTTCGTGTTCGAACCGGCGGAGGATGCGCTGCGCCGAGGCGGAATTGGGGTCGCCCAAGACGCGGCGCATGACCTTGAGGGCCACGGTGCGGCGGGGGCGGTCCTGCTGAGCGACGTAGACAACGCCCATGCCGCCGCTGCCAAGGACGCCCAGGATGTTGAAGTTTCCGATCTTTTTGTCGACGGGGAGAAGGGGCTCGGCTTCCGAGAGGGCGCTGGCGCCGAGCTGGGTGAGCAGCCCCCGGCCGGGCGCGGCTTTGGAATCAAGGAAACCGCCGACGCCGGAATGGTGCTTGAGCAGGTCGTCGAGCTCGGCGCGGAGCGATGGATCGCCTTGGCAGGCGCGGTCAAGGAACGCGGCGCGTTCGGAGGAGGAGAGCTCGACGGCGCGGAGAAAGATCTCCTCGAGGCGTTGGCTGGGAGCGGTGCTCACCCTTCATTGTCCGCGCGATCATCGTTGCCGGCGACCTGTTTCTTGAGCCAGGCGCGGGCGAAGGTCCAGTCGTTCTTGACGGTGGCCGGCGAGATCGAGAGCGCCTCGGCGGTTTCTTCGATCGAGAGCCCCGCGAAGTAGCGGAGCATGACGACGTCGTACTTGCGCCGGTCGTGAGCCTCGAGAGCCTTGAGAGCGTCGTCGAGCGCGAGCATGTCCTCCGCCGGCGGCTCGCTCTGGAGCGCAGGTGCGAGCTGCGCGAGCTCGATATCGGCGCGCTGCATGCCGCCGCCGTGCTTGATGCGGGAGCGGTGGCGGGCGCGTTCGACCAGGATGCGCCGCATGGCGAGAGCGGCAGCGCCAAAGAAATGACCGCGGCCGTTCCAGCGAACCTCGTGATCGCCCAGGAGACGGAGGTAGGCCTCGTGCACCAGCGCGGTCGGCTGGAGTGTCATGCCCGCGCCGTGCTTGGGCTCGCGCGCCATGCGGACCTGCGCCAGGCGCCGGAGTTCTTCGTAGACGAGCGGGAGCAGGTCGCGGGCAGCCTGTGAGTCGCCACCGGCGGCGGCGACGAGAAGCTGCGTGACCTGAGCCGCGGCGGGTGAAGGCGGAGGTGTTGCGACGTCTGCTCCGGCGGAGCGCTTGTCGGGCTGAGGTTTGGCGGACTTCGAATCCATTTTTCTCTGCAAGTCCGGTAGCCGCGGGCGCGCAAAACGACGCACGGAGTAGACCAGCCGTTCATTCAGTTTGCCCGTCGGGGCCCGAAAGTTCAAGCCCCAACCCAGCACTATCGGCGTGATAGGACTGCGGGCATCGCACGGCCCGAGAAAAGTCTAGCAGTCAAGGGAAAAACCAATGAACCGCAAGATCGCAATAACCACGATGATGCTCCTGGCCGGGTCCGCGATGGGCCAGTCGGTGAATATCGACCTGAACGGCTCGGGCAAGCCGGCCCCGTCCTCCCTGTATGGGGGCGTGGCCGGACAGCCGGGGGTGTGGAACGCCATCACGGCGACTGGCGCGGGGGCGGGGGCCAACCTCGTCGGCCTCAATGGAGCCTCTTCGGGCCTGACAATCGTGGCCAAGAGCAGCAACGGAAACACCAGCGGCGACCTTGGCAGCGGCGATTTCGGCTCGCTCATGGACGACTACGCCATGGGGTTTGACACCAACGGCATCGTGACGGTGGAGATCAATGGCTTGGACGAGGGGTTCTACCGCGCGTACGTGTACGCGGCGTTGACTCCGTCGGACCAGACCTACGTGGACGGCTTTGGCTTCACCAACTATCACACCTCGCAGCTCTACGGCGATATCGGCGGTTCCAGCATCGGCTCTGCGAGCACGAGCGGCCCGACGACGCCGAATGTCTTCCAGCTTGGCAAGACGCACGCGGTGTTCAACTTCAAGGTTGCGGCGGGGGCGCCCAAGCTCAAGATCAACTCGCAGTGCGCCTTTGTCAGCCTGGCCAAGTGTGCCTTCAACGGGCTGCAGCTCGTCAAGATCACGGGCAACCGGCTTTATGTGAACGACAACGCGGCCGGCGCAAACACCGGCCTCTCTTGGACCGACGCGTTCACGAACCTGCAGGAAGCTCTGTCGGTCGCCAAGGCGTCCGGCGGCCAGATCACCGAGATCTGGGTGGCCGGGGGCAGCTACACGCCCGGCACGCAGCGGACGAGTTCGTTCAAGCTTGTCGACGGCGTGAAGATGTACGGCGGCTTTGTCGGCAACGAGGCCACGCTGGGCCAGCGCGTGCTGAGCGTGGCCAACCAGAGCCACCTCTCCGGCGCGATCGGCACCGGGCTGAGCAACGACAACTGCTACCACGTGGTCGACGCCTCGGGCGTCAGCTACCAGACCGAGCTTGACGGGTTCACCATCGATTCGGGTTACGCAAACGGGGCACCCCCGAACGAAGCCGGCGCCGGTCTCTACGGCGTCGACTGCTCGCCCACGGTGCGCAACTGCACCTTTACGGCCAACTATGCCCTCCACGGAGGCGGCGGTGTCTACATCGACACCCCTGCGGGCCTGATCGGACCGCGCTTTGAATCGTGCACGTTCTTCAACAACTCGGCGGAAGCGGGCGCGGCGCTCCAATACTGGGGCGGTCCGGGCGGTTTCCTCGCTCCCGTGCTGAGCGTGACGTCCTGCCGCTTCTTCCAGAACACCGCGGGGTCCTACGGCGGAGCGGTCCGCTCCTACGGCGACGCGTGGTTCTACAACACCGCGATGTGGGGCAACAGCGCGACCACGGGCGGCGGCGCGATCTACATCACCGGCACCAACGTCGACGTCTACCTCCGCAACTGCACGATCGTCAACAACTACAGCACCAACGGAACGGGCGGTGTGAACTCCTCCGCCGGCGCCGACATCGATATGCGGAACTCCATCGCCTACGGCAATACGGGACCGGGGCTCATGATCCCGACAGCGAAGCAGGTGAACGCGGGCGGCGGCGTCGCGAGTGTCAGCTACTCCTGCGTCACCCCGGACTTCGTGAATCAGGTTATCGCGGGCGTCGGCAACATCGGCTCGGCTCCTTCTTTCATCGACCAGGCGGGATCGGACAACGTCTACGGCAACAGCGACGACGACTTCCGGCTGGCCGCGGGCTCTCCCTGCATCGACACGGGAAACAACCCCGACATCGCCAGCTTCACGCTCGACATCGCCGGAAATCCGCGCATCGTCGACGGCGACGCTGTCGCCGGAGGCCGGGTTGACATGGGTGCGTTCGAGCGTCAGCTCGGCGCCTGCCCGTGCGATCTGAACCATGACGGCATGGTCGATGATGCCGACTTCTCCCTCTTCGTCGGGGCGTACAACACGCTTGATTGCGGTGACGCTTCGATGCCCGCGGGCTGCCCCGCCGACTTCAACGAGGACGGTCTGGTCGACGATGACGACTTTGTGCTCTTCGTCGTCGCGTACAACGAACTGCTCTGCCCGTAAATCAACAATGCGGCTTCTGACTCACGCATGCGGGCCCGGGCGCGAGAGCGCCCGGACCTGTTTTTATGGGGTAACCTGGGGGAACGAGGCGCTGAGGAGAGCCGGCAGCGCGATTCCCGCCTTTTCGCGAATGGCAACATCGACAGAACCGCTGGCGGCCGTTGATTCCGCGTTGATCTCGATCGTGAAAGCACCGTTGCGACGGGCGGCGTGCAGATAGCCCGCGGCGGGATACACCACGGCGCTGGTGCCGATGGAAAGGAACAGATCGCACCCCGTCACGGCTTCCGCCGCCGCTTCGAGAGCCGCTTCGGGCAGCACCTCACCGAACCAGACCACGTTGGGGCGAACCAGGCCCCCGGTTGCAAACGGCGACGCGGTTGGAAAGGCCTGGAGCGGATCGCCGGTCATGGGGACAAGACGCCCGGTGACGGTGCAGCGCCACTCCACGATGTTGCCGTGCAGCTCAACAACTCGATGGCTGCCGGCACGCTGATGAAGGCGATCCACGTTCTGCGTCAGCAAGGTGAACGTGCCGCCTCGCGCGC
>JAFEBN010000243.1 GCA_018242645.1 Planctomycetota bacterium | reverse complement strand
GCCTCGGCATCGCAGGGCGCGGTCATCGCATCGCTGCGCGACCGTACCGCGGCGTTCGCCACGCGCGAGGGACGACGGCCGCGAATCCTCGTCGCGAAAATGGGGCAGGACGGACACGACCGGGGCCAGAAAGTCGTCGCCAGCGCCTACGCCGATCTCGGCTTCGATGTTGATATCGGCCCGCTCTTCCAGACGCCCGAAGAGACCGCCCGACAGGCCGTCGAGAACGACGTCCATGTGGTCGGTGTTTCTTCGCTCGCGGCAGGACACCTCACGCTCGTCCCGGCACTCCGCCGCGAGCTCGATGCACTCGGTCGTCCCGACATCCTCATCGTTGTCGGCGGCGTGATCCCTCCTCAGGACTATCAGGCTCTGTACGACGCCGGCGTCTCCGCGATCTTCGGACCCGGCACGGTCATCACCAATGCCGCCCGGAAGATGCTGGACGTCATGGAGACGGGCGCATCGAATGGAAGCGTGCCCCACGACATCCCCGCGGCCTCCACGTAGGGTTGCCCCTGTGAGACCACCCGATCCCACGACGCCGCGAGTTGCGCCGGCGCAGCCGGTCCCGCCTCCGCCCACGACCCGTCGGCCTCGAGCGCCCGATTTGTCAATCGACGCGCTGGTGCATGGTGTGCGTGCGGCCGACCGAACGGTCCTGGGCCGGGCTCTTTCGCTCGTGGAATCGACCGAACCCGCCCGGCAAACTCTGGCGTCGGAACTGCTCGAACGCCTCTTGCCATGGACGGGGAATTCGCTGCGCGTCGGAATCACGGGCACACCCGGCGCCGGAAAATCGACTTTGATCGAGCGCCTGGGGCGGACGCTGATCGACGCGGGAAGCAGACTCGCCGTACTCGCTGTGGACCCTTCGAGCACGATCTCGGGCGGATCCATCCTGGGCGACCGCACACGAATGGTGCACCTGTCCGGCGATCCGCGCGCCTTCATTCGTCCGGCTCCCAGCGGATCGACGCTCGGAGGTGTCGCGGGCGCGACTCGTGAGTCGATCCTGATTTGCGAGGCCGCGGGCTTTGATGTGGTGCTTGTTGAAACGGTCGGAGTCGGACAGTCCGAAACCACCGTCGCTGAAATGACCGACGTCTTCGTTGCGCTCACCATTCCCGGCTCGGGCGATGAGTTACAGGGCATCAAGCGCGGTCTGTTCGAACTGGTGGACGTGTTGCTCGTCAACAAAGCAGACGGTGACAACGCGCCGCGAGCCGAGGCGGCGGTCCGCGAAATGGCGGCCGTTCTCAACCTCTGGCGTCCCCCGGACCATCAGGCGATAGTCCTCGCCTGCAGCGCACTGACCGGTGCGGGCATCGTCGAAGCCTGGGATGCGGTACAGAAGCGCCTGACACAGCTCAAGACCACCGGACAATTCCAACCACGCCGCAGACAACAGGACGCCACTTGGCTCGAGTCACTTCTCGATGCGCGCCTGCGGGCCCTTTTCCTGCGCACGCCGCAGGCCGCCGAAATACTCGCGCGGGCCCGACGGGAAGTGCTGGCCGGAACCACAACCCCGCCGCACGCCGTCCAGCGGGTCTTCGCCGCCGTCCTCCAAGCCATGCGGCTCTAAAAAGCGCGAGAAAAAGTCGCACAATCAGACAAAACGATCGCTTTGTCGGCTATAATGAGCTTGGAGGCTGCCGTGAACAAGCAGTTGGCCCAAGGCGTGAATCACATTGGTATCGCTGTCCGCGACCTGAATGCCCAGCGCGGCTTCTACGAAGGCGTGCTCGGAGCCCGCTACGAGGGCACCGAAGAGGTCCCGTCTCAGCGCGTACGGGTCGCCTTTTACGCGCTCGGGCCCGAGCACCAGCCCGTCCGCCTCGAACTGCTCGAACCCACCTCACCCGATTCGCCCATCGCCCTCTTCCTTGAAAAGAAAGGCGAGGGCCTCCACCACGTCGCCTACACCGTGGACGACATCGATGCACGCCTCAATTCCCTCGCGGAGGGCGACATCAAGCTCATCGACCACGTTTCCCGTCCCGGCGCCCACGGCGCCCGAATCGCCTTCCTGCACCCCCGCTCCTCCATGGGGGTCCTTACCGAGCTCTGTCAACCAGCGTCTCACCCGGGAGTTCACACATGACCACCCCATCCGCTCCCACCGCCCCCGTCCCCACCATCCCTGCACCCTCCAGCACACCAGGCAGCTCCGCCAAGGCTTCGGGACCGCCGCCGGCCCCCACGTTTGCGCAAATGTCCGAACGGCTCACGGAACTGGCGGCAAAGCGGGAAACCCTTGGGCTTGGTGGTGGAGCAGAGAGGATCGCCAAGCAGCACGCCTCCGGGAATCTCACGGCCCGCGAGCGACTCGATGCTTTGCTCGACCCGGGCTCGTTCCAGGAGCGGTACGGCTTCGCCAAGCACCGGTGCACCTACTTCGGCATGGACGGCAAAGATCTTCCGGGGGATGGGGTCGTGACGGGGGCGGGGGCCATTGAGGGGCGGCTGGTGCATGTGGCGAGCCAGGATTTCACGATCGGCGGGGGGGCGCTGGGTGAGGTCCATGGCGACAAAATTGTCGAGATGATGAAGGCCAGCCTGCGGACGGGCACGCCGTTTGTTTTTGTGAACGATTCCGGCGGTGCGCGTATCCAGGAAGGAATCGATTCACTCGCGGCCTATGGGCGGGTGTTCTATCACAACACGCTGCTTTCGGGAGTGGTTCCCCAGATCTCCCTGATCTGCGGCCCGTGCGCGGGCGGTGCGGCGTATAGCCCGGCCCTGACCGACTTTGTGATCCAGACCCGCCGCGCCCAGATGTTCATCACCGGCCCGAGCGTGATCAAACAGGTCACGCGAGAAGATGTGACCGCCGACCAGCTGGGCGGCGCCGAAGCCCACATGCACTACTCGGGCAACATTCATTTCATCGCGGACGACGATCGGCACGCGGCGGCGATCGCGCGAAAGCTCTTGTCATTCCTCCCCGACAACAACACGCAGGAGCCGCCGGCGCTCCCCCACGATCGGCCGATCACGCGGGACGAATCGCTCAATTCGCTTCTGCCGACCGACCCGCGGCGGGCGTACGACATGCACGAGATCATCCGCCGGCTCGTGGATGACGGCGATTTCCTTGATGTGCAGGCCGCGTTTGCGCCCAGCATCATCGTGGGCCTGGGCCGGATTCGTGGTCGGACGGTCGGAATCGTTGCGAACAACCCCGGCGCAAAGGCCGGCGCGCTGGATATTGACTCGTCGGACAAGGCTTCGCGCTTCGTGCGATTCTGCAACGCATTCAATATCCCGATCCTCACGCTGGTGGACACGCCCGGCTACTTCCCGGGTGTGCAGCAGGAGTACGGGGGCATCATTCGGCATGGCGCCAAGATGCTCTTTTCCTACTCCGCTGCGACTGTCCCCAAGGTGACCGTCATCATCCGCAAGGCGTACGGCGGCGCCTATGTGGCGATGGCGTCGAAAGACCTGGGGGCCGACGTCGTCGCGGCGTGGCCGACGGCGGAAATCGCGGTCATGGGCGCCGAAGCTGCGGCGGAAGTCATTTTCAAACGCGAAATCGCGGAAGCTCCGGACAAGGGAGCAAAGCGGGCGGAACTGGTCAAGCTCTACCGCGAGACGTTCTCCAACCCGTTTGTCGCGGCGGGCCGCCGGATGGTCGACGACGTCATCGAGCCGGCGGAGACGCGGCGTTTCGTGGCGTTCGCGTTCGAATCGCTGAGGAACAAGCGCGAGCTGCGGCCCGACAAGAAGCACGGACTGATACCGCTGTGAGGAGCGCCCGATGGCCAGCAAGAACCCCCCCATCCCCGCGCACCATCTGGTGATTCTCGCTGCCGTTGCCGCGACTGTCGCCGGCCCGGGCGCCGTGCTCCGCTCGGTGAAGCAAAGCCCGGACCGGGCGAACGGCGCGTCCGTCCGATCCGCACCGCATGCACACAAGCGCCACCGCAAACGCTGAGGAGTTGGTCATGAATCTTCGCATCACGGTCGAAGGCAAGAGCTACGACGTACAAGTTGCCGTTCTGGAGGATGGCCGCCCGGTCAACCCGCGCGGGCCGCTCAGCGGCCTGGGCGCCGAACATGTCGGCTCGACGTCGGCGCAGATCGCAGAGGCCGAGGCTCGTCTCCGCGCGCTGGACAAGGCACCCAAGGGCGCTGGCGGGGCCAAGCCCGCACCGGAACCGTGGCCTTCTCCTGCGACGCACCACATCTACGGCCCGCTCCCCGCGAAGCCGGGTGAAGTGGTATGTCCGGTAGCCGGCATCATCTCTGATGTGATTGCGAAAGCGGGCGAGAAGGTCAAACCTTTCGCGTCGCTTGCGGTGCTCGAAGTGAGCCATTCGATTTCCACCGGTGATAAACCGGTGGTCGGCACTGTGCGGGCATCGACCAAGGGGACGGTGCGTGAGGTGCTCGTGAAGGCCGGGGACAAGGTGAAAACGGGTCAGGTTCTCTTCCAGATCGATGAAGCCTGATCGCTGCTAACCTGCTGGCAGCGCATGAACGACCTTCCGCGTGTCTATCTCGCCCGGCACGGTGAAACCGCTTGGAGCCTCAGCGGTCAGCATACGGGCCTGACCGACCTGCCCCTCACGGCCAAAGGCGAGGCGAATGCGCGATCGCTGGGGGAGCGGCTGGCGCCGCTTCATTTCGACACCGTTTTTACCAGCCCGCTTCGGCGTGCCTCAACCACGTGTCGTCTGGCGGGCTTTGGTCACCGGGCCACGGCCGATGCGGATCTGCTCGAGTGGGACTACGGGGCTTACGAAGGACTGACCTCGGCGCAGATCCGCGAAATCAATCCCAACTGGTATCTTTTCCGTGACGGCGGGCCCAACGGGGAATCGCCCCAAGTGGTGGCCGCTCGGGCGGACCGGGTGGTTGCGAAGGTGCGGTCGCTGGGCGGCTGCGTCCTTCTGTTTTCCAGCGGCCACTTTCTTCGGATGCTGGCGGCGCGGTGGCTCGGACAGTCTCCCGACCCGATGGCAGGCCAACTCGTGCTCACCACCGCGAGTGTGAGCATCCTCAGTTACGAGCACGACTTGGGGCACCCCGCGATCTCGCTGTGGAATGACACCGGCCACATTTCGGGGTTGTGAAACCGGCGACCGGGTTCTCCTCAGGCACGCCGCACACGGAAGCGGTACCCTGAGAGGGCATACGCACGGAGGTCACCACGCATGAACGCCACGGCCAAACTCAGGGATATCGGACAGAGCCTCTGGCTCGACAACATCACGCGCGATCTGCTGAAGAGCGCCACGCTCGGCAAGTACATCCGCGAGTGGGCGGTGACGGGCCTGACCTCGAACCCGACCATCTTCGAGCACGCCTTCAAGAACAGTTCGTTGTACGACGACTCGATCCAGAGCAAGGTCCGGGCGGGCATGTCGGGCGAGCCGCTCTTCTTCGACCTTGCCATCGAAGACCTGGTCGCTGCGGCCGATCTTTTCCGGCCGATCTATGACCAGACCAACGGCCTCGACGGCTTTGTTTCACTCGAGGTCTCGCCGAAACTCGCGTTCGACACGCAGGCGACGATCGCCGCGGCCAAGTCGCTGCACGCCAAGGCCAACCGGCCCAATCTGTACATCAAGATCCCCGGCACCAAGGAGGGATTGCCGGCGATTGAAGAAGCGATCTTCGCGGGCGTTCCCGTCAATGTCACGTTGCTCTTCTCGCGTGAGCATTATGTCGCCGCGGCGCAGGCTTATCAGCGCGGCATCGAACGCCGAATCAAGGCGGGCCTGAACCCCCGGGTGGAATCTGTCGCGTCGGTGTTCATCAGCCGCTGGGACGGCGCGGTCGCGGGCAAGGTACCCGCGGAGCTGACGAACAAGCTGGGGCTGGCGATGGGGCTCCGGATTTACAAGGCGTATCGCGATCTGCTGAATTCGCAGCCCTGGCAGCGGATGTGCAACTACGGCGCGCGGCCGCAGCGGCTGCTCTGGGCGAGCACGGGCACCAAAGATCCTAAAGCGTCGGACATCCTGTACATCAAGGGGCTTGCTTCTCCCTTCACGGTCAACACGATGCCCGAAGCCACGCTGAAGGCCTTCGCGGACCATGGCGAAGTGGGCGAGGTGCTTCCGCCTAACGGCGGGAATGGCGAAGAGATTTTGGGTCAGTTCACCAAGGCGGGGATCGACCTCGAACAACTCGCATCCAAGCTGCAGAACGACGGGGCCGCCTCGTTCGTCAAGAGCTGGGAGTCTCTTATGAGCGGTTTGGCTGAAAAGGTCAATTCTGCGGCGGTCAAGGTCTGAGCCCCAATCGAATTTCCGGAGCGATCGATGTCCGAACTTCCGCCGTTGACGACCACCACCGCCTGGCGTGCGCTGGGCGACCATTACACCCGCATGCACGAAACCCACCTGCGGGATCTCTTCGCCCGGGACGCCCAGCGCGGCACGCGGTTCACGGCCGAAGGGGCGGGCCTTTACCTGGACTATTCCAAGAACCGTGTCACGGACGAGACGATCACCCTCCTGCTCAAGCTGGCTGAAGAGGCCGGGCTTCGCGGCAAAGTCGACGCCATGTTCCGTGGCGACAAGATCAACATCACCGAAAATCGTGCGGTCCTTCACACGGCGCTCCGAGCTCCCCGCAACGCCGTGATCAAGGTCGATGGCGAGAACGTGGTGCCGCAGGTCCACGCGGTGCTCGACAAAATGGCGGCATTCTGTCAGCGTGTCCGCACGGGCGAATGGAAGGGCCACTCGGGCAAACGCATCCGCAATGTGGTGAACATCGGGATCGGGGGTTCGGACCTGGGGCCCGTGATGGCGTATGAAGCCCTTCGCCATTACACGATGCGGGAGATGACGTTTCGCTTCGTTTCCAACGTTGACGGCATCGACTTTGTCGAGGCCACGCACGACCTCGACCCGCACGAAACGCTTTTCATCATCTCTTCCAAGACCTTCACCACGCTCGAAACAATGACCAACGCGCAGAGCGCCCGCGACTGGCTGCTCCAGGGGCTTGGTGGCGATTCGAAGGCGGTTGCCAAGCACTTTGTTGCCGTCTCAACCAACGCCAAGAAGGTCGCCGAATTCGGTATCGACACGGCCAACATGTTCGAGTTCTGGGATTGGGTTGGCGGGCGCTATTCGATGGATTCGGCGATCGGCCTCTCGACCATGCTGGCCGTCGGCCCGGATGGATTCCGCGAGATGCTCTCGGGCTTCCACCAGATGGACGAGCACTTCCGTACAGCGCCGTTCGCAAAGAACCTCCCCGTGCTGATGGGTTTGCTGGCGCTCTGGTACGCCGACTTTTTTAAGGCCGAGACGATCGCGGTGCTGCCCTACGAGCAGTACCTCAAGCGATTCCCGGCGTATCTGCAACAGCTCACCATGGAGAGCAACGGCAAGCACGTCACGCTCTCGGGCAAACAGGTCGATTACGCCACGGGAGCGATCTTCTGGGGTGAACCGGGAACCAACGGCCAGCATTCGTTCTACCAGTTGATCCACCAGGGCACGCGCCTCATCCCGTGCGACTTTATTGCGTTCAGCCACGCGCTCACGCCGCTGGGGCGGCATCACGACATGCTCATCGCCAATGTGCTGGCTCAGGCCGAGGCGCTGGCTTTCGGCAAGACCGCCGATGAGGTCCGCAAGGAGGGGACTCCCGACTGGCTGGTGCCTCACCGCGTGTTCCAGGGCAATCGCCCGTCCAACATGATTTTCGCGGATCGCCTGACACCGGCCATCCTCGGTGCGCTGGTCGCGCTGTATGAACACAGCGTCTTCGTGCAGGGTGCGATCTGGAACATCGACAGCTTCGATCAATGGGGCGTCGAGCTCGGCAAGGCGCTCGCCCAGAAGATCATTCCCGAACTCGAGGCCCCCGCCGAGCCGGTGCTGTCGCACGACAGCTCGACGAGCAACCTGATCCGCCGCTATCGCGCCGCCCGCAAGTAGTTTTCCCGCGACCCGCGAGCACAGACCGTGAAAATCGGCATCGCATCAGATCACGGCGGCTTTGAGCTCAAGCGAGAGCTCGCGGCCCGCCTGCGCAACGCCGGCCACGAGGTGACCGATTTCGGCGCCGGCGAGGCTGCTCCCGGCGATGACTACCCGGACTTCGTGCTGCCGCTCTCGCACGCGGTCGCCGCGAACAAGGTCGAGCGCGGGATCGCGATCTGCGGCAGCGGCGTGGGCGCCTGCGTGTGCGCCAACAAGGTTGTCGGCGTTCGTGCGGCCCTCATCCACGATCATTTTTCCGCGCGCCAAGGGGTCGAGGATGACCACATGAACGTGCTGTGCCTGGGCGGGCGTACCACCGGGGTGGAAACCGCGTGGGATTTCGTGCAGACATTTCTGAACGCCAGGTTCAGTCAGGCCGAGCGGCATCTTCGTCGCCTGTCCAAGGTGCTGGCGGCAGAAAACGCCCTTCGCGTCAAGTGACCGCCAATTAATGGCCGCCGGCCCCACCCTCGCCCGAAGCCGTCTTCGGCGCCGGGGGGGTCGGGCTGCCCGACGACTGCGGCTTGACCGTCACAACGATCGCCTTGTCGGGCGCGTAGTACTTAGCGAAAGCCTGCTTGACGTCGTCGGCTGACAGGGCCTGATACGCCGCGGGATCGTCGACGATTTCCTCGAGCTTGTTTCCGCGGAAAGCGAGCTGATCAAGCCTCTGCGCCCAGTACGCCGGATCCTGCAACTGATCCTTGAAGGTATTGGCAAACTGCTTGCGGGCAACTTCCATTTCGTCTTCGGTCGGCCCGCCCGCCGCGAAGGCGGCGTACATCGAAGCGAGTTTGTCTACGAGCGCCTGGACCTTGCCGGGCTCGGTGGGCGCGCCGGCAGAGAAGACGCCGAAGCCGGGATAGGTGGTGGCTGCCCGGGACTGCGCCCCGATGCTGTAGACCAACTGCGCGTCTTCACGCACTTCCTTGACCATCCGCGTCGAGAGAATGCGGGCAGCCATGTTCAAGGCTCGAACATCGGCCCGGTTGGTCTGGTCGGCTCCGTAGAACCCCGACATGACGTACGCCTGCAGCGTGGGGGTATCCACGGTCTGCTTGATGATGCGGGGGCCCGCGGGACGGTTCAGCTTGCGGAGGGTTGCGTAGGTCTCGGGCGAGATCTTGGAGCGCGCGGGCAACGAACCGAGGTACTGCTCGGCGAGCGCCATTGCCTTTTCCTTCGGCACGTCGCCGACGATGACGACCTCGATCGGGGATTCCTTGATGAGCTTGTCGAGCCACGCTTGTGACGCGGGAAGATTGAGGCGATCAATCTGCTCCGGCGTCACCAGTTGCGTCCGGACGTCATTTTCCGGATAGGGCGCGGTCGCGGTGACACGCATCCCGAACATCATGGGGTTCTTCTGTGACTCCGCGAGCAGTTCCTTGGTCACGGTCTTGAACTGATCGAACGAAGCGGCCTCGATCCTGGGTTGCGTCAGGAGAAGATGCGCGAGCTGGAACCCCGTTTCCAGTTCTTCGGGGCTGCCGTTGATATTGAGCGAGATGCCGTCGCCGGCGCCCAAGGCGGGCCCGCCGCCACCGCGCCCACCTCGCCCGCCGCCGCCTCCCATGCCCCCGCTTCCGCGCACGTTGATTTTCTTGCCAGTCATCAACTCACGGATATCGCTGGATGTCAGCGTCTGGGTCGCGGGGCGGCCCCACGCCAGTTGTGCGGCGGTGGTGATACCGCGGTTTTCGGGCGTCTCGAGCAGTTCACCCCCGATGAGCGAGATCTGGACGGAGGCCTGGTTCTTGCGCTCGTCCATGAAGCGGTAGTGCACCAGCACGTTGTTGGAAAGCCAGCCGGACCAGACTTTGCTCGGCGCGTTTTCCGTGAAGTCCACAAACTTGCCGGGCTTGGGCAGTTCGGTCATCAGCTGCGTCGCATGCTCGGATTCGGCTTCCTGCGAGGGCTGGACCGCCAGCGCCTTGGTTCCGATTTCAAGCAACGCGGCCTCGGTCGGAACATTCGGACCCGCGGGAAGGGTGGCAATGAACGACACGGCGGTCGGCTGGAACTCCTTGGCGAAGCGCTTCTCGACCTCTTCCTCTGTGATCTTGGGGAGCAGCTCGCGCAGCAGATCGAGGCGCTGCTTGGGCGACATGGCGGGCTCGCCCGAGCTCACGCTGGCGTTCAGACGCGTCATGATGCCCTGCATGGGGGTGGTGCTTTCGGTCTCGACGGCGCGCTCGGCGCTCGCGATCAATTCCTTCTTGGAATCTTCGACCTCGCGAGCGGTAAAGCCGTAGAGCCTGCCGCGCTGCACCTCGAGCGCGATCTCCTCGAGCGTTTCTTTCCATTTGCCCGGCTTGGCGCGGCCCGACGCGTCGGCCGTGTAGATCACCGTGCCCTGGTTGCCCATGGAAACGCGGCCGTTCAGGTAGCTCGTGTTGCCCTGTGCAACTTTGTCTCCGAGGCGGCGATTCATCGCCATCTCGGCGATCGCCGCGACGAGCTCATCGCGGTACTGGGGCACGGTCGTGATCGGGGGGCGACCCGGTTCGAGCCGCACAATCTGGATGTCTTCGCTCCGAACTTCCGGATCGCTCGCCACGATGGCGAAGCTCTTGTCGTACGCCTTCACGCCCACGGCCTGCGGAGACGGCTTGGGCTTTTTCGGAAGCGAGCCGAACTTGTCCTTGATCATCTCCACGATCGGCCCGGTTTCCGCATCGGCCACGACCATGACCGTCGCGTTGGAGGCCCCGTACCACTTGCCGTAGTAGTCCTGAAAATCAGCCTGCATCACGCCGTTAATCGTCTCTTCCTTGCCGATCGTCATGCGCTCGCCATACAGCGAACCGGGGACGAGCCGTTCGATCACGTAGTTCGAGGTGCGCTGCCGCCCTGAAAGTCCGCGGCGGCGCTCTTCCTGGATAATCTGCCGTTCGTCGTCGATCTCGTTGGGGAGCAGCGACAGCCGGCCTGTCACGTCCGCGAAGAAGGTCAGCCCCTTGCTCAACGTTTCGGTCTTGGTATCGGGCAGGGACAGCTGGTACGTTGTCTGCTCCATGTTGGTGAACGCGTTCTGATCGCGGCCAAACTGCATGCCCAGCGACTGGAAGAAGGGCACAAGCGTCCCCGGCGCGAAGTTCTCCGATCCGTTGAACGCCATGTGCTCGAGGTAGTGAGCGATGCCCCGCTGCTTGTCCGTCTCGTTGAGCGAGCCGGTGTGCATGTGCACCCAGACCACCGCACGTCCTTCGGGGACGGAATGCTTCCGCACGATGTAGTGAAGGCCGTTGTCAAGCTGACCCGTGACAAGCGAAGGGTCGGTCGGGAGCGGCTGCGCATTCGCCGCAGCTCCGACCAGGCCTACACACACGATCGCCAGCGTGCCAAAGTTTCCGAGCATGAGCGTGCCCCTCCTGAAAACCAAAGGGCCCCGACCGGGGCCCCACGGGCAGTTTAACACAAGATGAACATCGCGGTTGCAACGGGGAACGGATCAGATGAGCCGGATTTCAGGCGGGTTTTCAGCTCGCTTCGACCGTTGATTCGATCTCGATTGGGCGGAGTGTTCGGCGAAGGCAACGTGACCGCCCGCCCCACCATCCCTGCCTCCGCAAAGTCTGCCCCCTCCGGTCCGTTTCTTACGAGCAATGACGCTGCTTTCTGGTATATTAAGAATTCGCGATTTTGGAACGCCGCAGCCCCTGAATCGAGCCTGCGGCAACGTTGGAATGGAGCTTTTCGATGGCCGATCTGAGCGTCACCGTTGACGGACTGAAACTTCCCAACCCGTTCGTCATCGGTTCCGGGCCCCCGGGGACCAACGCCAACGTCATCAACAAGGCGTTCGAGGAGGGCTGGGGGGCCGTCATCGCCAAGACGGTCAGCCTGGATGCCTCGAAAGTGATCAACGTGGCCCCCCGCTACGCCCGCATGCGCGTCGGCGCCAAAGGCAGCGAGACCATCGTCGGCTGGCAGAACATCGAATTGATCTCCGATCGCCCCTTCGACACCTGGATCGAAGAGTTCAAGCAGGTCAAGCAGAAATACCCCGACCGGATTCTCATCGCCTCCATCATGGAGGAGTACCGCAAGGACGCGTGGTGTGAAATCGTCGAGCGCTGCCAGGACGCCGGTGTCGACGCGTTCGAGCTGAATTTCTCCTGCCCGCACGGGCTGCCCGAGCGGAAGATGGGCGCCGCAATGGGTCAGGATTGCGAGGTGCTCGGGACAGTCTGTGGCTGGGTGAACGGCGTGTCCAAAAAGCCTGTCTGGGCCAAGATGACGCCCAACATCACGCACATCGAAGAGCCGGCCCGTGCCGCGCTGCGCAACGGCTGCGAGGGCATCGCCGCGATCAACACGATCCTCTGCGTGATGGGGGTCGATTTGAAAACTCTCCGTCCGGAGCCCACTGTTGAGGGCTATACCACGCCCGGAGGCTACTCCTGCAAGGCTGTCCGCCCCATCGCCCTCCGGATGGTGATGGAGTGTGCCCGCATGATGAAGGCGGAGTTCCCCGGCCGGTCGCTCTCGGCCATCGGGGGCGTAGAGACGGGCGAAGATGCGGCGCAGTTCATTCTGCTTGGCGCCAACACGGTGCAGGTCTGTACCGGCGTGATGATCCACGGGTACGCGCTCGTCAAGGAGCTTTGTCGAGGCCTCTCGGCGTTTATGGACGCCAAGGGTTTCAAGAACATCGAAGAGTTCCGTGGCCACTCGCTCCAGTACTTCACAACGCACGCCGATCTGGTGCAGCGCCAGGCCGCGGCCAAGGCCCTGGAAAAGGCTGCCGCGGAAGGCCGCGTCACCAAAGACACGCAGTGGACGGGCGAGAAGTTTGTGGAGCAGTCGAACAAGCTTGTCGCCAACTGACGGCGGAGGACCGAAGAGCACGCGAAGATCCCCGTGATTGACGGCAGCGCTGGGTTCTGTTCGTTTCTCGGGTTCGCGCGGTCTCATCCCCAAGTTCCTGACTGCTCCCGTCGCTCTCGTGCTGAACAATCTCCCATGCCACTTCTCATCACAAACGGCCGCATCCTCACCGCCACGGACGATTACAGCGCCGACGTGTTCTGCGCCGGCGAGACGATCACGCGGATTGAGAAAGGCATCGATCCCAAGTCGTGCCCGCCGGGCACGGAGGTCATCGATGCCTCGGGAAAGTACGTGTTCCCGGGCTTCATTGACCCGCACGTTCACGTGTATCTGCCGTTCATGGGCACATACGCAAAGGATGATTGGGAGTCGGCTTCCCGTGCCGCACTCCTGGGCGGCACGACGACGCTCATCGAAATGATCTGCCCGGGGAAGAGCGATGAACCGATGGCGGCGTTCGAAACCTGGCTCGGGAAAGCCCAAGGCAAGTCGGCGTGCGACTTCACGTTCCACATGGGCGTCACGCGGTTCGATGATCTGGCGGAGAAGCAATTCCGCGACATCGTCAAACGCGGCATCCGGTCTTTCAAGGTCTTTTTGGCTTACAAGGGAGCTCTGGGCGTCGATGATCGGGAGCTGTATCACACGCTCAAACTGGCCAAGGAGCTGGGCGTGGTGGTCACCGCTCACTGTGAGAATGAGACGCTGGTGGCGGAGCGACAGAGCGAGCTCCTCGCGGCAGGAAAAACCGCGCCGGAGTTTCACGAGCCTTCCCGTCCGGTGCAGGTCGAGGCGGATGGCGTCCATCACCTGATGACCTTTGCGGAACTGACGGGCGCCGAGGTGTATGTCGTCCACACCTCCTGCGATGAAGCGGTCCGCGAAGCGGCCAGCGCGGTGCTCCGGGGCGTGAAAGCTCACATCGAGGTCGTGCTGCCGCACCTGGTGGTCGATCATTCGTACACGCAGAAGCCCGGCTTCGAAGGCGCAAAGTTCGTCATGTCGCCCCCTCTGCGCGACAAAGGCCAGCTCCCGAAGATGTGGGATCATCTCGCCCGGCGCACGGTCGCAACGGTCGCGACCGATCACGCACCGTTCGACTTCGAATCGCAGAAGACGATGGGCAAGGATGCCTTCACCAAGATCCCCAACGGAATTCCCTCGGTCGAGAACCGCGTGGATCTGCTCTACACGCACGGCGTAACGACGGGCAAGATCGACCTGCACACGTTTGTGGATGCCGCGAGCACCCAGGCCGCTCGGATCTTCGGGCTCAAGGGCAAGGGATCGATCGCGGTGGGCGCGGACGCGGACATCGTCATCTACGACCCGACGTATCGCGGGAAAATCAGCGCTCCCGGCAAGTCGCACCATCACATGGCAACCGATTACTCCGCCTTTGAAGGTTGGGAGCTTAAAGGTCGCTCCGATACCGTGACTGTTCGCGGCAAGGTCATGGTGCGCGGCGGCAAGTTCGCGGGCGGAGGCGGTGACGCGCACGGGCGGCTTGTTCCGCGCGTCTAGCGGGTCAATCCCATAGAAGTGTGCACGCCTGCGTCAGGTCCCCGAGGGGGACGACTATCGTGTCCTTGTCGCGGAACGTCTCGGCCATCACGCCTCCCCGCCGCTGGACATTGCAATCGGGTCGAACGAAGCGCAACCGAACTTCTACGGGACGCCGGACGCCGGGGTCGACCTCGAGTATCCGCTGCGTGCCGCTGCGACCGAGGCGCGCGGTCAGTCCATCGACGGTCGCCAGTTCGCCTTGATCTCCGGGCCAGACTTCCAGCACGATCCGATCATCGAGACAGCCGACGGTCGCGTCGATTTCCGCGGATCGGGGGAGCAGCGTGTCGATGCCGGGGGCGAGCATCGGAAGAACGGCCCCGCTTCGCACAAACAGAGGCAGTTGCTCCAGTGGCGCATCGACGACGATGGTCTTGGGCCCTGAAACCGCTTGCCCAGACCAGTAATTGACCCATGTGCCGCGCGGAATGTACACCGCGCGCTGTGAACCGGGTTGATAGAGCGGGGCCACCAGCAGGTCGGGCCCGAACAAGTATTGGAATTGCTCGCGTGCCGCCGCGGTGTCGTCCGGATAGGAAAGAGCCATGGGCCGGATGAGAGGAACACCCTGTTTGCTGGCCTCTTCGGCCGCGTTGCGTATGTAGGGATACAGACGGGTGTGAAGCGTCGCGTAGCGGCGATAGACCTCGAGCGCTTCCTCGCCGTAATCCCATGGCCCCTTGTTGGACTGCATATGGACCATCATGAGGGGTGTGAACGCCGCAAATTGCGTCCAGCGGATAAACAGCTCCGGAGTGGCATCGCCCATGTATCCGGCGATGTCGCACCCCCAGAATGGAAGCCCGGAGAGCGCGGCATTCTGGGCCGCGAGAATGACCCCCGGCAGGCCGTTCTCGAACGAGAAATCGGCGTGGTTATCTCCGGCCCAGCCGAATGGGTAGCGGCCGGTACCCGTGAAGCCGCAGCGCGCGAGCAGCGTGTGGTCACCGGGACGCACCTTTTCGAGAAACTCGCTCGCAGCCTTGAGGTAGAGTTCTGCGTAGCGGCCCTTCATTTCCGCAGCTGTCGAGCCGTCGTGAAAGACGGCCTCGGAGACGAAAGTGCTTTCGCCGTCATCGCACTTGATCGCCGCGATACCCCAGCGCGCCATCGGCTTCATCTGGGCGTGCCACCACTCCACGGCCGCGGGATTGGTGAAATCCACCAGGGCGCCCGTGCCCTTCCACCACGACGCCAGCATCGGTTTGGGGGCTTGTCCGGGAGGAGCGACCTCGCGAACGAGGTAGCCGCTGCGCGCCGCCTCCTCAAAGTTTGGGGATGGCCCTGCGGCGATCCCCTTCATGTCGGTGACATTGGTTTGATTGATAAAGGGCGTCAACCAGAAACACGGAACGAATCCGGCCCGGCTGATCTCGTCGAACATTTCTTCGGGCCGATCGAACTGCGATTCATTGAGTTGAAAATCGTTGTAGCTGGTCTCCCACGGGCTGTCGAGCACGATGACGGAAGCCGGCAATTTGTGCTGTCGGCTGAGGCGCACATCCTGAAGAATCTCGCTCCGATTTTTATGGACGTCGCGGCTCTTCCACGGTGCAAACGCCCATGCTGGGGGGACGGCAGGTCGTCCGGTCAATCGCGTGAACTCAGACAGCGCTTCCTGAGGGCTCGGCCCGGCGATGAACACCAGCCGCATCTTGCGGTTGCGATCGGACACAACGATGTTCTCGCGTTCCGTGGCGTTGAGATCGAACGTGCTCGGGGTTGTGCTGTCGAGCCACAATCCGTACCCCTTGCTGCTGATCACGAACGGAACGGGCTTGTAGGTTGAGAGCCCCTTTTCTTCGGGGTGATCGCTGCTGGCCATCCGCAGCACGTTGCCCTTCTGGTTGATGGCGTTGAACCGCTCGCCGCCGCCCAGGTACCGGCTGTTATCACGAACCCGCACCGAGCGGTCGAGGACTGAACTCGGATCCGCCCACTCGAGCGCGACGGCGCGCTCGCTGACCGCGTGAGCTGCAAAGCGGTCACCGGCCCCGGTCGCGGAACGCACTTCGACCGCGTCGACCAGACGCCCGTCCGTTCCCCTGATCACGATCGCGATCCGTGAGGCGTTTCCCCTCGCTTCAATTCCGGTCGCGCGAGCCAGCGGAGGCATGTCCGCTGCCGCCATGAGAACGACGCTGTTTCCCGATCCGTCGCGATCTGCAACCTTTGGATCGGGCATCCACGCGCGCGCCGATCCCGAGTGCTCGACAATGAACTTGTACCGGGCGAGCAGCGCCTCAGTGGAAACCGACTTTGTCCACGTGCCATCCGCGCCCCTGGTCATGCGGGCGCTTTCATCCCCGGGCTTGCCGTCGATGTTGCCGGCCCAGTTGTTGAAGTCACCCGCCAGATAGACCGCCGTGGCGTCCGGCGCTCTGAAGGAAAAAGTGATCTCGACGCCCAGCGCCGCTGAGCACGAGACCAGGATGCCGCCTACCAGGCCTCGATATTGCATCGGGCGTCTCCCTTTAACCCACCATGCCGCCCGCTACGCTCGCTCGCAACGAAGCGATTTCGCGCTCCACCGTTTGCTGATCCGCACCCAGATCTTTCAGCACGAGTTCGCCCAGTGCGATTGCCGCTTCTGCCTCTTCGTAGACCGCGCCGGTCACGCCCGCCATGGTCAGCTCATTGCGTTCCTTCAAGTACCGGCTCCGCACCAGGATGTGCATGTCCGGGTTGAGCCCACGCGCGTGCATGACCACCGGCGCCGGATTGGAGTTCGCGGCCATGGTGACCAGGAGGTATTTCGCGTCCGCGGCGCCGGCCTGCTCGAGCACTTCGCGGCTGGCGGCGTCGCCGAAAATTGCCACCCGCCCCGTGCGGCTGAGCTCCGACACCGTGTCCATGTTCATGTCGATGACGACCGTGCGCACACCCGCCTGGCGGAGCAGACGATCGACCGTCTGGCCCACATGACCGTATCCGACGACGATGGCCGTCCGCTCGTGCTCATCGATCGCCCGCGTGCGCATCCGTTCGACCGTTTCCGCATTCGCCTCGCGGAGCTTGCGCTCCGCCCTCCCGTTGAGAAAACGCCAAAGCGCGGGCTTGGACTGGAGCCATCGCTCCGCCGGCAGAACCAGCCGGAAGAGCAGCGGGTTGATCGTGATGGACAGGATTGCCGCGGCCACGATGACATCGTGACCTTCGCGAGGCATGAGATTGTTCCGGAGCGCGAGCTCCGAGAGGATAAACGAGAATTCTCCGATCTGGGCAAGCCCGACCGCCACGATGAGGGCCGTCCGCACCGAATGACCCAGAATCCCCACGATCGCCAGCGCCGCGAGCGGCTTGACGATCAGCACGATCCCCAGGCCCGCCGCGACCATCGCAGGCCGATCAAGGAGGATGTGCCAGTCGAACAGCATGCCGACCGACACGAAGAAGATCACGGCAAACGCGTCGCGGAGCGGGAGAGCATCGGCCGCGGCCTGGTGGCTCACGGGTGATTGCGCGACCATCATGCCGGCGAGGAACGCGCCCAGAGCCATGGACGCACCGAAAAGGTAATACGCCCCGGCCGCGACGGCGACCGAGAGCACGAGCACCGTCAGTGTGAACAGCTCGCGCGAACGAAGCCGGGCCACATTGACCAGAACCCAGGGAACGACCCGGGAGCCGACGGCGAAAACGATCGCAACAAAGACCGCGAGTTTGAGCATCGCCCATCCCAGGGTCGCCCAGAAACCCGGGCCCTCCTCCCCCGCCGCGGCTCCGCTCCGTCCCAGCACGGGCAGAATGACCAGGAATATCACCGTAAAGATGTCCTCCACGATGAGCCAGCCAACCGCGGCATGCCCCGCGGGCGACGCGAGCACGTTGTTATCCGTCAACACGCGGATGAGTACAACTGTGCTCGCCACCGCCATGGCCATCCCCAGCACCACACCTGCGCGCAGCTCCCAGCCGAGCCACCAGAACACCAGCATCCCTACCAGCGTGGCAACAGCGCTCTGGCCGACCGCGCCGGGAATGGCGATCCACTTCACCGCATTCAGGTCTTTCAGGTGAAAGTGCATTCCCACGCCAAACATCAGCAGGATGACGCCGACTTCGGCAAGCTGAGATGCCAGTTGGACGTCACCGGCAAAGCCCGGCGTCTTTGGGCTGATGAGCACGCCGGCAAGCAGGTAACCCACGATGGGCGAAAGACCGATCTTCTGGGTGATCAGACCAAGGACCCAGGCCGCCGCAAAGCCCGCCGCGATCGTGGTGATGAGCGGCAGCCCGTCGGCGGCGCCCAGCGTGTTGACAAGCAAGGCTTCGTGCATGCACCCGTAAAATAGCGACGGCCGCGCACGGGTGCGCGGCCGTCGTCGCAGCATTTCGCCGAATTAGGCCTTCTCAACTTCGCCGATGGCGACGTCGAGGACTTCCAGCATGAACTGCATATCCGCGTCCGTCAGGCACATCGGGGGCTTGATCCGCAGCACGTTGCCGAAGAACCCTCCCTTGCCGATGATCAGGCCGAGGTCTTTGCACCGCTCGAAAACCGCGGCACACTGAGCGCTGGCGGGCGTCTTGGTCGCACGGTCGGTGACAAGCTCGACACCACACATCAGGCCCTTGCCCCGGATGTCGCCGATCATCGGGTGCTTCTTTTGGAGTTCACGCAGACCCGCGAACAGCTTCGCGCCCTTTTCTTTGGCCTGCTGCTGATAGTTTTCGTCGAGCAGCACGTTGAGCGTCGCGAAGCCCTGGGCCATCGACACCGGGTTACCGCCGAACGTGTTGAAGTGGATGCGCGACGCCAGGCTCTTGGCGATCGCCGGCGTGGTCACGACCGCGGCCAGCGGACAGCCGTTGCCGATGCCCTTCGCCATCGTCACGATGTCCGGGTACACCCCGGGGCCCCCGACCGTCTGGAAGCCCCAGAAGTTCTCGCCCGTACGACCGAAGCCGGTCTGGACCTCGTCGGCGATGCAGAGGCCGCCCGCATCGCGCACAGCCTTGTACACGGCGCCCAGGTAACCCGGAGGCATCTCAACGACGCCGCCGACGCCCTGCATCGGCTCGGCGATGAAGCCCGCAACCTTGCCGCTGGTGGCGTAACGAATGACTTCCTGCACGTCCGTCGCGTACTTCTCGCCGGCCTTGGGGTCGTCATAACCGAACTGGCCCCGGTAACGGTCGGGCAGGATGGCGTGGTGCACGCCGAAGCCTTGCGGCGTGTTGAACTTCCAGGTGCTGTGCGCTGTCAAACCCATCGGCGCGGCGCTCCCGCCGTGATAGGCATTGCGCAGCGCGATCAGGTCGAAGTTGCCGGTGTGGGCCCGCGCCATGAGCATGGCCAGGTCGTTGGCATCGCTGCCAGAATTGACGAAGTAGACCACCGAGAGGTTCGATTCCTTGGGGAAGGTTGAGGCGAGCTTCCTGGCGTACTGCGCGATCGTCGGGTGCAGGTAGATAGTCGTCGTGTGCTGGAGCAGGGCGTTTTGCGCGTTCACGGCGGCCATGACCTTCGGATGGCAGTGGCCGATGCTCACCGTCACGATGCCGCCGAAGACGTCCAGGTAGCGCCGGCCCGTTTCATCGAACAGGTACTGCATGTGCCCCTGCACGATCATGATCGGGTTTTTGTAGTAGGTGACGAGCGCGGGCGTGCAGAATTCCTTGCGCATCGCGAGGACTTCTTCTTTGCTCGGCCCGGTATAGGGCGCGGGCTTGAAGTCGCAGGGAGGAAGAGAAGGGGCCTTGGACACGGAAGCGGTCGCGGTGGTCATAGATGTTTCCCTCTGTTTTTCTCGCTGGAATCGTAGTGTCGCATTCAGTCCCGAGCGGGTGCGCCGCCCGCAACCCGGGCTCCGCGCATCAGGGCGTAATAGATCGCCATCCCCAGCGCCAAGCCGATGAACCAGGCGTACCCGTAGATCTCGTCAAAGAATGCCGGAAAGAGCGGGCGCACCACCGGGTTTATGGCGGCCTGGGCGTGCGTTCTGTTGGTCGCGGCGTTGAGGAAGCCGGGAAGATTGGGCAAGATCGCCAGGCCCATCGCCACGACCGCACGCCAGTTGATGCCGTTTGTATAGGTGTACGGCCCCCGCGGGTTGTACAGGCCCGCGACATCGAGTTGCTTCCGCCGGATCAGGTAGTAATCGCAGAGCATGATCCCGGCGATCGGTCCGAGCAGGGCGGAGTAACCGATCAGCCACGTGAAGATGTACGCGCTGAGGTTGTTGTAGAGATACCAGGGCATCATCAGCACCCCGATCACGGCCGTGATCATCCCGCCCATGCGGAATGAGATCCGCCGCGGGTTGAGATTTGAAATGTCGTTCGCCGGGCTGACGACGTTGGCTGCGATATTTGTCGAAAGCGTTGCGACTGTGAGCGCAACCAAGGAGATGATGATCACGGGCACCGAACCCATCTTGCTGACCAGTTCCACGGGATTCCAGATCGCCTGTTTGTAGATGATGACCGTCGCGCTGGTCACGACGATTCCGATGAAGCAAAAGAGCGTCATGGTCGTCGGCAATCCCAGTGCCTGGCCGATCGCCTGCGACTTCTGATCCCTCGCGTAGCGAGTGAAATCGGGGATGTTCAGCGAAAGGGTCGCCCAATACCCCACCATCGCCGTGAGGTTGGGCACGAACACCGCCCAGAACGCACCGGTCGTCGCGAATTTGGAGGAGTGATCGAAGATCGTCCCCACCGGCTGGATCTGCGACACCCGCCACATCGCCCAGATCATCAACGCCAATCCCGCCGCGATCAGGAACGGCGCGGCCCAGGATTCCATCCACTTGATCGAATCCATCCCGTGCCACACAAAGTGCAGGTTGATCAGCCAGAACGCCATGAAGCAAGCGAACTGCGCCGGAGTAAGGCCGATTGCCATCGTGCGCGCCGTCTCAGCTGTCAAGTCCACCCACCCGACGGCTCCCAGAATCTGGTAAATCGCGTCACCACCAACCCAGGTCTGGATCCCGAACCAACCGCAGGCAACGACGGCGCGCGCCAACGCCGGGATATTGGCCCCCTTGGTCCCAAAGCTCGCGCGCATGAGCACCGGAAACGGGATGCCGTACTTTGTGCCCGGATGACCATTCAGCACCATCGGTATGAGCACAATCAGATTGCCGAGCGCCACGGTCAGCGTGGCCTGCCACCAGTTCATCCCCTGGCTGATCATGCCCGACGCGATGTTGTACGTCGTGATGCAGACCGCCATGCCGATCCACAGCGCGGCAATGTGCCAGGTGCTCCAGGTGCGCTGCGCCGCCGTCGTCGGCATCAGATCGTGGTTCGAAAGCTCGTTATGGGCATCCATCGTGGGCGATTCCCCAGAGGCGTGCTCCCGCGCGCCAAACTCCACTATCGGCCCCGGCCGGAAAATCGTGCAAAACCCGCCGCACCGCCAGTTCTTGCCGGGCTCGATTCGTTCAATCACCGCCCCCCAAAAACAAAAGGCGACCCGCCGTGAGGCGGATCGCCGGAGTCGTGGCGTGCCTTCTCGCTCCTAGTGCAAGGGGACAACTTTCAACTTGCCGGACTTGATCAGCTTGTCACCGTCCACCCCCTCGGGCAACCAGCATTTGCGGCCGTCGGGCAGGGTGTATTCCTTGCCCGCCTCCTGGTTGGCGCCCTTGGTCATGAGCTGAGCTCTGGAGCCGTCCGGCATCGTGAGTTCCATCGTGCCGCCCGAGCTGATGTCGGCACCGTGGGCGTCGAGGTTCATCTGCAACACGCCGTCTTCGCGCTGAATTGCTTCGCCCTGAACGACCGCGATCCCCCCGTCGTTCAGTTGCATGATGCCATCAAACGTGAAACGATCCCAGGCGATGCCGCTGGCGGCACCCGCCGCAAAGCACCCACCCGCGAGAACGCCCAATACCAGCAACTGCCTCCATCCAAACCGCTTCGTGCTCATGATTTTCTCCTGGAGCATGCGCCAATCGGGTTCGCGGTCCCAACGCGGGGCGGCGAGTTTCCCGATCGCCCGATCAAAAACGTCGTCGTTCATGGGTCTTCCCCTTTTCCAGTGGTTCTTGTTCGAGTTGCTTTCGGAAGGCCTCCCGCGCGCGGGCGAGCCGCGACTTCACGGCCTGTTCGCCCAATCCCAGCGTGAAGCCGACCTCGGCGAGCGACAGCCCCTCGAGATAGTGCAGAGAGAGGAGAGTTTGCTGGCTCGCCGGCAGGCTGTGGAGCGCGCGAAGCTCATCCGACAATTCAGGGGCCGGGACCGGCTTGTCAAGCTCCCGCATGACGAGCCGACGGAGGATGCCCCGAAGACCCGCTTCCCGCCGCTGCCAGCGCGTCACACGGTTCTGCCCGATCCGCCGCAGCCAGGCCAGCACGGGCACCTCGCCCCTGTATGAAGCACGAGCAAGGAACGCCGCGACAAACACCTCGCTGGTGAGATCCTCGGTGAGATGAGCATCTCCGGTGCGTCGGTAGATCATGCCCGCGATCGCGCCGTAGTGCTCACGGTAAACCGCACCAAACGCTCCGGCGACCAGCCCGCGTGCGTGGGCCGCTTGCGGCCCGGCATGGGCTCCAGCTTTCAGTGATGCTCCGGTGGTTGCCATCGCCACAAAAGAGTCACCAGATGCCGACAGGTGCCGGTTCCGTCTCTCTTTTCTGCAAATATGGCCGGTGGCCGCGGCGGCGTACGCTAGCGGCTTCACCCGGGCGTCGGCCCCATTCCTCCCGTTTCTGGACCTGCACATGCCTATCGCCACACCCATCAACAAAGACACCCACATCCACCTCCCCGCCGATACCAATCAAGCCCTGGGCTTGGCTCAATACGCCATCGATTTCATGTCCGATACGCCCGCAAAGCGGGGCGAGCCGGACAAGTCTGTGCTCGATCGCACCGAGCTGTTTCATACCGATGCCAATCTCTGCGGCGTCTCGGCGCTCGCCCTTGGCACCAACGCTCCCACGCTGCTACGTGCCGAAGCAGCTCAATATGCGACACACGCGAGCGCGGGGCTTGCGTGGGCTCCGAAGGCCGGCGCGGTTCGCGCTGGCGTACCCGCATTTGGATCCCGCATCGATGTACAGGTCGAGAAGGCCGTAGTGGCCAACGGCGCCGCCGTGCGCGAATGGGACTCCAACGGCACCAACTTCGGCTTCAACCCCCAGCTCGGCCACACGGCGGGCGAATTCGGCCACAACGACTTCTACGCGGTCGCGCTGGCCGCGGCGCAGCTGCGCGGAAAGGACGGTCTTTTCGCGCTCAAGGGCATGATTCTCATCGATGAGATCCGGGGCCGGCTCGCCGAAGTATTCTCGCTTAAGTCGTACAAGATCGATCACGTCGTGCACGGCGCCATCGGGAGTGCGGCGGCATTCGGCGCGATGATGGGAGCGACGCCCGAGCAGATCGAATCGGCCATCGGCATGGTGGTCGCGCACTACATCCCGTTCCGCGCGATCCGGGCGGGCAAGCAGCTCAGCGATTCCAAGGGTGCGTCGGCCGCGATCAGCACAGAAGCGGCGGTCCTGAGCGTCAAGCGCTCGATGTCCGGTTTCCTCGGGCCGCGGGACATTTTCCGAAATCCCGAAGCGATCTTCCGCCTCTTCGAAGGTCCCGGCCAGCTCTTTAAGAAGACCCACAGCGGCGGCACCGGCATCCCCGATGCCAAGGAAGGCTGGGGCACGAAGACCTACGCCTCACCGTTCGACCTCGTGCTGGGCCGCGCAGGCTCGGACTTTGCGGTGATGGGTATGCACTTCAAGCTCGGCCTCTACGAGCACCAGTCGGCCGGCGCGTTGCAGGGGCTGATCAACCTCATTTCGCGCCATCCCCACCTGCTGGAAGATCAAACGGGCGACGCGATCGGCAAGATGGTTGTGAAGGCATACGAGCCCGCGTTCGGCATCATCGGCGACCCGGCCAAGCGCGACCCCAAGACGCGTCAATCGGCCGACCACTCCATGCTTTACCTGGTGTGCACGATGCTGCGAAAGGCCCTCGAGAACCGAGCCGCGAGCAAACACGCCAAGGTCACGTGGAAGGACGTGATGCTGCTCCCCCACGACTTCGACGCCAAGAGCCTGCACGACCCGCTCACGCGCCGCCTGATGGACAAGATGTCATTCGAATGGGGCGGGCCGGAATACGACGCAAAGTACCCCGACGGCATCCCCACGTCGATGATCATCACCGACGATGCGGGCGAGGCCTTCGACAGCGGCCTGGTGATGTACCCCGGCGGTCACGCCCGCAACGCGCTCGGACCCGACAAGATCGATCTGCACGAGGTGTTGGATCACAAGTTCAAGAAGCTCGCCGAGATCGCGAGCGACGACCCGAAATCCCTTGTCGCTCGCCTGGGAGGTCTGCAGACTAAGTCCGCCAGGCAGCTCGCCGACATGATGGATTTCGAGATCAAGTCGCATGGCAAGTTCGAGTGAGTGTCACCGGCATGTCCGGATATTCAGGAACCCCGCTCGCACAGAAGCTCGGCATCAAGCCGGGTGCCGCGGTCGGACTTTGGGGTGCGCCTGAAGACTTTCAGGAAACTCTGGACGGGTTGCCCGAGGGCGTCTGCTTCTCCTCCGTCGCGCGGGGCAAGTCGCCGCTGGATGTACTGGTCGTTTTTGTGCGTTCGCAGCGCGAATTTGCAGCGCGGCTCGGGACCGCACGCGAGCGGATGGCTCCCGCCGCGGGCCTGTGGATCGCCTGGCCGAAAAAGGCGAGCGGCATCAAGACCGACATCACCGAAACCCACATCCGTGATGTCGCCCTGACGACCGATCTCGTCGACAACAAAGTGTGCGCGATCGACGATACTTGGTCGGGGCTGCGCTTGGTTATCCGGCTTCAACACCGGTCGGGTGCCACACTTCGCTAGCGTTCAGTGGTGTTCCCCGAGCACCGGCCCAACAGCGCGGTAACCGTACTTGAGCGCCAGTCGCTCGTACATGATGCCATCGGAGTTCGCCCGCTTGTCGTACCAGCCCCCTTCGCGGAGCCAGAGGTCCCGCCGCATCACGAATTGCATCGCGTCGACGTGCTCGAATCGAGGCGGATTGCCCGTCAGGATCTGGTAGTAGTCCGGGTCTTTCAGATCGCGTCGGCTCCCCTTCATGAGCTGCGTCCAACCGAACATCTTGATCGGAAACACGATGATGTGATTCGGATCCAGCACCTGCCCACGCTTGTTGATCGCGCGGGGCGGGCGCCGGATCGCACGGTCGATCTCCTCGAGTGCATCCGGGTACAGGATGTTGTCGGCGTTGAAGTGAACGATGTACTCGCCGGATGCCTCCCGGATTCCCCGGTCGCGGAGCGAGTGTCCCCAGTCATTAAAGCGAGATGTCGAGCACACGATCGGCACCGGCGACACCACGCCCGGATCGGTGAGCGGGCCATCGTGGTACACCAGCAATTCGAAGTCCCTGAACGCCTGCGTACGCAAGGACTCGATGCCCCGGAGAAAGATGTGGTGCGGAATCGACGGCTGATAGTGGATCACGATGACAGAGAACCGCGGCCCCGGGTGTGGCGGCGCGTCCGGAACCGGAGCGAAAAGTCGGCCGAACATCAGCTTCCTCCCGGCCGCAGCGGTCACACCCGCTCGATCACCGTCAGCCCGTTGTTATGCGTGTGCAGGAACTGCAGCCGCCATTCCCGGTGCGCTCGAAGGAATTCAGCGATCGCGGGCCAAAGGCCCCGCTGCCTCGCGGCCTCGGGGTCGCCGGCTTCACCGCCCCCCACATCCCCGAACGTCGAAGTATCGTGGAAAGCGATGTATCGCCTGGCCTTGTCGGCGTGGAGTGCGAGCTCGGCACGCAGCTGGTCGTAGGTGTGAAGCGTGTCGATGAACAGAAGATCCGTGGGTTCAATCGTGATCTTCAGGTCGTCCGCCTGCTCGAACGTGTACGACACGCCAGCTTCCTCCGCAGCCCGGGCGATCGCTCGCTCGTTGGCCAGCGGCACGATGTCGTACGATCGAACTGCTTTCGGGCGCCCGAAGATCAGCGCAACGGTGGACGTCCCTTGACGGGTTCCGAACTCGGTCACCGTTTCGCAGAGAGAAGACAAACGCGCCAGCAATTCCAGATGTTCGTTGATGTCCGAAGGCGTGGCCCTGGCCTCGCGGTACAACCGGTCGATCATGGGACCGTGCGGGGAATCGCGGTACTTTTCACGCTTCGTCGGGAGCAGCG
>JAFEBN010000242.1 GCA_018242645.1 Planctomycetota bacterium | reverse complement strand
CACGTTTCCCGGGGAAAAATCGGTAAGCAGGGGCGTGGCGGCCGATTCGAAGGAAGCGCGGGGAGACGTCCACCAGACAATCCCCGCAAGCAGCAGGGCGATGAGCAGCCAGATGAGCGCGGCGGCACGCGACATTGCCCGAGTGTAGAGATGTTCGTTGCTCGCCGGGTAAGCCGCGAAAGGATCGACCGGACCGTGAGTCAGTCACTTCCCATCATCGGAATCACACCAGACGTGGCCGAGGTCAATGGTCGAGTCCGGATCGACGTCGGTCTCGCGTATTCGCAGGCAGTCGAACGAGCCGGCGGGTTGCCCGTTGTGCTGGCGCCCCAGGTCGCTCTCATCCCGGCATACCTCTCGCTGTGCAACGGATTTGTGTTTACGGGTGGTGATGATCCGCGGACAGAGCCCTTCGGCGTGCCCACGCATCGCGAGGCCAAGCCCCTGCACCCGCAGCGACAGGAATTCGAGACCGCCTTGCTCCGCGCCATCGATTCCGCACCGCACCGGCCCGTCCTGGGCATCTGCCTTGGCATGCAGATGATGTCGCTCTGCGCCGGCGGGAAGCTGAACCAGCACCTCCCCGACACCCTCCCAACGCACCGCTTGCATTGGGGCGAAGAGCACCCCGTGGTTGCATTGCCAAACGCAGGTCCGTTGGCCCTGGCTGGCAAGGTGCAGAGCAAGCATCGCCAGGCGGTGGAGGACCCCGGACGGCTTGCCCCCATCGCCCGAAGCGAAGACGGCGTGCTGGAGGCCGTACGCGATATCGCGCGCCCCTTTTACCTGGGCGTGCAGTGGCACCCCGAACGAACGCGCGACGAGTCGGTCGGTCAGCGGCTGTTCGACGAGTTGGTTTCCGCGGCGCGACGCGGATAGCGCCGACTACCCATTGAGCGCGCCCGCGATGGCGGATTCATCCGCAACATCCAGCTCGCGCACGCCGCGAAGCCGGCGCATGCGCTCGACGTTCTGGCGGATCAGTTCACGCACGCGTTCCGAATCCGCGATGCTCGGAAACAGCAGTTCGGGCTGATTCTGGTCGCTGGTGACCATCTTGACGGTGCCCAGGCCCAGCAGGCGCTGGATCAGCGTGCGGGTCAGCACGGTGTCCTTGACGCGATACAACTCCACCTGGTCATACTGCTTGCTGACCACGCCCGATTCGAGCTTGATTCGCTGGGTTGTGAGCTGGAATGATGTATTGCGCAACTCGATGAACTTCCAGATCGCGATCGGGATCGGAATGACCAGCAGGCACGCCGCAAACCAGCCCGCGTTGAGCCACTGGCTTGGGCTGCCTTCCCAGATGGCTTCCTCGGCGGCGGGTGCTCGCGGGGCCGTCGCGCTGCTGGCAACAGTGGCCCCCGCGTCCGGCGTGTCCGCCGCGATCGCCCGCACGGTCAGCCCCTCTGCTTGAGCCGCCTTCTCGGCGTCGGCAATACTGGCGGCGACCACCATCCGCCGAATCTGGCGCCCGGATGCATCCACGGCGAGCACGGTGTAATTCTGCACGCGAAAACCCCCTTCAGGGATTCCTTGGGAAAGTCGGCAGGAGGATATCGCGCCGCGGGTCCGGATCGGGTAGAGTGGTGTCCGGTCGTGCTGGCGGCGGGCTGCCGCGGCCCAAGACCCCGGAGCCACGCGATGAAGATCGAAGGCGAAGGACAACTGCTGCGGATCTTTGTAGGCGAAAGCGACACCTTTGACGGACGCCCGCTGCATGAGGCGATCGTTCAGACCGCTCGAGCCAGCGGTTTGGCCGGTGCAACGGTGCTGAAGGGCGTGCTGGGGTACGGAGCCAATTCGCTCCTGCACCGTCCGCCACAGGCAGGCATTCCCAGCGAACTGCCGCTGTGCGTCGAGATCGTGGACCGTGCCGAGAAAATCAAGGCCTTTCTGCCCGTGATGGACAAAATGGTGAAAGAGGGCCTGATGACCCTCGAGAAGGTCAATATCGTCATGTACCGAAGCCGCCACATGTAGGGCGGTCGGCAAGGAAGCCGTGCGCATGTCCAATGTGTTTTCGACGACCTACCCGATCTCGCGTTCGACCGGCGTCTGTGCCGCGAGCGGGAAGACGTTTCTTCCTGGCGACAAGATCATCGCGGCGCTCGTGACCCGGGGCGAGGAGTTCGCCCGCCTCGATTTCACGCCCGAGTCGTGGGGGGCCGGTTCGCGACCGGCCGGCCTCTTCGCGAGCTGGGCGACAACTTTCCACCCCGGCGTCGATTCGCGCAAGGGCAAGCTCTCGGACGAGGAAGCGGTCGAGTTGTTCGAGCAGCTCAGCAGCCCGCAAGGTGCGGCACAAGAAGCCTTCCGATTCGTGCTGGCTTTGTTCCTGGTGCGCCGGCGCCTCTATGTTTATGAAGGTTCGAAGCAAGGCATGCTCCATGTCCGCCAGCGCACCCGCGCCAACGAGACACAGGCGCCCCTGGTCGAAGTTCGCGAGATCTCGATGACCGACGAATCACTCGCCGGTGCGCTCGAGCAGCTGAAGGAACTCATCCCGGACTCGGCGACGCAGCCTTGAAGCACCTGACCCGCACATCGTCCGGGGCGATGATCTGCTGGGCGCTCGTCGCTGGCGGCATGGGCGGTCTTTCGGGTTGCCAGAGCCAACCGAAATCGGCTCCGGTTTCCGAGGTGAAAGCGAAGCCCACGCCTTCGGTCGCGACGGTCGTGGAAGCCCAGAACGCGCGCGTGCGCGGACTGGAATCGCTCTGGGCAAGGATCACGCTGCGGGTGGATGGGCGCCTTGCGAACGCGAAATTGAACAGGGAAGAGGCCGAAGGCTACCTCCAGGTTCAGCTGCCCGATCGTGTGGCCATCATGGTCACCAAGGTGGGCAACCTGTACTTCTACCTCGGAAGCAACAGTCAGTACTACTGGTGGTTCGATCTCACCGACGACAAGCGCTGCTATTTCGGGCGACACGACAAGGCGACGACCGCAACCGTCGATCGTTTTGGAATTCCTGTTCATCCGCTCGATCTGATCGAGCTGATGGCGATCACGCCGCTCCCGGCACCCGGGCAACCCGGCAGCCCCCAGGCCATCGCCTGGAGCGCCGATCGCAAGCTGCTCTGGTACGACGTGCCGGCGCGCGGCTCGACCAAGCGCGTGCTCATCGACCCGGATTCACTCCAGCCGGTCGTCGTGGAGCTGCTGGATCCCGCGGGCCGCGTCATCGTTCAAAGTGAATTGGCCAAGTACGAGGCATTTATCTCGCGCTCCGTGCCGGGGGCCATGCCCTCGGTCCCGACGCGCTGCGTCCTCCGCGTTCCCCGCTCCGAGCTCACGATCAATCTCAATCTCAACGACCCCGCATCAAAAGCGATCAACCCGGATGCGTTCGATCTTGTCAAGCTAAACAAGAAATACCCGGTCAACGCTTTGATCGATCTCGACAAGCCCGAGAAGAAGGACGGCGCTCCTGCGGATGGCGAACCCGCAAAGCAGCCCGGGGGACAAAGCCCGTGATCCGCCTCGTGATCGCCCTGGTCGGATGCATGCTGCTGAGCGCCGCACAGGCTTTCGCAGCCTTTCTGCCCGCTGCCGGCGCGCCCCTCGACAAGGCAACTTCCTATCCATCACCAACGCAGTCCTGGTTTGTCATGCCCACCATCGGGGGCAAGGACTTCGTGCTCGTGCACGTCCCGCCTCAGAAGGACTCGGCAGAGAGAACCAGCCCGCAAGGGATCTACCGCAGCGTGACCCGCCTCGCCGAAATGCCCGAGGCCCTCGCCGCGTGGGACAACGCCGTCTTTGCGGTGTTCCCGACCCGCGTTGAATCCGATGGGCCGCAATCCGGGAAGACCGTTCGGAGCCTGCGCACCGAGCGTTTCGGCGATTCAGAGCTGTGGGTCGACCAGCCTTCGGGCCGTATGGAAACACTGCCCAGCGTCCCGTTGGGGAAGCTGCTCGGCTTTGCCGCCAGCTCCTGGGGCTTGGTGGCGCTCGGCACGACCGATAGCGGAACCGATCTACAGCTGCTCGTCCTGGCCGATCGTTCCTGGAAAGAAGCACAGCTCCCTGCAGACTGGCCGAAGGCCTGGGAGAATTCCGACACAAGCCGCCCCCGGCTCGTCGCGGATCTGCGCGGCATCTATCTCGTGCGTCCGAGCGCGACGGGCCTGCAAGTCTGGACCGGCGTGGTAGGGGAGCCGATCGGCGCCGATCTCGCGATTGCGTGGCGGCATGAGACCATCCCGGGCACGCTCGGCCCCGGTGTGTTCATCCGCGTCAACGGCCGGTTTTTCAACGCCGCGCTGACGCCGGAGAAAGCCGTCGTGATCCAGGAGTTCACGCCCACGGCAACGCGCGAGCTCGCGACGGTGACCGACATGGAGGCGATGCAGGCGATCGTTCCCGTCAACGGGCTGGAACGCCTGATGGTCGTCTCCGTGCCGCGTCAAACCGCGAGCGTGCGCAAATCAGAGACGCCGCCCCGCGCCGTTCGCGTCGTGGAGTTGTCGCTGCTGACCGGCCGCGTCTTCTACGACGGCCCGGCGGAGCCGCTGGACCCACTGGGCTCTGGTGAGTTCCGGTTGATTTCCATCGCTCTCATCCTCGCAATGGGGCTGATTCTGGTGCTGGTGCTTCGCTCGGAGGATGCGACCGCGATCCACCTGCCCGAGGGTTGCTCGTTCGCGGAGCCGGGCCGGCGCATCGCCGCAACCGTGCTGGATTTCACGATCGCGGCGTTGCTCGTGCCTCGACTTACGGGCAACAGCGTCCTCGAACTCTTTGGGCCGATGGTCTGGCTGGACGGAGAAGCCTTCGAAACCCTCCTGCTCATCGCGCTCCTGGCGTGCTTGATCGGCGCGCTTGGAGAGACCTTCTTCGGTCGCTCCCCCGGCAAGCTGCTGACCGATTGCGAGGTTGTGTCGATTGCCAAGCCTCCCGACGCCACTTCAACGCAAGAGTTGCCGCGGCCCAACTTCGGGGCTTCCCTCACCCGCAACGCGATCAAATGGTTCCTCTCGCCCGTTGCGGCCATCGCTCTGATGGACGGCTCCGGCCGACACCGAGGCGACCAATTCGCCAAGGCCGCCGTGGTCATCCGCCGCGAGGAGGATGAAGAGCCGCAGGCGGACGACGATTTCTAATCAGGCCGCGGAGGCTTCCGCGAGCAGATCGCTGTAGCCGGCAGAAATCGGCTCGCCCAGAATCGGACCGAGCGCCGCGCGAATCTCCGCCACGGCGGCGCGACAGGCCGCCTCATCGCATCCCTTGGTCACCATCGCCTCAAGCTCGATGAACGCGCCCAGGTCCCGCACCAAGTCGAGGTGGATGCGGACGTTCCCGAGCAGGAAAAGCTCGCGCGATTTCCGGACGACCACCCACACCGGAAGCGGGCTGAAACCAAAGCGTTCCTGTGCTTCAGCCTCGGAATAGATCATGAACCGGCTGATCTTGGGCGAGCTGGAATTCGGTCGCTCGTAGAAAATCCACTCCGGCGGCTCACCCACGGTTTCCCGCTTTTTCAGCCGCGCATCCGCGACCCGGTAGTACGTATCCGTCTGCTCGAGAAGCCCCACATAGCGGGCACCCAGCGACTCGCACACGGAAATCGCGAGCGGCAGATCGCGCAATTCGGCTTTGAATTCGACATTGCGCATCTTCCCATCTTCTCCGGTATCGGGGCGAGGCGGGCAGGAACGGTGTTCAGGAGGCTGCTGTGTCATATTGAGTCTGCCACGCAATCGGAGAAAGGCGAAGAGATCAGGATTTGCCGAGCGCTTTCAGAAGCTGCCGCTCGTCCCAGACGGCCACGCCGAGTTCTCGGGCTTTGTCCAGTTTCGACCCCGCGGCCTCACCGGCGATGACGAGATCGGTCTTGGACGAAACGGACCCCGAGACCTTCGCTCCCATGGACTCGAGAATCTCCGCCAGTTCCGACCGTTCATAATTCTCGAGCGTGCCCGTTAGCACGATGGTCTTGCCCGCAAAGGGCCCGTCCGCAATTGGCTGCTTCCCGGGGTCGCGGTAATCCACGCTCTGTAAGGAAACCCCGAGCGCGCGGAGCTCGGCAAACGTCTTCCGCGCCTGCGGACTGTGCAGATAGGCATACACCGCCGGCGCCGTGTCTTTCCCGAGCCCCGTTTCCGGTCGGTCTTTGCCGTCGGCCGGCAAACCCAGCTCGATCGCGCGGTCCTTCTTCAGCGTCCGCGGCATCAGGAGATCACACGGAGCTTCCAGCAGCGCATCAAGATCACGAAACACCCGCGCCAGCATCTTGCCCGTGGTATCGCCGATGTGCCGAATGCCCATACTCCCCAGCAGCCGCCCCAGCCCTCGCTGCTTCGAGGCCTCGATCCCCGCGAGCATCGTCGCCACTTTCTTGTCGCCAAGGCCCTCCAGCGTCGTAAGCGTCTCGCGATAGTCTTTCAGCCGGAAAATGTCCGCGAACGAGTTGAGCGGCACAGAACCGCTCGCGCGGATGAGCTGCACCGTTTTCTCCCCGAGGCCCTCGATATCCATCTGCTTGCGGCCGGCAAACCAGATCAGTTTTTCCTCCACCTGCGCCGCGCACTCGGGGTTCACGCACCGCCGGACGGTTTCGAGCACCGGGTTGTCCTGCGCTTCCGGCGGTTCGATTTCCACCGGACCAGCGCATTCGGGGCATTTCCCCGGCGCCTCGATCTTCTTGGCGCCGCGAGGGCGTTGCTCCAGCACCACGCCCACGACCTGCGGGATGATCTCGCCCGCTTTCTCGACGTACACCGTGTCGCCGATACGGATATCCGTCCGCTTGTCCGGCATCTCCGTTTCCGCATCGCGGATACGCCCGTAGTTGTGGAGCGTGGCGTGCTGAACGACCGTGCCCGCGATCAACACCGGCTCCATCACCGCCCGGGGCGTGATCTTTCCGGTCTTCCCGACCTGATGAAGAACGTCGATCAGCTTGGTCGACTTGCGCTCGGCGGGATACTTGTACGCCACGATCCAACGCGGGCTCTTGGACGTTCGCCCCAGTTCTTCCTGCAGTTCAAACGAGTCAACTCGCACCACCATCCCATCGGTGGCGTACGCGAGCGAGCGCCGCTCCGAGTCGAATCGCCGGATGATCTCGATCGCTTCGTCAATCGTCCTGCACAGCCGCGAGTGGGGCGATGTGGGAATCCCCAGCCCCCGGATCGCCTTCAGAAACGCGGTGAATCCCTCCGCAAAGGCGCTTCCATCCCCCGCGCGCGACACCACGATCTCGCCCCGCCCGTGCGCACTGAACGCGAGATTGCGAGAGCCCGCCACCTTCGGATCCAGGTTTTTGAGGGAACCCGCCGTCGCGTTTCGCGGGTTCATGAACAGCTCTTCTCCCGCGTCCTCCCGCTGCCTGTTCAGCCGCTCGAACTCCTTCGAGGGCATGTACACCTCTCCGCGAACCTCGAGCACCTTCGGGGCCGGCTTGCCGTTTGTGCCAGTCAGCGTCAGCGGGATCGCCCGGATCGCGCGCGCGGCATGCGTGACATCATCACCCGCCGTGCCGTCACCCCGCGTCACCGCGTACGCCAGTTTGCCATCTTCATACCGAAGCGAAAGCGCAACGCCATCGATCTTCGGATCGCACACCACCGCCGGGCCCTTTGTCTCCCCGCCGAAAAGCCCTCCGCCGTCGTTCTTTGATACCCGCGCGTACCAGTCGCGCAGGCTCTGCTCGTCGTAGGTGTTGTCGATGCTGAGCATCGGTTGAGCGTGCCGGATCTGCCGGAACCCTTCGATGGCTTCCCCGCCGACGCGTTTGGTCGGGCTCGTTGGGTCGTCGAGTTCCGGATGGCGCGATTCAAGCTCCGCCAGCTCTTTCAGCAGCCGGTCGAACTCCGGATCGCTCATCACCGGCGCGGCATCCACGTAATACGCGCGGTTCGCCCGATCGAGCAAGGCCCGCAATTCCGCGATGCGCGCCGGTTCTTTCCCCGTCGATTTCGAAGTCGGTGGTGCCACGCCGAAATGCTACCGTGGTCCCGCCGAGGAAGCGTTGCCAGACTTTCGCAGCGCCGCATCAGCAGCCGCCGCGATGCTCGCAAGCTCGAGCCCGATGCGAGACTGCGTTTCTGCGTACTTGCGCACCAATTCGTTCCCCGCGAGAAGAATTTGCTCGTACTCACGCCAGGCGGGCGTCTCGCTCGACAGCAAACCCCCGAGGCTGACCTCTCCGTCGACACCGGGGTAGGGGCTGCGGATGCCGCCCAGGTCCTGCCGGATTCCGAGGACCCCTTCGCGAACACGATCAGAGAGCAGCCGGAACGGCTCACGCACCCGATCGCGATGCTTGGGATCGTCCACAAACGGCGCGAGCACAACCATGCTCAGGAAGTCTTCGAGCACCGCATTGGCGCGTGGACGCGACCCGCGAAGCGCCTCGGAGGCACACAAAAGCGTCGCTGCTCGTTCGGACATTCTCCGCGCGTCAGGCACGCGCCGCTCGATCCCCGCGAAGGCGAGCATCCGGAGGGTACAGGCGATTCGCAGGGACGCCGCCCCGATTGCCTCATCCATCGCCCGAATCGCCGGCGTCGCTTTTTCAAGCGCACGCTCGCGGGCCCGTCGCATCTCCCGCTCGGTTCGAAAAGAGAGATCGAACCTTGCGTGGATCGACCCGATCCCGGCGCCGAACGCCGCTTCCGCCGCATCGGCATTGCGAATGACACGCTCGGCGGAAAAAAAGTCCTCTTCCGCATCGCGAGCGGCGGGGGCAGCTTTCTGAAGTCGTGCCCGCGCCGCGTTCACCTGTTCCCAGCACGCCTTCGGCTCAATCTCAAAGCTCAAGGCATCGGAACGAATCGCGAGCGGCCTCCACTCCGGCGGCTCAAACCCCAGATATCCCCGCGCAACTTCGTGCCGGGATTCCTCCTCCGCCGAGGATCCAAAGATCGCGCTCGATTTGACGAACGTCGCAGAGAAAATCGCTTCGCCCACTCGCCGCTTGAAAAAGCCGTAAGAGACCCTCTTCGCCGCATCGTTGAAATTGGTGAAAAGCGTCGTTGCGGGGGCGTCCAGTCGAAAAACGCCCTTCTCCGCCAGCTCGCGCATGGCATCCAGACGGCGTCCGCTCGCCGGATGCGAGTCGAGCCACCCGTTCGTCCGTGTTTCCAGCGTCCGCCGAATCCTCGCCCGCACATCCGGGCTCAGCCGGCGCGAAATCGAAGCAACAAGCGCCGGAAAATCCTCCGGCAATCGCTTGGATCGCCACTGCTCGCCGACCTTCCCGTCCGCCACCTCGAGCGCTTCCTGCAGCGCAAATATCCGGGGCCACGTCGCCATCGCCGTTTCGCTTCCGACAAATCGTGCCTGATGCGCGTCGGCATCAAACTCCATCCGCCGTCCCATGAACCGGGCGACGCCGAAGGCGAGAAAAAACACGACTTGCAAAAGCGAACGCGTCATCCACACGCACAGCCCCGCGAAAAGCGCCATCACGACGAGCAGAAAGCTCTTGGAGCTGCGCCAATTGCTCAGCCACTCGTCCACGCCGCCTCGTTCGTACGCCGCGATCATCATCCAGTACGTCAACCGCATGAGGATGGACGTCGCACGCATCCCCGAGCCCTGCGAGAAGTGCCCGAACTCGTGCGCCAGCACCCCCGCAAACTCGGTGGAGGTCAGCCCCGCCACCAGCGGCAGACCGAAGTGCAGGGTCAGCCGCCTCCGTCCGGCAAAGGCCGAGCTGGTGAGCTGAGCGCTCGCGTTCACCGAGCAGTCGATGCTGATCCGCTCCGGTGCCGGCGCTCCCATCGTCGCGCACACGGCCTCGACAAATCCGAAAAGACGGGGCTCTTCCGACGGTGAAATCTCGAGCACTGATTCAACGGGAGCCTCCGAAAAAAATCTCGGAATCGGACGCAACATCAACAAAGCAACGACGACGCCTCCCAGGCCCGGAAGCGCTACGAGAAACATCGACAAGAACGGATGGAGGCCCTCCGCGCCAAGCACGACTCCGAACTCGCCGGTATAGAACTTCCACACGCCCACACCGATCGCCGCAATCAGCCCAACATAGACCACCGGAACCAGGCACAAAAACAACGCCGCGCCGATGAGCGACACGCGATAGCCCGTCGTCCGTGTCACCGGCACCCATGTTCCGGTGAAGCAGCGCGCAAACATCGCGCCCGAGCCTTCCAGCACGGGCGTTCCCGACACGAGTTGGTTCGTTGCATCCGTCGCGCCGCTCATCCGCCGATCTTGCCACGAATCGGCGTACTTGTAAAGCGGCCGGGTTATCATCCACCGATGGCCGTGAACACCAAAGTCATCGACGGCAACGAACTCTCCGCCCGGGTTCGCAGCGGCCTCGCCGCCCGCGTCACCGCTCTCACCCAGCGCGCCAAGACCGTCCGCCTCGACGCCGTGCTTGTCGATTCCGGCGATTCCGCCGCCCGCGTCTACGCCGACAACCAGGCCCGCACCTGCGCCGCGCTCGGAATCCAGTACAAACTCCACCTGCTCCCCGCCGCTGCCGCCTACGACGACATCGCCGGCCGCGTGCTTCTGCTCAACACCGAAGACGCCGTGCACGCCATCATGCTGCACCTGCCTCTGCCCGAGGGCATCGACCCTTACCGGGTCCAGCGCCTCATCGCGCCGGAAAAAGATGTCGAAGGCGTCAACCCCGCCAACATCGGTAACGTCGTCTACGGCCGATCAAGCCTCGCGCCCTGCACCGCGTTGGCCGTCATCAAGATGATCGAGGCTGTCCTCGACCCATCCCGCGCGGCCTCACCCTCCTCCGCGCCCATGCTCCGCGGCAAGCGCGCCGTCGTCGTCGGCGCTAGCGATGTCGTCGGCAAGCCCATCGCCGTCCTCATGATGCGACAGGAGGCGACCGTCATCTCCTGCAACAAGCACACGCCCAATCTTCCCGAACTCACCCGCTCCGCGGACGTCCTCGTCGCCGCGGCAGGCGTGCCCGGCCTTATCCGTCCCGAGATGGTCAAGCCCGGGGCCATCGTCATCGATGTCGGCGTCAATCGCGTGAAAGCCGCCGAGGGCAAAATGCGAACGGTTGGGGACGTCGATTTCGACGCCGTTCAGCCCATCGCCGCCCGCATCAGCCCCGTTCCCGGCGGGGTTGGCCCCGTAACCGTCGCCATGCTGCTCAATAACGTGGTCGAGGCCGCCGAATCCGCCTTCCGATGAGCCCCGGTCCGATGCAACCGGCGGCGCATTTCCGAACTATCATTTGGGATGCAGGGCAGGGCTGCCCGGCACGGAAAGCTGAGGCTCTCAATGACGGTTCTGGCATTTATCAACGACTTCCTGAGCCCGTGGCATCTTCTGATTCTCGCCTTCTTCGGCCTGCTGATTTTCGGCAAGCGCCTCCCGGAGGTTGGCCGCGGCCTGGGTCGCAGCATCGTCGAGTTCAAGAAGGGCCTCAAGGGCATCGACGATGAGATCGATGAGCAGGCCTCCCGGCCTCAGCGCCGCGATCCCTACGTCGAGGGCGGCTATCGCGCCCCCATCGAGCAAGGCCAGCCCCCGCGCACCGAGCGCCCCCGCGCCGCCGAGCCCGTGCGCGAACGCATGGCCGACGATCCGCAGTAAGTGGACTCCGCTGCACCGTTCCGGCTACGATGCCGGTCTCAAGCCGAGGTAGCTCAGCTGGTTTAGAGCGCTGGATTCATAACCCGGAGGTCGGCGGTTCGAGTCCGCCCCTCGGCATTTCTCACACCCGATTTTGCTCGGTCCCCCTCGCGGAGGAGAATCCCTCCCGCCGCGTTGCCGCGTCGCTCCCCCGACCACGGGCGTGCTCGACGCCTCGAAATTACCCAGAATTCCGGGCTTTCCAACTCCACGCGCAATGTTCGCGCGGAGTTCGACGCCCGTCCGAAAACGTTCCCGAATTCACCCGGTTTTTCGCGTCGATAATCGCGATGGGCAAATGCAACTCTTGTTCCGGTCGATGCTTCCGCGCAGGGAGGTGTCCTATGCAGACGTCGGGAAAGGTTGAGCCCTTGCGAAGCTGCTTCGCGGGCGATGCAGACATGGTCGAACTCGTGCAGGAATTCGTGCAGGAACTGCCGGGGCGTGCGCAGACGCTCGCCCAGCTCATGCAGGCCGCCCAGCTCGACGATCTGCGCCGCGCCGCCCATCAGCTCAAGGGCGCCGCGGGCGGTTACGGCTTTCCGACGATCAGCGAGTCTGCCGGCACGCTCGAAAAGATGCTGCACGGTGCGACCCAGAACCAAGCGAGCGAACTGCAGGCCCGCGTAAACGAGCTGGTTGCCCTGTGCAATCGTGCCGTCGCGGCGTGATGAAGGTTCCGGATTTCGCCTGAACCGTCGCCCTCATCTGGCCGACGAGATGTTCACGGTGTCGGTATCACCCCAGTTGTGTGTGTTGAGGTAGCGGGGGCCGGATGTCCACGGGTTCGGAAACGACAGCTCAAGCTCGGCCGCGGGTGCTCGTCATCGACGACTCGCCCGACGTCCATCGCCTCCTCAAGGCCAGGCTCAAACAGGAGGAGCTGGAGATCGTCTCCAGCGAGAGCGGCGAGTCCGGGCTCGAAGAGCTCAAGAAATCCCGCCCCGACCTGGTCCTGCTCGACCTCGACATGCCGACGATGGACGGCTTCGAAGTTCTTCGCGCCATCAAGGACAACGCCGACACGGTCCATATCCCCGTCATTGTGCTGTCCGGCCTCGCCAACGCCGAGGACAAGGTCGCCGCGTTCGACCTGGGCGCCCACGACTACATCATCAAGCCGTTCGAATTCACCGAGCTCCGCGTGCGCATCCGTGCTGCGCTCCGGCTCAACTTCCTGCTCCGCATGCTCTCGCAGCGCGCCCAGATTGACGGCCTCACCGGGCTCTGGAACCGGGCCTACTTCGATCGCCGCGTGCAGGACGAAGTCTCGCGCGTGCAACGGCACGACGGCGCGCTCTCCATCGCCTTCTTCGACGCCGATCACTTCAAGTCCATCAACGACACCTTCGGCCATCCCGCCGGCGACGCCGTCCTCCAGGGCCTCGGCCAGATCATTCAGCGCGACTCACGCCAGTCCGACATCGCCTGCCGCTACGGTGGCGAAGAGTTCGTGCTCATCATGCCCTCGACCGGCCCCGAAGATGCGCTCGCCTTCTGCGACCGTCTGCGTCAGAATGTCGAAGCGGTGGTCTGGCCTCGCCATCCCGAGCGCAAGGTTACGGTTTCAATCGGCGTTGCGGGCGCGAGCAGTGTCGTCGGCTTGAGCGCCGCCGCGTGGGTCGAGGCCGCCGACAAGTGTCTCTACACCGCCAAAAAGACCGGTCGCAACAAGGTCGTCGTTTCCGACCTGCGCACCGGCGAAAAGCCCGCCGCCGAGCAGCCGCCGCTCCGCAAGGCCGGCTGAGCAGACATCAGTTCAGCGGGAACATGATTCCCACAAAGCCCATCACGCCGTCGCGTGCCGGATTGTTCGAATCGCCATCGATGCGCGCGTTCGACACGTGATACCAGCGCACGCCCGCCTGCAGCCGGGGCCCGCCGGGAGTAATCTCGTACGTAAAGCCGCCGCCCGCACGCGGCATGAAGTCGAAGCTCGTGCCCCCGGTCGGAACTTCTCCGCTCGCGCCCAGGAGGCCCACCCCGGCTTCCAGAAACAGCGACCACGTCTGCTTGTTCACAAAGTGCCAGCGGAACGCCAGCGTGCCGCTGCCGCCCCATTGATTGGGCCCGGTCTGGTTGAAGTACCAGAGCCCGGCTTCCAGCGAGAATTCGATGTCGGTGGCGAGAAAGTAGTTCCACGCCACATACAGGTTCGAATCTGTCGCCGTGTCCCCCTCGTTGGATGAATAGGCCACGCCGCCGCCGAACGTCACCAGCGAATTGCCCGAAGAGCCAAAGGGTTTGTGCGCCGCCGCCTCCGTCGGAGGTGTTTCTGGTTCCATCGCCTTCGCCGTCGCAGCCGTGAAATTGAAATTGGCGGCCTGCGTGTCGAGCACGTAGTCATCGGCAAGCGCCGCCGGAACAAGAAGGCACGAGGCGATCAATGCTGGGATCCGCATGGGGGCAAGCGTACCAGCGCCAAACGGGGAAGGATGGCAAGAATCGCAAATGAGCGAACAACAGAACGCGTCCGAACAGATCACCCGGCTGCAGGAAGCCGTGGCCTTTCTCGAGCACCGGCAAGATGAATTCGTCGCCGCGCTCGATGACCTGTCGGGCCGCTTGACCGCCGCGCTGAAAAAAATAAGCACGCTCGAGCAGCAGTCCGATCAGCTCGCCCGCCGCATGCAGGCTTCCCAGGTGGATCAGGCCGGCCCCGGCCAGTCCGAATGAACAAACCGCCCGTTTCGGTGGAACACCTCGCCGTCGGCGCTGATCGTGCCCCCCTCGCCGCCCTTGCCCGGTCGTAGATCACACACCATGTCCCAGTGCAGCCCGCTCTCGTTGCTGCTCCCGCTTTCCGGGTAGCCCGCGCCCACCGCGGCATGGAACGTGCCCCCGATCTTCTCGTCAAATAGGGTGTTCTTCGAGAAGTCCGTAATCGAGTAGTTCGTCCCGATCGCGATCTCGCCCATCACCCGCGCGCCCGCGTCCTGATCCAGCATCTTGATGAGATAGTCCTCACCCTTGCGCGCCGATGCCTCGACCACTCTCCCGCCCTTGAACACCAGCCGCACGCCCTCGACTTCCTTGCCGTGATACACCGCGGGGAATGTGTAGTTGACATGCCCATCCACCCCTTGCGGGCCTGCAAACACCTCGCCATCCGGGAAGTTCTCGTGGCCATCGCAGTTGATCCACGTCGACCTGCCCACTTCCACGCGCAGATCCGTCCCGTCATGACCGCCCGGCCCCGTGTCCGCCGGAACCCGGAAGTGCACCTGCTTCTTCCCCTGCAGGAAATCGCACACGCGCTTCTGCCGCTCGCTGATCTGCTTCCACGCCGCGGCGGGGTCCGGAAGGTGCAGCAGCCCCGCCCGGAAAACGAAGTCCTCGTACTGCCCCAGGTTCATCTCGGCATCTTGCGCAAACGAGTGCGTCGGAAACAGCGTCCCCACCCAGCGAATGCCCTTGGTCGCCGCGCGCTCCAGGTACCGCTTCATGTACGGCCGACGCGCCGCCTGCTTCATCGCCAGGCGCTCGGAGGGGTAGCGGGTCATCGACTTGGTATTGCTTTCCGCCCAGAACGCGATTTCCGCGTCGATCGCCTCCACGCGCGCCATATCGAGCGGGTTCAGAAACTTGATCTGTTCGTCCGTCCCGTGCTCCATCAGCAGTTCCGCCGCCCGCTCCGACTGCGGCACGTAAAACGGGTTCCCGCCCGCCCTCAGAACCGCCACAAAAACGGCCTCCACGGCAGGCAGCGCCACCGGATCGCCGCGCACCGCAACCAGGTCGCCCTTCTTTATCCGCGTCGAGTAATTGACAAGAACGTCCGCCAGTTTCTGCAATCTCGGGTCCATCATGATCCGAGCATACCGGCGGGAGGCCGGTGGGTGGCGAGTCAAGTCAACAGCGAGCGCCCCGTCATTTCCGCCGGCTGCGCTACGCCCATCATCGCGAGCGCCGTCGGCAGGATGTCCGCGAGTCGCCCGCGGGCCGCCCGAGTTTCCGGCCTGAACCAGCCGGAAGCATCCTGGTCCCCTCGGAGCCGCTTGCCCCTGAATCGCTCGCCCACCACGATCAGCGGCACGTCGTACACCGTGTGAGCCGTGTGGGGAGCGTTCGTCTGCGGGTCGAACATCTGCTCGCTGTTCCCGTGATCCGCCGTCACGATGAGCGAGCCGCCGCGCTTCAGCGTCGCCTCAACCAGCGTCCCCACGCACGCATCGACCGTCTCGCAGGCCTTGATCGCCGCCGGCAGGCTCCCCGTGTGGCCCACCATGTCCGCGTTGGCGAAGTTCACGACGATAAGTTCTTCACAGTCGGGCGAGGCAAGGCGCCTCAGCACCGCGTCCCGGATCTCCTCCGCCGACATCTCCGGCTTCATGTCGTACGTCTTCACCTTCGGGCTCGGCGGGTTCTCCCGCGTCTCGCCGGGAAACGGCTCCTCGCGGTAGTCATTGAAAAAGAACGTGACATGCGGGTACTTCTCTGTCTCCGCGCACCGGAACTGCCGCAGGTGCTTCCCGCCCACGCTCTGCCTGCTCACCCAGTCGCCCGCGATGTTCACCATCCGGGGCGGCTTGGGAAACGCGACCGCGGACACGTGAGGCGTCAGCGCCTCCCAGTAGTCCGTCATCGTGACGTAAAACAAATCGAGCTTCCGTCCGCGGTCAAACCCGTGCCTGCCCGAGTCGGGCGAAGGCTTGACGTTCGCCCACTTGTCATCCGGAAACACAAACGCCGCCGAGATCTCTCGCGGCCGATCGCCCCGGTAGTTGAAGAAAATCACGCTGTCCCCGTCCTTGATCCTCGAACCCCGGATCTGTTCCGGCGTCCCGATCGCGGTGGGGGTCACAAACTCGTCACCCTTCAGGGTCTCGCCCGACGGGTTGTCGTAATAGTGCTGGATCGCCGCCGTCGCCGTCGGCGACGTGGCCGAAGTTCCGCGTCCCACCAGGCAGTCGAACGCAATCTGCACCCGTTCCCATCGATGATCACGATCCATCGCGTAATAGCGACCCATGACGCTCGCCACGCGGCCCATTCCCAGTTCGCGGCACGTGTCTTCCACCAGCTTGCAGTACCCAAGCCCCGTGAAAGGGCCGGTATCTCGCCCGTCGGTGAAAAGGTGCAGGAAAACCCTCGAACTGTCGAGCCCCAGATTCTTTGCCGCCGCAAGGATTGCAAACAGGTGCTCGAGCAGTCCGTGCACCCCGGCATCCGAGTTGATCCCCAGCAGATGCAGGTTGGCGTTCTTCTGCTTCGCGTGTGCCACCGCCGATGCGATCGCCTGGTTGGTGTGCAGCCCGCTTTCGCAGGCCTTGGTCATGACCAGTGACTCTTGCGGAACCACGCGCCCCGCCCCGATGTTCTGGTGCCCAACTTCGCTGTTGCCCATCGTCCCTTCGGGCAGTCCGACATCCTCGCCGCTGGTCTTGACCAGCGTCCACGGGTATTCCCGCATGAGGCGATCCGCCACGGGGGTCTTGGCGAGCTTCACGGCATTGAACGAATCGTGCGACGGATTCGGGTTCATGCCCCAGCCGTCACGGATGATCAGAACGAGGGGAAAGTTGGTCATGGCGCGGAACGGTAGTTCCGGAGGGGGCTCGCCGTCCCGCCATTCACACTCTCGTCATATCAACCCAGCGCTTCCAAAGCGTCTGCTCATCCTGATGGATGTAGATCGCGTTCTCGCCCGCCCAGCCTCCCAAGCCGTAGCCGTGTCTTTGGATCTCCTTGTACAACGGTTCGTTCCGACCGAACGATGCGTCCTCGACCACCAGCACGCGAGGCTTGTGCCTCGTGAGGTCAAAGCCCGCCAGCACGCGAAGTTCATTCGTTTCCACATCGAGGACGACCAAGTCGAGCCGCTCGTGATCCGAACCCAGGATCGACTCAAGGGTCCGCTGGGGCACCGTCACGGGTGTTTTCACGAGCGGCGCCGCCATCGCCCGTTTGTGGTGTTCTGTCCCGGTATCTACAAACGAAAGCATTCCGCCGTAGATGTCAGCGGTGATGACGAGCGTCGCCTTCTCCGGATCGCCCGGCGAGCCCAGCGCCGCATGCACCACCCGTGAGTGCGGCCGATTCACGCGGCACTCCTCGAACCGCTGTGGTATCGGCTCCACCAGCAGCCCATGCCAGCCGATCTGCTCAAAGACGTACGTCGGGGAGTAGTCAACGCCGTTAAACGCCCCGGCCTCGATGAAAAAACCGTCCGTCTGGTCGCCAAATAGGTCGAACAGCAGCAGGTCCTCGCCGAATTGCGAGCGAAACTCCGGCAGTCGGCGAACAGGTTTTCCCATCGCTCGCCCACGCTCGCACGCGTAGGCGCAGTACGCGCGGCGTTGCGTCCGCAGATTGACTTCGAACATCCGCCGCTGGTGCACCTCGAGGTCGTCAAGTCGCTTCTGCACGGCCGACAAGTCCGGGTTTCCCAGATTGATCCAGTTTGACACGAGACCTCCCCGCAAGTTCTCACTCTGTCGACGGCCGCTCCCCCGCCGCAGGCATGCCGCACTCAAAGCCCGAACGCCTGCATCGACGCAAATCGATCGCGGATCGAACGCTCCTCGCGATGAATAAACACCGCGTTCAGCTCGATCCAGCACGCAAAGTCGTACGGCTTGGTCGCCATGTAACGCATGATGTCGGAATTGCCGCCGAGCTGCAGATCCTCGATCATGAGCACTCGCGGCTTGAATCGCTCCAGCGAGAAACCTGCGAGCGCCCGCATTTCCGAGCCTTCCATATCCAGCACGACAAAGTCGATCGGAACGTTCTGTCCATCCAGCAACTGATCGAGCGTCGCAACCGGAACCGTTACCCGGTCCGCACGCATGCCGGGAGGCAACGGTCGTGTCGCTGGCCCTTCCGCGCGCGACAGCATCCCCCCAAACGGGTCCTGCGTCGACAGAAACGAAAGCGTCGGGCTGTCTCCCGGCCCCCCAAGCGCCGCATGCACCACTCGGGAATGCGGCCGCCGGACGCGGCATTCCTCCGCCCGCCCCGGAAGCGCCTCCACCAGCAACCCCTGCCAGCCAAGCTGCTCGAACGCGTACGTCACCGAGAGGTCCACGCCGTTGAACGCGCCCGCCTCGATGTAGAAACCCTCCTGCCGGCCCTCGAACAACTCGTACAAGAAGCAGTCCTCGCCGAACTGCGCCCGGAACTCCACCATGCCCCGCGGCGGAGTTCCACGAAACCGGCAGCGCTCCATCGCCGCTGCCGAATACGCATGGCGCCGCGTGTTCATCAACTGGCTGTGCATCTGAACGATCTTCAGATTGGCGACCTGCAATTCGCGCCGCAGGGCCGCCGCGTCGCCGGAGGATTGGCTCGGATTCATGGCCCGCCTCCAGGTTTGTCAGTTCACGAACTCAGCCACGCGAGAACCTCTTCAAAGTTCATGGCCTTGCCCGGTTCGCGTGCCTGCGTCCATGTCACCTTGCCCTTGCCGTCGGCCGACTTGCCGATAACCACCGTCCCGCGCTGCGAGACGTTCAGGTCCTTCCAGAACAGCCCGTACGACTTGCACACGTCCCGGTGCATGTCCGCGAGGAGCGTCTGCTTAAGCCCCAACTGCTTGGACCACTCCGCCAGCACCGCAAAGCTGTCGCACGAGACCCCGACCACCTGTGCGCCCTTTGACGCCCATTTGGCCATCTCGTCGCTCACGCACTTCATCTCGGTTGAGCACACGCTCGTGAACGCCAGGGGGTAGAAACACAGCACCACATCCCCTTTTTTGACGTGCTCCGCCAGGTTCCAGTCCTGCCGATTCTGGTCCTTGAGGGTGAAGTCCGGGGCAACCTCCCCGACCGACAGAACCTTTTCCCGTACCGTGCTCATGACGCGTCCTTTCTGGCTGGGCGTCTTCCGCCGCAGATTGTGTGAACCCTTTGGAAGCGCGATATGCTACACACTCGCGGCGGAGCCGCAACCAGTGACCGTCCCAACGGGGCAGGAGGCCAAGCGTGCCCAAGCACAAGTCGTCAGATGCTCGTACGTCGCCCGGGCCTTCGGCCGTCAAGACGGCCAGCCGCACCCGCGTCGTCGCCGTCCCGCCCCCCGACATGAACACCCTTCCCCCGACATTGCCCGAGCGATACGAACTCGTCCGCTCGAGAGTCGCCGCCGCCGCCAAACGCTCCGGTCGTTCCGCCAACGAGATTTTGGTCGTCGCCGTCACCAAGTACGCTCTTCCCGAGCAGGTGCGCGAGATCATCTCGCTGGGCCACCGCGACCTGGGAGAGAACCGCGTCCAGCATCTCATCCAGCAGGCCGCCATGGTGGACGAGTTCCAGGCCCGGATGCGTGCGCTGCCCAGCACCCGCCGCGCCGGTCAATCGACCTCGCTGTTCGACGCCGGCAAGCCCGACGGGAGCGAAGCCTCCGTCCGCTGGCACATGATCGGGCACCTCCAGCGCAACAAGGCGAAAAAAGTCATCGACATGGTTCGCCTGACCCACTCGGTCGATTCGCTCCGCATCGCCGAAGAACTCCAGAACCTGGCGCTCAAGAAAGACCGCGTGATCGACGTTCTGATCCAGGTCAATTGCTCCGGCGAAGAGCAGAAGTACGGTTGCCCGATTCCCGCCGCCATCCCCTTGGCCGAACAGATCGGCACCATGATCAACGTCCGCGTCCGCGGGCTGATGACCATGGCCGCCCACACCGCCAACCCCGAAGAAACCCGCGCCACGTTCGCTCGCTGCCGCGAACTCTTCGACGAACTGCGCACCAGCGGGGTGGTCGAAGGACCCGTCAACATCCTGTCCATGGGCATGACCAACGACTTCGAAGTCGCGATCGAGGAAGGCGCGAACTGTGTCCGGATCGGTTCGGCGCTCTTCGGTGCGCCCCCCGCCGGCTCCGGCGACGAAGACGGCGATCAGGACGAGGACGAATCCCGATGAACCGCTGGCTGACGGCCTCACTCGCCGTCGCGATTCCGACCCTCGTGGCGGCGCAACAGCCCGAGGTGCCGTTCGAAAAGACGGTCGAGACCTATCGGGCCGGCCCCATTGCCGAAAGTGTGCAGATCCGGGTCAAGGACAGCGCGGGCCACGAGCGGCGTGCCGACGCAACGGTCGTGCTCGACGCCGGAGGTAACGGCCGGCCCTGGCGCGGAAAGGTCGAACTCGGCGACCTGTCATTCAGCATCGAAGGCTCCCGGCTTATCGCAACGCACCGGCTGGAAAAGAACCGCTATGCCGAATTCACGCTCGCCGACAAGCCGGTCCTGGAAGCTCTCGAAGCCGTCATGCCCGCGCTCATTCTCCCGCAACTCGTCCTGGCCGATCCAAGGACAAACCAGCTCGCCAATCTCGGGCTGCTCGGTCGCGGCGCCCGGTTCACATGGAGCCCCGGCGTCATCGACCGGGTGACCGGCAAACAGCTCTATATCGGTGGGGGTGGCGATGAGTCGGTGCGAATGCTCACCGACCGCACGACGGGGCGCCTTTCATCACTGCAGTTCACGTCGGGGTTCGCCCCCATCCGTTCGATCGATATCTCCGTTCGCGCCCTGCCGGTCCCGCCCGGTCCGGACTGGGGACTCGACACCGCGAACCGCGTCCGGGTCGATTCGCTCGCCGATCTGATGCCGATTGCCGAGCAGGTGCGGATCGGCGAAAAATTTCCGACCTCGATGACGCTCCTGAGCACGGGCCTTTCTCCGTGGCAGGAAGTCCGTGATGACATCGCTTCCGTCCTGGTCTTCGTGCCTGTGGATACCGCCGGGCTCGAAAGCACCGATACCGCCGAGAAGGACGCGGCGATGACCCGCCTTCAAAAGGAAACGGGCGGTGCCGTGCGGCTCGTTCGCAACCTCGAGAAAGGCGCCGCGGGACACTGGATTTCCCGCAATGTGGCGATCCTCCCCCCGGGCTCCAACAAGCTCGAGATCACGTCCATCATCATGAATCTGCTCAACCCCACCGACTCCGCTGTCATCAGCGAGCCGGAAAACATGCCGCTCATCGCCATCGCCCAGACGTTCGACTACGACCCGCTGCTCGGCGGCGGCCAGGGCGGCGTGGTGATCATCGACAAGGCGCGCATGGTGCGGGGCATTGTCACCGTGAGCGACATTGCCTCGACCGAAAAACGCGTGCGTGCGATTCTCGACGGCTTGAAGTAATCAGCTCGCCTGCGCACGCGGATGGGCGCGGTTGTACGCGTCCTGCATGCGCTGCGTCGTCAGGTGCGTGTACACCTGCGTGGTGCTCAGCGACTGATGGCCCAGCAGCTCCTGCACGCTGCGCAAGTCCGCCCCGTTGTCCAGAAGGTGCGTCGCGAAGCTGTGACGCAGCGTGTGCGGGCTGATCGTCGGATCAAGGCCGACCTGCTTCAGATACTTATCCAGCTTGCGCCGGACCGAGCGGCTGCTCAAACGACCGCCGTGCTTGTTCACAAACAGCGGACGCGTCTTGCGGTCCTGGCTCCAGCATTGAGCAAAGCGCGGATCGTTGCGGAGCAGTTCGGCGTAGCGGTTGATCGCGCCGATCGCGTGGCTGCCCAAAGGAACGATGCGCTCCTTCTTGCCCTTGCCCCGCACATGCAGCGCCTCGCCGGCGATGTCCAGGTCTTCAACTTCCAGGCCGATCAGTTCGCTCACGCGCAGACCGGTCGAGTACAGCGTTTCAAGCATCGCGCGGTCGCGCCGGCCCAGCACGTCGTTGTCATCCGGAGCCGCCAAAAGCTTCTCGACCTGCTCGATCGAGATCGCCTTCGGAAGCCGCTTGCCTTGCCGCGGCGTGCGGATCAGCGTCATCGGGTTGCCCGAGGCCACCCCGCGACGGTCCGCCCACTTGTAGAACGAGCGCAGCGTGGCGATCTTCCGCGCCATCGTCGCCGCCGAGTACTGGCTCTCGCCCAGATGCGCCAGGAACCCGCGGATGATGTCCGCCGAAGCCTGGCAGATCGCGTCCGTGAGCGTGCCCGGATGGAAGTCCGCGCCCGACACGGTCGGACGCTGGCCCGAACGAGCCGCCTCCGTCACCTTCGTCGTCGCGCTCTTCTCCTGGTCTTCGCTCGCCTTGATGGCGAATTCCTTGGTCAGATAGTCCAGATACTGGCGAAGGTCCGCCCCATAGCAGCGCGCGGTGTACGGGCTGAAATGGCGCTCGTCGCCGAGGTAGCTGGTGAACATCTGGATGATCGGCAGTGTGGACATTGGCAACTCTCCGGGTCCGCTCCAGGGGGTCTTCATCCCTGCAGCGATGCTTGCTCGGCGGATAACGCACGTCACGAGTCGACGGCAGACCTTTGAATCGGTTCTCGCCCCCTCTGGCTGAACGCCGTCGTTCCGGAAGGACGTAAGTCTTGTCGGACCAACATCTTTCCGACAAGCTTATACGGACGAGACCGCCCCCGCGGTTTCTCGGACCCGTCAGATTCTTTGTTTGTAAACTCTTTCAGTAGCGTAGTTTACGCTAATTGTGTCCGCGGTCCGACGCCGAGGCGGTCGTTTTTTCGGACGTCCCAGGTTTAATTTGTTTGGGTTTCGGATGGAGTCGGGCCAGCCGGAGCGTCTCCTGCTGCACCAACTGGTCCACCGTCCGATAGGCCGCGAACTCCGCAAACAGGTCCGCACTGCGCAAATACCGCCGCCACCCCGCCGCCGACACCTTGTCTGCTCGCCCTTCCGCGTAATTGCGAATGTCCATCTGCACAGCCTGGTTCTTGCCATCAAACAAGAGCGACACCGAGGAGCTGGGCTCCCCTAGCGCCGCGATCGGAGTGATCTCCGTGGGGCTCATCTGCACCGCGCGGGCATCGAGCTTTCCCGTGTCCACAGTGGCCACACCGTTCATTGAGGTCGTTCGAGGCACCAGCGTCAACGCCAGCCCGATCTTGGGGTCGTACGGGTCGTAACTCGTGATCGCACCGACCACCAGCGCGTCCACGCCGAGCGCTTCGGCCAGGCGGTTCGCATCCGCGGGGGTGCGCAGCATCGGCATGCGGATTGCCCGCATCGTCTCCAGCGTGCGGTTCATGGGGAGGCACCGGACGCCCTGCACCTGCTCGATCGCTTCCACGATCTTGTCGCTGGTTGCCAGAGGGTCGACCGTCGTCGTCGCAGACTCGTTGCGAAGCGGGGCCACGGCCCAGAGGAGCTCCCCGTGCGACTGGTCGTAGGGGCTCAGGGTCATCTGGGGGGCCGCCAGCTCGGGCGGGGTCTGGCACCCCGAAAGGGCGCACCACAGGCCCGCCAGGCACAGCCAGCAGGCGACGACTGCGAACTTCCACGCCACACTCTTCACAACGTCCCTCCGAAAGTCCCGGAGCGAAAAGACAAAGTCCCGGGTTATTCCCGGGACTTTATCGGCGAGTGATGGCGATTCAGAGCAAACCGATTAGTGCTTGGGTTCTTCGGCCACGGCCTCTGCCTCGCTGGCGTGCGAGGCGTCGGCGACCGGAGCCGGCGTTGCCGGGCTGACAGTTTGCGGAGCGTGGGAGGGGGCGGCGCTGGCCGTCGCCTGGGTCGGCGTGAAACTGCCGCAGGCGAGCACCGCCGAGCGAGTGTCGATCGTCCAGATGTTGCCGCGCCCACCCCGGTCGCTGAAGAAGACCATGCGGTCGTTGGGTCCCCAGTGGGGCATGAGCGCGACGGCGTTCCCGTCGGTCAGTCGGACCTTGGCGGAACCGTCCGCGGCCATCATCCACAAATCGGACTGCGATGGACGCGTCTGGTTGATCTCGACCTTCCCCATCGGCGCGGGGACCTCGGCGAACGCGATGAAGCGGCCGTCGGGCGACCAGGCGGGATTGATGAGGGCGGACGTGTTGCTGGTGATGATGGCGGTGGGGTTGCTGGTAGAACCGTCCTTGTAATCCATGGCCCAGATGCCGAAGGTGCGAGCGCCGCGCTCTCGGGGCAACTGGAAGAGAATGCGGTCGCCGCCGGCAAGACCGGTGCCGGGCTTGGGGCACCACTGCGGGAGCATGCCGTAGCCGAGGAAGCTGCCGGCGCTGGGGTTGCTTGCTTCAACAACCCAGAGTTCCCAGCGGCGCGAGACTTCGCCGAGGCGGCAGAAGACCAGCTTGTTTCCATCGGGCGACCACGAGGGGTGCAGGTCGTGCGCGCTCGTGGCCGTGATCTGCACGGGTTTGCCGCCGCCGACGGGCATGACGTAGATATTCCACGGCCCGCCGCGGTTGCTGGCGAATGCAACGCGCCTGCCGTCGGGGCTGACCGAAGGCATGGCATCGTCGGATGGGTCGTTCGTGAGCTGCGTGATCACCGAGCCGTTGACGGGCTTGATGAAGATGTCGCTGGTCGCGCGGTGCTGGGTGCTCGCAAAGACCACGAACTTGCCGTCGGGGGTAACGGTGGGGTCGAAATCTTCGCCTTCCTGGGCGAAGGAAATCTGCGTCAGGCCGTCGGTGCTGACGGGGCCGGTTTCCGCGAAGCGCTCGCGGAATTTTGCGTTTGCCACGGGTACCAGCGAACGGTCGCCGGCGGGCTGCTGATCGAACATGGGCATGGGCTCGCCCCCCAGCGCCGCTTTCTGTTCGGGCGAGGTGGCGAGGCCGGCGACTTCCGCGGCTTCCTGCTGCTCGTGTGCCGCCGCGTGCTGAGTTGCGGGCGCTCCGGAGGTGGCGGGGGCGGGCGATTCAGAAGAGCGATCGGCGCTGGCAACGACGCTCGTGCCACAGGCTCCGAGTCCGAAGACGGTACCGGCGAGCGCCACGCGGGCGAGAGAAGCGGAAAGACGCATGATCGATCTCCTGTGCGACCGCCTCGGCGAAGTGCCGCCGGTCCGACGCGAGATCGACCCGCTGGGGGGGTGAATTGAGTCCGGATAAGCAAACGGCGTCAAATGACGCGCGCTCAGTCGTTGGCTTCGGCGAAGATGATCCCGTGGCCTTCGGCCGGGCGGACCCACACGGCATCGCGGCCGCGCGGTCTCTGCGCGAAGAGGAGGTGCTCGAGGTACTCGCGGAGTTCGCCACGCCCGAACTGGTGGAGATAGGCCGTGGTCGCGGTGCGATTGATCTGGATGATCTGCTCGACGAGCTGCGGGGTGGTGAAGCCGGCAAGGTCTTCGCGGGCGAGCGTCTGCGTGCTTTCAGCGACCATGGACATATCTCCCGAAACCGGGGCGACGCCCTCCGCGCCGGACCCGATCGATGCTGGTGATACGCCCGCTCCGCAAAGCGCTTGCCATCCGTCTCCGGGATGACCAGATTCGATCGACCCGCGAGGGCCCGGAGCTTTGAACTACGCTCCCGGCGTTGAACGAGCTCGTACTTCAACCAAACGAAGGGCTGATTCGGCGCGAAGCCGATCGCGCAGTTTGGGCGCTTGTGGTCGATAACGGCTTTGATTGTGCAGAAATAC
>JAFEBN010000241.1 GCA_018242645.1 Planctomycetota bacterium | reverse complement strand
ATTGCCCGATATCCGCCTCGGTTCGTCGGTTCTCGTTTTCTCCGACACACTGCTCGCCAGCACCAGCGCCACTTCCCTCCCCCGCAGCACCGCGCTGCTCGATCCGCCTCAGCTCTATTCAAGATCGTTGGGCTGGCAAACCAACAGCTCCCCCACGACCGCCTTCCGGCACGGGCTGAAGCAGAAAGCCAACATCGCCGCCCGCGCCGACGGAAGCGCCGCTGCAACGATCCCTGCCCAAGACCTCCTCAAACGCGACTCCAAGGGCCGCACTCTCGGCACGGGCAATCTCTCCAAAGCCCCGGACCCCTACTACGTTCCCGACTGGAATGACTGGAAGAACTAAGCGCTCTTCGCATTGTCCCTACCACTCCCCACTCCGCCCCTTCCCAACATGGTCGATCGCTGCGTCTGCCGCAACGTCCCTTTCACCGAGCTGAAGAAGCTCGCCGATGCCGGCATCCGTGACGTTGACGAACTTTCCCGGCGCACCGGGTGCGGCACGGGCTGCGGCATGTGCATCCCGTACATCCGCGTAATGCTCCAGACCGGCGTCACGGATTTACCAGTGCTTTTCGAGAAGCAGATCGATGCAATCCTGAACGAGCGCGATCGTAAAGAGTGACTCGCGAAAAAGAAAAACGGCCCGAGCACTGGCCCGGGCCGCTGATCCAATCCCTGTTTGACAACCAGTCTTACAGACCCGCCGGCGTCCCGCTGCCGGGGATCGTCACCTGCGGCGTGCCCGCGCTGGTCATTGTCTCGCTCGGCGAAGCGCCAAGAGCGGCCGCGGCGGCAGAGGCCTCGGCCAGCATCTCCTCGTCGTCTTCCTCCTCCGGAGGCAGTTCGACGAGCGGACGCACTTTGATGTCCTGGTAGGGACGGAAGCCCGTGCCCGCCGGGATCAGGTGGCCCAGCAGCACGTTCTCCTTGAGCCCGACCAGCGTGTCGGTCGCGCCGCGGAGCGAGGCTTCGGTCAGCACCTTGGTGCTCTCCTGGAACGATGCGCCCGAGAGGAACGAGTCGCTCGAGAGAGCCGCCTTGGTGATGCCCAGCAGCAGCGTGCGGCCCGTCGCCGGGCGTGCACGCTTGGCCTTGGCGGGTTCCTTGCCCGCGGCCTCGGCCTTGGCGTTGGCTTCCTTGATCTCGTCCTTGTTCACCAGAGCGTTGAGCGCCAGCTCCGTGCCGCCCGGCTCGGTCACGCGGTACATCTGGGCGATCTCCGCGTTCTTGAGCTTGAAGTTGAACTTGTCGATGACCTCCTGCGGCAGCAGGTCGGTATCGCCGGGGCTTTCGACCTTCACCTTGCGGAGCATCGAGGACAGGATCAGCTCGATGTGCTTGTCGTTGATCACCACGCCCTGAGCGCGGTACACGTTCTGCACCTCGTCGAGCATGTAGGCCCACAGAGCCTCTTCGCCCTTAATACGCAGGATGTCGTGCGGCACCAGCGGGCCGTCGGTGATCGGATCGCCGGCGGCGACAAAGTCGCCCGTGTGCACCAGCAGCTGCTTGTCGCTGGGCACGTGGTGATCCTTCTCGAGGCCCGAGTCCGAGACGACGCGGATGGTCATCTTGCCCTTGCGCTTGTCGGAGAAGATCTCGACCTTGCCCGAGATCTCGGCCATGAAGGCCGGGTCCTTGGGCTTGCGGGCTTCGAAGATCTCCGTCACGCGGGGCAGACCACCGACGATGTCCTGGCTGGCCGCGGCCTGCTTGGGCTGACGTGCGAGCATCTGGCCGGCCTTGATCTCCTGACCGTCCTTGACTTCCAGACGCGCCTTGGCGGGCAGGAAGTGGAAGTCGAGGATGTTGCCCTGGCCGTCGAGGATGTTAATGGCCGGGTGCAGGTCGCCCTTGTGCTCGATCACGATCAGCGCCATCGCGCCGCCGCTTTCTTCCTCGCGGACGGTCTCGCCCAGCTCGATATCCACGAACTTCACGAAGCCTTCCTTCTCGGCAAGGATCGGCGTGCGGTGCGGGTCCCACTTGACCAGGATCTGGCCCTTCTTCACGTCGTCGCCCTGCTTGGCGTAGAGGAACGCGCCGTAGGGGACCTTGTACTTCTCGAGCTCGCGGCCCGCGGAATCGAGCACGGCCAGCTCGGCGTTGCGCTTCAGCACGACGCGGGCATCGTGGCCCTCGTCGTCCTTCACCGGAACCTCGTTGCAGTCACGCAGTTCGAGCTTGCCGGCGTTGAGCGCCTGATACTGGGTTTCCTGGGCCGTTCGCTGTCCGATGCCGCCCGTGTGGAACGTACGCATCGTCAGCTGGGTGCCCGGCTCGCCGATCGACTGCGCGGCGATGATGCCCACCGCCATGCCGGGCTCGACGAACCGGCCCGTCGAGAGGTCCATGCCGTAGTCCAGCACCGAGCAGCCGAAGCGGCTCTCGCTGGTCAGGGGCGAGCGGACCATGACTTCCGTGATGCCCGCGTTCTCGAGGCGGGCTGCGATCTCGGGCGTGATCAGCTCGTTCTCGCGGACCAGCGATTCCTCGGTCTTGGGGTTGGTGATCGTGTTCACCGACACGCGCCCCACGATGATGTCGCGGAGCGGCACGTCGACCTGCTCGCCCTTGTAGATGGCGCGCTTCACGATGCCGCGCCGGCTGCCGCAGTCGAACTCGCCGATGATCGTGGACTGCGCCACGTCGCAGAGCTTGCGGGTGAGGTAGCCCGAGTCGGCGGTCTTGAGCGCCGTATCGGCCAGACCCTTACGCGCACCGTGCGTCGAGGAGAAGTACTCGAGGATCGACAGGCCCTCGCGGAAGTTGGAGCGGATGGGGGTCTCGATGATCTCGCCCGAGGGCTTGGCCATCAGTCCGCGCATGCCGGCCAGCTGCTGCATCTGGCTGATGTTGCCGCGGGCGCCCGAGTCGCTCATCAGGTAGACGGGGTTCAGGTAGAACTTGCCCTGCTTCGCGTCGATCGAGGTTTCGTTACCCAGTTCGTCGCGACGGTCGTTCTTGAGCGTTTCGAGCAGCTTCTTCTGCACGTTTTCGCGGCAGTGCGACCAGATGTCCAGCAGCTGGTTGTACCGCTCGCGGGCCGTGATGATGCCGCGGTCGTAGTTCTTCTCGACGCGGTCCACCTTCTTCTGCGCCTCGGCGAGAAGGTCGGCCTTCTCCTTCGGGATGCGCAGGTCGGTGATGCCAAGCGACAGGCCGGCGAGCGTCGACTGCTTGAAACCGGCTTCCTTCATCTTGTCGAGCAGATCGATCGTGCTCGGGCGATCGGCGAAGAGGTACGCGTCGTCGATCACGCGGGCGCAGCCCTTCTTGCCCAGCACGCAGTTGTAATACGGCATGCCCTTGGCGAGGATCTCGGCGAACAGCACGCGCCCGACCGTGGTGACCAGTCGCTTGTTGGCCGGCATGTCCTTGACGCCGCCGCCCTGGTTGTCGACGACCTTGGTGAAGCCGTCAACGCGGACGATGATGCGCTCGTGGATGCCGATCTTGCCCTGGTCGTAGGCGAGCAGCGCCTCGCGCCGGTCCTTGAACCGCTTGAGGTCCTTGTCGCTCTTCTCGTCGGGCGCCTGGTACGTCAGGAAGTAGACGCCCATGACGATGTCCTGCGACGGCGAGATGATCGGCTTGCCGTTCGCGGGCGAGAAGATGTTGTGCGTCGAGAGCATCAGCACGTGCGCCTCGGCCTGGGCTTCCACGCTCAGGGGCAGGTGCACGGCCATCTGGTCACCGTCGAAGTCGGCGTTGAACCCGCCGCAGACCAGCGGATGGATGCGGATGGCGTTGCCTTCGACGAGCACGGGCTCGAACGCCTGGATGCCCATTCGGTGCAGCGTGGGGGCGCGGTTGAGCAGCACGGGGTGCTGGTAGATGACCTCTTCGAGGATGTCCCACACCGCGGCGTCGCGGCGCTCGAGCATGCGCTTGGCAGACTTGATCGTGTCCGCCAGGCCGTGCTCCTTGAGCTTGCGGATGATGAACGGCTGGAAGAGTTCCAGCGCGATCTTCTTGGGCAGGCCGCACTGGTGCAGCTTGAGCTCCGGACCGACGACGATGACCGAACGCGCGGAGTAATCGACGCGCTTGCCGAGTAGGTTCTCGCGGAAGCGGCCCTGCTTTCCCTTGATCATGTCGGTCAGCGACTTGAGCGGGCGGTTCGACGAACCGAGCACGGGGCGACGGCAGCGGTTGTTGTCGAAGAGCGCGTCCACCGCCTGCTGCAGCATGCGCTTCTCGTTGCGGATGATGACCTCGGGGGCGTTGAGGTCCATCAGCTTCTTGAGGCGGTTGTTGCGGTTGATGATGCGCCGGTACAGATCGTTGAGGTCCGAGGTCGCGAAGTTGCCGCTCTCCAGCAGCACCAGCGGGCGCAGGTCCGGCGGGATCACCGGGATCACGTCCATCACGAGCCAGGCGGGATCGTTCTGGCTGCCGCGGATCTGCTCGATGAGCTTGAGCCGCTTGGCGAAGTCCTTGATCTTCTGCTTGCTCTTGGTCTCGTTGAGATTCTGGCGGAGCTGCGTCGCCTCGGCGTCGAGGTCGGTGCGTTCGATGAGGTCGCGGATGGCGTCGGCGCCCATGGAAGCCTTGAAGGCGTTGCCGAACTTATCCTGTGCCGCGCGGAACTCGTCTTCGGTCAGGATCTGCTTGAACGTCAGCTCGGTGTCGCCCGCGTCGATGACCACGTAATCCTGGTAGTAGATCACGCGCTCGAGATCGCTGGTCTTCATCCCCAGCAGCGTGCCCAGGCGGCTCGGCATGCTCTTGAAGAACCAGATGTGGACCGACGGGCATGCCAGGTTGATGTGGCCCATGCGCTTGCGGCGCACGCGGCTGTGGGTCACCTTGACTCCGCAGCGGTCGCAGATGATGCCCTTGTACTTCGTGCCGCGGTACTTGCCGCAGGCGCATTCGTAGTCGCGCTCGGGCCCGAAGATGCGTTCGCAGAAGAGACCGTCCTTCTCGGGGCGGTAGGTGCGGTAGTTGATGGTCTCGGGCTTCTTTACCTCGCCGTAGGACCACGCGCGGATGTCGTTGGGCGACGCCAGCGTGACCTTCACCGCCGAGTAGTCATTCACGCGATCGTAAACAGTCTCTGCCATGATTCTGGTCTCCCGCGGCTTCGTGCCGCCTCACCAGGAAAAATCTCGTTCGGACTCGCAAACCAACCTGCTGCTTCAGTGCCTTTCACTAGTGCCAAATGCCTAGTGCCGGTTCCTACAGCAGGCTCCCGCCTTCCAGCTTCTTCTTCTCGAGCGTGACGTTGAGGCCCAGACCCTTGAGCTCGTTGCAGAGCACGTCGAACGCGACGGGCATGCCCGCCTCGAGCTTGTTCGTGCCCTTCACCATGCTCTCGTAGATCTTCGTGCGGCCTTCCACGTCGTCCGACTTGACGGTCAGGAGCTCCTGCAGCACGTACGCGGCGCCGTACGCCTCGAGCGCCCACACTTCCATTTCGCCGAAGCGCTGGCCGCCCGTGCGGGCCTTGCCGCCGAGGGGCTGCTGGGTGATGAGCGAGTACGGGCCGGTCGCACGCGCGTGGATCTTGTCGTCCACGAGGTGGTGCAGCTTGAGCATGTACATGTAGCCGACGGTGGTCCGCTGGTTGAACGGCTCGCCGGTGCGGCCGTCGAACAGCTGGATCTTGCCGCCGCGGGGCATCCGGGCCAGCAGTTCGCGGGGCTGAGGCCACGTGGCCGTCGCCTCGTAGTTGGCCAGGCGCGCCTCGACGCTCTTGTTGGCTTCGTCGATGGCCTCGTGCACCTGCGCTTCGTGCGCACCGTCGAACACCGGCGTGATCGCCTGGAAACCCAGCACACGGGCGGCCCAGCCCAGGTGCGTTTCCAGAATCTGCCCGACGTTCATGCGGCTCGGCACGCCCAGCGGATTGAGCAGCACCTCGACCGACGTGCCGTCCTCGAGGAACGGCATGTCCTCTTCGGGGACGATGCGGGCGATGACACCCTTGTTGCCGTGGCGGCCGGCCATCTTGTCGCCGACCGACAGCGTGCGCTTGGTGGCGATGTAGACCTTGACCATCTCGAGCACGCCGGTGGGCAGTTCGTCGCCGCGCTTCATGTGCGCGACCTTGCGACCCTTCTCGGCTTCGAGGCCCTTGATTCGGGGCCAGAACTGGCGGTGAACCACCTCGGCCTGCTCGCGGGCTTCCTTGCTGCCCTTGGCCCACTTGATGTCGAAGGTCTTGATCTGTTCGAGGATGACTTCCGCGATGTCCGACGCACCCACCTTCTGACGGGTGTTCGGGTCGACCATCGGCGTGCCCATGATCTCGTTGATCTTCTGGGTCATCTCCTTGAAGAGCGCGATGGCCTTGTCGTCCATCAGCTTCTCGTAATCGGAGATCTCCTTCTTCAGCTGCTTCTTCTGCTCCTCGTTCATGTGGAGCCGGCGGCTGAACTTGCGGGCGCCGATCACGATGCCCTCCACGCCCGCGGGCACTTCGAGCGAGTCGTTCTTCACGTCCTCGCCCGCGCGACCGAAGATGGCGTGCAGCAGCTTCTCTTCCGGCGTCAGCTCGGTCTTGCTCTTGGGGCTGACCTTGCCGACCAGGATGTCGCCGGGGCCCACGCGGGCGCCCAGGCGGATAATGCCCTGCTCATCGAGGTTGCGGAGCATCTTCTCGCTGACGTTGGGGATGTCGCGGGTGAACTCCTCGCGCCCGAGCTTGGTCTCGCGGATCTCGACATCGAAAGCGTCGATGTGGATGCTCGTGAAGGTGTCGTCCTTCACCAGCTTCTCGTTGATGACGATCGCGTCTTCGAAGTTGTACCCGTCGAAGGTGTTGAACGCGACCAGGATGCTCTTGCCCAGCGCGAGCTCGCCCTGGCGGGTGCTGGCGCCGTCGGCGATCACCTGGCCTTTGGCCACCTTCTGGCCGGGCTTCACGATCGGCTTCTGGTTCTGGCAGGTGCGCTCGTTGAGGCCCACGAACTTGCGGAGCACGTACTCATCGGAGTTGTCGATGATGATCCGCTCGGCATCGACCAGCGTCACCGTGCCGGCGTTCTTCGCCTTCACGACCATGCCGGTGTTGTGGCCCACGGCCTTCTCGACGCCGGTGCCCACGCAGGGCGGGTCGGCCTTGATCAGCGGCACCGCCTGACGCTGCATGTTCGAACCCATCAGCGCGCGGTTGGCGTCGTCGTGCTCGAGGAAGGGGATGAGCGCCGCGGAGATACCGACGACCTGCTTGGGCGAGATGTCGACGTAATCGACCTTCCCGCTGTCGGTCTCGGCCAGTTCGCCGGCCACGCGGGCCAGGATCGAACCCTTCTTGAGACGTCCCTTCTCGTCGAGCGCGTCGGTCGGGGCGAGAACCTTCTGCATCTCCTCGTCGGCGCGCAGATGGATCGTCTTGCCCGTCAGTTCGCCGTTCTTCACTTCGCGATAGGCGGTGCGGAGGAAGCCGTAGTCGTCGATGCTGCTGTAGATGCCAAGCGACGCGATCAGACCGATGTTCGTGCCTTCGGGCGTCTCGATCGGGCAGATACGGCCGTAGTGCGAGATGTGCACGTCGCGCACTTCGAAGCCGGCGCGCTTGCGGTTCAGACCGCCCGGTCCCAGCGCCGAGAGTCGACGCTCGTGCACCAGGCTCGAGAGCGGGTTGGTCTGGTCAACGACCTGCGAAAGTTCGGAGCGGCCGAAGAAGAAGTCGATCGCGCTCGAGATGCTCTTGCTGTTCACAAGGTCGGCGATCTTCGCCAGCTCGTTCGGGTCCTTGACGCTCATGCGCTCCTGCACGGTGCGCTTCAGCTTCAGGAAGCCCTTGCGGAGCTCTTCCACCGCCAGCTCGTCCAGCGTGCGGAGGCGGCGGTTGCCCAGGTGGTCGATGTCGTCCACCTGCGCCACCGGGCGGCCCGTCTTCGGGTCCGGACGGTTCGAACGCAGGTCGAGCACGTACTGGATCACCCGCAGGAAGTCCTCGCTCCGCAGGAACATCATGTCTTCGGGGACGTTCAGGTCGAACTTGCGGTTGATGCGGAAACGGCCCACGCGACCCAGGCGGTAGCGGTTGTCGTCAAAGAACTTCTCGGCGAACAGCGCCTTGGCCTTCTCGACCTGCGGCGGATTGCCCGGGCGCAGCTTCGTGTACAGCTTGACCAGCGCACGCTCGTAATCGGTCTCGGCGAACTCGGCGAACTGCTCCAGCTTCTCTTCCGCGATCGTGTTCAGGATCAGCACGTCGCTGGGGTTCTGGATCACCTTGACGTTCTTGAGATTGCTGTTGTTGATCGCCTCGGCCTGCTCGCCGATCTGTCGACCAACGTGGACGAGCTCCTCGCCCGTTTCCTTGTCGATGACGGTCTCGGCCGCCCAGTGCTCGGCCTTGATCTTGTCGGCCGGGATCGAGGTGACCTCGTAGAAGAGCTGCAGCAGCTTGTCGGTCTGCGCGACAGACTCATCCAGACAGCGCAGGAACGTCGTGGCGGCCAGCTTGGTGCTCTGGTCGATGCGCATCGCCAGAACGTCCTTCTTGGTCACCTCGAGCTCGATCCACGAGCCGCGCTCGGGGATGATGCGGGTCGAGTGCAGCGGGCGGTCGCCTTCGCTGGACACGATCGAGAAGTCCACGCCCGGCGAACGGTGCAGCTGGCTGACGATCACGCGCTCGGCACCGTTCACGATGAACTCGCCGCCGCCCATCATGATCGGGAACTCGCCCAGGTAAATGTCTTCCTCGGGCATGTCCGGCTTGCCCTCGCGCTTCAGGCGCACGGCGATGCGGAACGGGCGGCCGTAGGTCAGGCGCAGTTCGCGGCACTCGTCCGGCGTGTAGCGGGGCTCTTCGAGCACGTACGAGAGGTACTCGAGGCTCATCGTCTCGTCGTAGCTCTTGATCGGGAAAATCTCTTTGAGCAGCGACTCCAGGCCGATGAGCGCATCACGCTCCTCCGGTCCCTTCTCCAGCTGCAGGAATCGCTTGTACCCGTCGGCCTGAAGCTTGGTCAGATCCGGGATTTCCATCCCGTCGCCACGCTTCGCAAAGTTCCGCACGTTCGCGACGGGGGTCGTCGCGAGGTTGGGGGTCTGGAAAACGCGATAGCCGCCTGTAGAGGAAGAGTTCGCGGGCATCGAAGTCCTTTCGTCCGATGGATAACGCACGCTGCGGCGAAAAAATCGCCGCAGGGAGTCATACCCAGACCTGGTTCACAAGCCTTTTGTGCTCACGCCGAGAGTTTCAAGTCCACTGCCAAAGCCGAGTTCGCCGCCGCCGTGTTCGAAGCCGAACCGGTCAGTATACGCCCCCATGGATCAACCCCGCCGCAGCCCCGCAAGCCCTTCTTGACTTTTTTCTCAAAAGTTTCTCCAAGTCGGCAAAAATCCGTTCGGTTGGCATTCGGATTGCCGAGTGGGCCGGTTGACGTCAAAAAAGCAAGAGGCCCGGTTTCCCGGGCCTCCTGATCCATTCGAAAACGGAAAGTCAGACTTAGGCGAGCTCGATGGTCGCACCGGCTTCGGTGAGCATCTTCTTGAGCTTCTCGGCCTCGTCCTTGGCAACGCCCGTCTTGACCGGCTTGCCCGGGGCATCGACGAACGCCTTCGCCTCGGCCAGACCCAGGCCCGTCGCCTCGCGGACGACCTTGATGACCTGGATCTTCTTGGCAGCGTCGACGGCCTTGAGGACCACGTCGAAGCTGTCCTTCTCCTCGGCCTTGGCAGCGCCGCCGCCACCAGCCGCACCACCAGCCATCACCACCGCGCCACCGGCCGCGGCCTCGATGCCGTAGGCATCCTTGAGGTACTTGCCCAGATCAACGGCTTCCTTGAGGCTGAGGCCAGCCAGTTTGTCGCCGAGTTCTTTCACCTTCGCGTCAACAGCAGTGTCAGACATGTTCAAACCTTTCGATCACAGGGACTTACGTCCCAATCGCCGTCCAAGAGGTCACGGGGCAATCCCGTTCTTTAACCCGGGCTTGCGCCGTACGGGCCAGTCGGACGTGGAGAGGATTCTTGGCCCCCTCCGCCCGGTGGTCAACCCGACGCCGTTCCGACCCCCTCGCCATACATAGGAAGCCCGAAGGGGGTCACCTCATCGCCTGGCGGGCGTCAATCATGTACTTGTCGAAGGAGTCCAGCCGGATCAGTCCCACCCGGGGGTACTCCAGGTCCAGGATCACGAAGACCACGAACGACATGACCAGGGCAAAGCCGGCGAAATGGATCGCGCTGCGGCGGCGGTCGGTGGACATGTCAAACCCCGCCAAAAGGGCGCAGCCCATGGCAATCACGAGAAGGGTGGCGATCACGATCGCCGGCACGTGCAGATCCGCTGAGGCGGCGCGAGTCGTTGCCAGGTCGAACATGTCGTTGTACGCCGGGATGACCAGCGAGGTCACAGCGGGGCTCGGGGCCGCCTGGCACGCCGCGACCACCTTGCTCCAGATCCGACCGGCGATTTCCTCCGAAAGAACCTTCTCCTTCCACACCTTGTCCATGTCCGGGATCGACTTGTACGTCGCGATGCGTGCATCGGCGTATTCACGCATGAGTTTCCGGATGTCCGGCTGTGCCTCGGTCGGCAGCAGATCGATCCGCAAGTAGGCCGTGCCCAGCGCATTCGCCTCGTTCACGATGAGCATTCGTCGCGCGTCGAAGCGGGCAGCGGCACCCGAAAACGTGAACGCGATGAGCAGGCCGAGCAGGCCGAACACCGCGGCATCGACCGAACCCGTACCCGCCTTCCCCGGGTCACTCCCCTCCTTCGCTCGGGCCTTGCCGACACGCCGGCCCAGCTCGGTGAAGAGCAAAACACCAACAAACAACATCGCGACCAGTATGAATGTGTATGAGTACATGACCTCGTCCCGGATTGCAAAGAGCGTACCCGGGAGATCGGCATGTTGCAGCGCACACCTAGCGTTCTGCATGCGCCCCGGTGTGCTTTTCTTCCTGGTGATGACTTTGCTCGGTGGCTGCGGCAAAGAGGACACCCCCGCGCCGACCCCTGCCGCGGGAGAAACTTCGGCAACCGGGAGTACGCCGCTTCAGACCGGCCAATCCAGCCGCGAACTCCGCATCGTCGCGTTAAGCCCAGCGCTGGCGATCATCCTTCAGGATCTGGGCTATCGCGATCAGATTGTCGGTCGCCACGCCTACGACCTGGCCCTGGATCCATCGGTGCCCAGCTGCGGCGAACAGGGCACGATCGACTACGAAGCCCTGGTACGGGTCGACCCGACGCACATCTTCGTGCAGTGGGGATCCCAGCCGCTGCCCCCCCGCCTGCTGGAACTGGCCGCCACAAAGAAGTGGATCGTGAAAAACCTCAATCCGCTGTCGCTCACCGAGATCGAGGATTCCGCGCGAGAAATGGATGAGGCGATCTTCGACTTTGCGACCCGGAACCTGGACTCGCCACTGCCCGGCCCGTCCGGCGCCGCAACGCCACCCGAGCACATCAAGCCCGCGATGCCGTTTGAGGACGACATGCACCTGGCTTGGTCCGACCGCGGCCCGATGATGAAGGCCGCGGGAAGGATCCTGCTCATCTCCGGCACCAAGCCGATCGGCGCGCTGGGCCCCGGTAGCTTTCACGCCCAGCTCCTCCAGCGACTCGGCGGCACACCGGCGCTCACAACCGGCGGACCGTGGGTCACCCTCGACATCGAGGACCTGAACACACTGGCACCCGACGGGATCATCCTTTTCTCGCCCCGTCCCGCTCGCTCCGAGCGGCCGAAGCAGGAGGCGTCGCCCGAGCAACTCATCGCGCTCTTCGGGCGCGCGGGCGAACTCAGCATCCCCGCCTTTCGAAACAAGCGTGTCGCGCTGATCGACGACCCATTTTGCCTGACCCCGAGCACCGCGATGATCGGCGTCGCCGATCGGATCACAGACATTGTGACGGGTTGGGGTCAGGGCAAGAACTGATTTCGCCCGGATCAGCCCTGATCGCGTCCGCGCCCGCTTGTCCACGCGCTGCTTCTAGACTTCCCGAATGGCAGACTCCAGTGACCCCATCGCTCTTCTCGATTCGGCCTTTCGCGGGGCGACCGCCGCGGCGTTTCCGGAAATCGGCGACTCCGACCCTCTCATCACCGCCAGCAAGCAGGCGGCGCTCGGCGATTTCCAGTCCAACGTGGCGATGGGCCTCTCCAAGCGTGTGGGCAAGCCGCCCCGCGAAGTAGCGACCGCCATCGTCGCCAAGGCCGCGGCGATGCCCGAACTCCAGCAGATCGCCGAGCCTCTCAGCGACAAGTCAATCGCCGGTCCCGGCTTCATCAACATCCGGCTCAAGGGCGAGGCGCTCGCCGCTCTTCTCTCCGCGATGGACACGCCCTCGCTCGGCGTCCCCGCGCCCGACGTGAAGGAAACCATCGCCGTCGATCTCTGCGGCGTCAACCTCGCCAAGCAGATGCACGTCGGCCACCTCCGCGCCACCATCATCGGCGATGCGCTCGCCCGCGTGTTCGAGCGCCTCGGACACAAGGTCATCCGCCAGAATCACCTGGGCGACTGGGGCCTGCCCATCGCCATGGTTACAGCGAAGATCGCTGCCGATGCGAATTCTGGCAAGATCAATCTCGACACGCTGAAGCTCGACGATCTCGACAAGGCGTACAAGCAGGCCCAGCGTGAGTGCACTGCCGACGAGGCCGGTCTCGCCGCCGTCGAGCGCTTCCAGCTCGGGCCCAAGGCACGGGCGGAACTCGAGGAGCAGGTGCGCGGCGCCAAAGAGAAGCTCGCTGCGGCCAAGCTCACGCTGGTCAAGCTCCAGTCGCACGATCCCGAGATCTACGCGGTCTGGCAGCGCATCGCCAAGATCACGGTTGACGAATGCGTCGCCGTGTGCGGGCGGCTGCACGCAACCGTCCGCGCGGAAGACACCGCGGGCGAATCCAGTTATTCCAACGAGCTCGCCGAGATCGTCGACGATCTGGTCAAAAGGGGCATCGCCGAAGAATCGGACGGGGCGCTTGTCGTCCGGCTCGACGGACCCGATGACCTCGATGACCGGGGCCAGAAGATCACAGAACCCTGCATCGTCCGCAAGTCCGATGGAGGGTTCCTGTACGCAACGACCGACCTCGCCGGTATCCGCCGGCGCGTCCGCAAGTTCGGCGCATCGCGCCTGGTCTACGCGGTCGATGCGCGCCAGAGCCTGCACTTCCAGCAGGTGTTCGCCGCGGCACGAAAGGCGGGGTACGCCAGGAAGCCAAACGGCGAGAACGCCCCGCTGCGCCACGCCGGCTTCGGCATGGTGCTGGGCGAGGACGGCCGCCCCTTCAAGACGCGCAGCGGCGACAACGTGAAACTGACCGATCTCATCGACGAGGCTCACCAGCGTGCGAGCGCGGAAGTCAACCGCCGGTCCGCTGCGCTGCCCGAAGCCGAGCGCGATCGCATCGCCGAGGTTGTCGGCGTCGCCGCCATCAAGTACGCCGATCTGTGCAACGACCGGATGAAGGACTACGTCTTCTCGTTCGATCGCATGGTCGCCTTCGAGGGCAACACCGGCCCCTACCTGCTTTACGCGTTCGCCCGCATCAACAGCATCCTGCGGAAGGCTCAGGCCGAGAAGAGCATCGACACCGGGCCGGGAGCGCCCTTCCGCAAAGCCGCGCTGCACATCGTCCAACCGCAGGAAAAAACCCTCGCGCTGGCGATTCTCCGCTATCCGGGCGCGTTGAAGTCAATGGCCGATGCCTGCGAACCCCACCGACTGTGCGGCTTCCTCTACGACCTCGCCGGGGCCTTCAGCAGTTTCTACGACGCGTGCCCTGTGCTCGCTGCAGACAACGAATCGACAGTCCTTTCGCGCCTGCGGCTGTGCGATCTCACGGGCCGCGTGCTGCGTGATGGCCTGACCACCCTTGGCTTGCCGGTGGTAGAACGGATGTGACCATGTCCCCCGCGCCGCCGTTTCGAAGACTGCTCGAGACCGCGATCCACGTCGCGGACGTTCGGACCTCACGCGAGTGGTACGCCCGCGTCTTTGGCCTGCGCCCGCTGAACCCCGCCCATGATGACAGGCTTTGTGCGCTCGATTTGCCCGGCGCTCAAGTCCTGCTGCTGTTCAAACGAGGCGGAACCACCCAGCCTCTGAATTTTCCGACCGGTGTCATTCCCGCGCACGATTCCCAAGGCAACACCCACTTCGCGTTCGCGATCGATACCGAGGCACTCGAGCCGTGGCGGGCTCACTTGCGTGCGATCGGGGTTGTCGTCGAAAGCGAGATGACGTGGGAGCGTGGCGGCACGAGCGTGTACTTCCGCGATCCCGACGGACATTTGCTCGAACTGGCGACGCCGGGTGTTTGGCCGACATATTGAGTCGCTCACTGGCCCCCGTCTTCGCCTGCCTGCCACAGTTCTTCTTCGCGGCCATCCGTACGATTCCGCGGCGCGGTACCCTCTGCGAATGCTGACCACCCTCCTTGCGGTTCTTGTGCTCCTGCAGCCCGGCAACCCCGCGCCGGCGCCGGGCTCGGACGACCCCAAGTTCCAGATCAACTATGCCGCCGTCCCCGCGCCGCGCAAAGACCAGTGGTGGATCGACCGGAACAACTCGTTCAACGCCCGTGCAAAGCAGGGCGCCGCCAAGGGCGACATCGACATCATCTTCGTTGGCGACTCCATCACTCAGGGCTGGGAGCAGGCCGGCAAGAATGTCTGGAACACTTTCTATGGCGATCGGCAGGCGGTCGATTTCGGGATCGGAGGCGACCGCACGCAGCAAGTGCTCTACCGCGTCTCCACCGGCAACCTCGACGGCTTGGATACGCCCGACAGTGGCAACTCGCCGCGGCTGGTCGTCCTGATGATCGGCACCAACAACACCGCGCCCGATCCCACCACCGGAAACCCCAACACCCCCGCCCAGATCAACGAGGGCGTCCGGGCGTGCGTGAACGCCATTCACGACAAGCTGCCCGGAACCCACATCCTCGTGCTCGGGATCTTCCCGCGTGGTGAAAAGCCCGATGACTCGAACCGAAAAGTCGTCGCGGCAACCAACGAGTTGCTGAAAAGCGTCGGCGAAGGCGGCGCGGGCGAGCCCGCGATGGCCAACGTCCACTTCCTGGACATCTCCGATCGCTTCATCGAGAAAGACGGCACGATCTCTCGCGCCGTCATGCCCGACATGCTCCATCTGTCGGAAAAGGGCTACACGATCTGGGCCGAAGCGATCCGGTCGCACGTGGACAAGTGGGCGCCCAAGCGCGCCGATCAGTAAATCGGCAAACCTCGCGCGCCGCGTACGAACGACCGGTCGCTTACACGCACACCAGGTTGTTGTACGCCACAAGAAATTCAACAAAGTCCGCGTCATCCACGAAGCCGTCGCCGTTCATGTCCGGCGCGCAGATGCCCGGCATCGCCGGATCGGCGCAATCGAGGATGTTGTAGGCCGTGACAAAGATCACAAAGTCCGCGTCGTCGGTCACGCCGTCATAGTTGAAATCACCCGGACACGCATCGGGGGGCTGCGTCGCGGGGCCCCAGTCTTTGCCCGCCGCAGAACCGACCGTGCTCGTGCCCGTCACCGGCGTGGTGCCCGCGAGGATGCTGATAATTCCACCCCATCGCACACGCGCACCTTCGACCAGCCCGGTGGAGTTTCCCCCGACGCTGCTCGACGAACGCATCGAAGCGAATCCCCATGTGTACACGCCGAGACTGAAAGGCGTTCCAAACGTGAATGGCACGGCAAAGGTCACATCGTCGTTGACGACCTTGCTGTCTTCGTTCGGCGTTCCGAACGTCGCGATCGCGTAGTTACCGTACTGCCGATCGGTGTTGAGCACATCTGAATCGCCGGCGTTAAAGAGCGAGTTGATCATCAACTGCTGGTTGTCCTTGTACGCGGTCGTGCGCACCGCGGCAGACCCCGCAAATCCCGTCGCGCGAAGGAACACAAAGGTGTTGACCGTAAACACCAGCGTGCCCGCCTGCCCGTTGTGCGCCGGGTTGGTGATGGTCAGCGTGTCCTTCCACCCTCCGTTACCCGCGGCGATCGGAAAAGCGCTGCTGTTCGGGGAGTTGTTGAACGCCTCGATGAGCACAAAGCCCATTCCGCCGGTGATCGTCACCTTGTTGTTCAAATTGAGCGCCGACGCGTTTGCTTGCCTCTGCACGATGCCGATGCCCGAGAAAGAAATCTCGTTCAGCATCGATCCCGGACCATTGATAACGGTCGCCAGGTCATCGCCCGGCCAGTTGAAGCTGCCCGCCGTGCTCGTGTCCGCACCCGCCTGCACGAAGCCGCCCGGCGACGTCAGGCTCGATTGCGATAATCCCGCGAGCGCATGGAGCCCGCAAAGCCCGACCGCTCCCGCAGCACAGAACAAACGCATGTTCGATCTCCTCTCAGGACGCGCTCAGCGACGCCCGTAATCACCCTATCCGACCCGGCTCCCCAACCGCAAATGAATACCGGCACATCGCCGAGCGGCATGCAAAAATGCCCGCGATCGTTCTCTCTCGTGGGGAACAGGGGTCGCGGACGGGAGCGAAAAGCAGGCGGACGGAGGACGGAAACCGCGTTCCGGGGCGCAGGAAGGGAATCGGAAGACCTCTTGAGCCTGCCAGGATCAGGCGCAAGAAGTTCCCGAGAATGACCTCCGCTCGACCGGATAGCTGTACTCCCCGCTCTCCGACTGGGCGAGCGTTCCCCGCCACGTTACATTCACGGCATGACCTGCCTCGTCCTGTCGTCCGGACAGTTGCGTGCTTCCATCGCTCCCCAGCTCGGCGCCGGCATCGCCGATTTGTCGCTCTTGGGCCCGAGCGGCTACTTCTACCCGCTGATGCGCCGCGCCGCACCCGAGGAGGGCAATGCTTCGCTCCTCGGGTCTTTCATCATGGCGCCATGGGCCAATCGCATTCGCGCGGGCACGTTCCCGTTCGCCGGAAAGCAGCAATCGATCCGCACGAACACCAACGACGGCATGGCCCAGCACGGCGACGTCCGCAAGCGGCCCTGGACGGTTCTCGAGCAGTCCGCGCAGTCGGCGACGCTCGAGTACACCAGCGCGGCCGTCTCCGACTCCAACTGGCCCTGGCGGTACCGATGCCGCGCCTCCTACGGCTTGCAGCCCGACCGCTTCACCATCTCGCTTTCCGTGCGAAACGACGATTCGACTCCCTTTCCCGCGGGCTGCGGACATCACCCCTACTTCTCTCGCCGGCTCTGGGATGACGGCGACATTCTCGAAGTCCGAGCGCCCGTCACCGGACGTTATCCGCTGGACGCCGGCTGCGCCACCGGCGCCGCGCAGCCCGAGCGACTCTGCGCACGTCTGGCGACATCGCAGCCTTTTCCCGACGAGCACATCGACGCTGTCTTCGCCGGCTTCGGAGGCGTCGCCGAGCTCCGCTGGCCCAGCAGCGGCATCACGCTCACCATGCGTGCTTCCCCCAACATGAACCATCTCGTCCTTTTCGCTCCGCACGCCAACGGCAAGTCCGGCACCCCGCTGCCCTTCGTCGCCGTCGAGCCGCAGACGCAGGTCAACGACGCCTTCAATCTCGAAACAAGGGGCGTCGCAACAACCGGGGTCGTCGTGCTGGCTCCCGGCCAGTCGCTCGAAACAACCTGCGCGTTCGAGATATCAAACGCAACCTGAAGCAAGCTCTCACCGCCCCGCGGCACGGAGTCACTCAGGGACAGATGAACTCGTTATACGCCGCGACAAAGAGCACGAAGTCCGCGTCGTCCACAAAACCGTCATCGTTCATGTCCGCGGGACAATTCGCGGGCATCGATGGATCCGTGCAATCGAGCACGTTGTACGCCGCGACGAAGATCACGAAGTCGGCGTCATCGACCGGGCCGTCCCCATTGAGATCGCCGGGGCAGGGCGTGCAGCGCACCGAGATGTACGATCCCGGGGAACCCTTATCGCCGCCGGCGGAAGCAACCGATCCGTACGCGTCGCCCAGCTTCGACAGCACCCACACCGAAACGCTGTCCTGCCCGACGCCGTCGCGGCAGACCTGACCGCTGGCATTCTGTGTGCGAATCGTCCCCGGATAGGTCTGGTCTCCGAACCGCAGGCGATCCACCAGCGTGCCAGACGCGTTGTACAGATTGATCTGATCGTTGCGTGCCAGATTGTTGCCGACGCCCCCGCTGCCCAGCCCGCCCAGAATCTTGACCCCCGCGCCCAGATTCCACGCGGTGCGGAATGTCGCCGCGACCGCCTCGGTGATGATCACCGACTCGCCCGGCTGGACCACGCCGATCGGCGTCAGGCTGAACGCCCCGGCAATTGCGTGATCGTCATCAAAGCTCCACCCCGTCAGGTCGATGGCGCTCGAGGACATGTTCGTGAACTCGACAAATTCACCGTTGGCGCCCGAGTACATGTACTCGGTGATACGCATCCCGCCGCTCGCCGAAAACGTGTAGTTGATGGACTTTGGGTCCCACTCGGTGTGCGCCGGGGAGAACGAAAGCGAGCCATATGCATTGCCCGCGGTCGCAGCAACGTAATAGTCCACGCGCTGTCCCGGCGACGCGACAATCGGCAGCGTCAGGCGATACTGCCCGCCGCCGATCGACGGCATCGCTGCACGCTGGTACGTGCCCGCCTGAGACGCCCGATACCACAGTTCGACTTTGGCAACCGAACCGCCGGGCGCGGGCGAAACCGCCGCCGTAATCGTCACCGACTCTACCGGGTTGGGCGCGTCGTTCGAAGCGACGACGGAAGAAATCACCGGCCCCTGCGCCGCGAGCTCCGGATACCCCGCCAGGGCCGCGGCACGCGACTCGAGAAACTCCTGTATACCCGGCACGCTGCCCCCCGCCGGACCGGGATAAGGCAGATTGGCCGACGTTGTAAAGTTGGACTGGAAGAGCGCGTAGCTGTACAGCTTCTTCGGATCGGCCTGCACCGCGGCATCGATCTGGTTGCGCAGCTCCGTCGCCCTGGGTCCGAAGTAGGCCCAGGTCAGATCCGCCAGCGCCGTGCGATAGTGCGCGAGGTATCGCTGACGCAGTTCCGGCGCCGACAGCACGCGATTGAGCACCGGCTTGTTGACCGCCGTGAAATTGAAGAACGGCGACCAGTACATCTGCGTAAAAGTCTCGTTCGCATCCGTCTGCATCAGGTACGTGCGGCTGTCGGTGGGATTGCGATAGGTCATGAAGTCCGCACCCTTCAGGATGTAGCTGTCGTCATCCGTCAGAATGTTCTCGAACACCACCGACCAGATCGAGGCGTCTACCGCGAAAATGGGATCGATCGCCGTCTGCCACGCCGCCGGCGACGCATTCGTGACCGCGTTGCACACCGCGATGTGTGCCGCCCACGGGTCCGCCAGCCCGCCGTCATCCTTGATCTCGTAACCGGGGTAGCCCGCCGCCGTGGCGCCGTTGTAGCGCAGCCCGGGGCCGTTGGGATTGTTCGCGCACTTGATCCGTAGCCCGCTGGTATCCGCAAAGTGCGTCGCCAGCATCGTCTTGTTGAACTGCTGAACGTTGTTGTACACGCCCCAGTTCTGCCCGTTGAGCGTCACGATCACGTGATTCGCCCGCGGGTTGGGCATGAACTGAGCGACATAGTTGTTGTACAACACCTCGCGGCAGAACGTCGGGTCGTGGAACCCGTTGTTCAGATTCAGCGACGAGTACCCCATGAGGTCCTGGTTCGCATCCACCGCGTCCAGTTCGACGTTGAGCGAGAATTTCTCTGATCCTGCGGGCAGCCCCGTGTACGAGGTGTTGCCGCGGATGCGCACACCCACATCGTGATATGTGACGCCGTCTACCGTCAGATCCGCGAGGATGTTGACCTGCGCCGCGTAGTTCGCCTTGAGCAGCGGGAGCCAGTTCGCGTCGTGAAACTGGAAGTTCATCGTCCGCAGCACGCTCGTGTCGTACAGGTCCTGTGCCGATGCGGAGCACGCCAACCCGGCACCCGCGCACACGAGAGCGATCGCTTGGATTCTCGGGCTTAGCACGACACTCTCCTTGACAAAGAAGCCCCCCGCACTCCCACACTCCCCAACGCCCCCGCCACGGCTCCCAGTCATCCTCCGCCTACCGGAAACGCTTCCCAAGGCCTCGGTATTGCAGGTCCGAGAGCTTTTGCCATGCGGATGCACCATCGGTGCACGGATCTCCCCGCGTTTCAAGTATTACGCAAGAACCCTGAAAGACAACACATTCGACGCTTCCGGCCGGGCGAACAACGGCCGACCGACGGCATGCGCCCGCCGGGCGAGCGAACCCCGATTACGGACAGAGCAGGTCGTTGTACGCCGCGACGAACAGCACGAAGTCCGCGTCATCGACCACGCCATCGCGATTGAGATCCGGCGCGCAGCCGGGCGGCATCGCCGGGTCTTCGCAAGCAAGCAGGTTGTACGCCGTCACAAACACGAGAAAGTCCGCGTCATCGACCGAGCCGTCGCAGTTGAAGTCGGCGACACAGACACGGAGCGTGGCAGGGTTGCTCACCTGCGCCGCGCAGTGGTTCGATACTTTCAGCCGGAAGCGCTGCTGCGTCAATTGGGCGTTGCTGATCGCAAGACTCGGTTGATCCGTGTTCGCGGCGGCCGCGTCGCTTCCCGGAATCGGTCCGTCAAACAGGTCATGCCAGTCGCCGCTTCCAACCGGCAGAGCTTCGTATTGCCATCGCAGCGTCCGGGGCGACAATCCCGCCACCACCGCAACCAGCGATCCGCTCCCGCCCGGGCATGTGCCAGTGCCCGCCGGATTCAACGCGATCCGCGCACACCCGCTGCCAAACTCCAGATTGTCGAGGAAGATCGTTCCGTTGCTCTGCCCCGCGAGCCCCACCGCCTCGACCGCCGCGATGTTCTCCGTCGCGATATAACCCGCAAACGTCACAGTGCCCGTCGGCATATCGATCGTCTGGATGACGGTGTTGTCCGCTCTCCGGATGGTCAGGCGGACGACATCAAAGATGCTCGGGTTGTACACGGCGACCATCCGCGTGGGCTCATTGAACGTGAAACGCATCGGAGCAGTCCCGAAGTTGAAAAGCACATTGCGAGGCGAAACCGCCGTGCCCCCGCCTCCCTCGCTGATCGCATCCCACGTCCTCGCCGTGCCCCCGAAGCTCACGCCCGCATACTGCGTGGTCAGGGTCGTATTCGGAGCCAGGTCGTCGAACGTGTGGAGATACTCCGGCGCGCCCCCGATCGCGGCGCGATAGAGGTTGAAATTGGTGTAGACCTGCGCGTCTGCCCGCTCTGAAGCGGCGCACAACAAGGCAATGCCCGCGAGACGCACAGCCGCAAGATGGTGGTTCAACATGTTGGCTCTCTCCGACTGAACAGAGCGCGGCTGTGGCACCGCGGAACGAAACGGTGACGGTGAACGGACCCGGCAGCGCTTCAACCGACCGACCCGCTCAAGAAAGCCACGGGCGACGAGCGTACCAGCTCTCTGCCAACAAACAAAGCATTTTCCGTGCACCAAGCCCAGCGCACGCCGCGGCCTCCAACCGGCCCGCGAGCGTGCGGAACGGCGCGATTGCCACCTCTCACGCGTGATCCCCACCCTGCTCGCCAACAGATACACTGCGCGTTCATGGATCAGTAGGAGAATTCCGGCATGTCCACTTCCCGACGCGAGTTCATGACTGCTCTTCCAGTTGCCGGAGCCGCCTTCGCGGTCGCCGGTCACTTCGCGCTCGGCGAGCCCGCCCGGCCGCAGGGCGGTGCTCCCAGCGAACCGCTCAAAGGCCACTTCCACCCCAAAGGCAAGGCTCCGTCCAAGTACACCAGAGAAATCCTTGAGCGTGCCAAGGCCACGCTCCCCTTCGCCGACACGCGCGACTTCGAAGAGCAGCAGCGCGGGCTGATCGCGAAGATGAAGGACATGCAGATCCCGTCCGACCTCGGCCACCCGGCCTGGGACATGCAGCGCTTCCAGTTCCTCGATCAGCAGGCCGAATTCGACAGCATCCACCCATCACTGCTCCGCCAATCGCGACTCAACAACAACTACGGCCTCTACGAGGTCGTCCCCGGCATCTACCAGGTCCGAGGGTTCGATCTCTCCGACATCTCCTTCGTCCGCGGCAAGTCCGGCTGGATCGTCATCGACCCGCTCATCGGCGCCGAAAACGCCCGCGCCGCCTGGAAGCTCTTCCAGGAACACGTCGGGGGCGGTCTTCCCGTTTCCGCCGTCATCTATTCCCACTCGCACACCGATCACTGGGGCGGCGTGCGCGGCCTCATCGATGAAAAAGACGTCCGCTCCGGCAAAATCCCCGTCATTGCGCCGCGAAACTTCATGCAGCACACGATCGCGGAAAACGTCTACGCCGGCAACGCGATGAACCGGCGCCTGTTCTATCAGTACGGCCTTCTCCTTCCCGCGGCGCCCCACGGCTACGTGGGCCAGGGCCTCGGACAGGGCACCTCCGCCGGTTCCGTCGGCCTCATCGCACCCACGCGCCTCATCGAGAAAGAAATCGAGGAACTCGAGGTCGACGGTATCCGCATGATCTTCCAGGACACGCCCAACACCGAAGCCCCGACCGAGATGAACACCTACATCCCGGAAATGAAGGCTCTGTGGATGGCGGAAAACGTCACGTCCACCCTTCACAACATCTACACCCTGCGCGGCGCGCCCGTCCGCGATCCGCTCAACTGGTCCAAGTACATCGCCAAGGCGCTCTACCTCTTCGGGCTCGAGGCGGAAGTGATGTTCGCCTCCCACCACTGGCCGCGCTGGGGCAACGCCCGCATCCAGGAAGTGCTGCGGGGCCAGCGCGACCTCTACGCCAACATGAACAACCAGGTCCTCCACCTGGCCAACAGCGGCGTGACGATCAACCAGATCCACAACGTGTACGAGATGCCCGCCAGCATCGAAAAAATGTGGTTCTGCCGCGGCTACCACGGCTCGGCCCGTCACAACAGCCGCGGCGTGATCCAGCGCTTCCTCGGCTTCTGGGATTGCAACCCCGCAACGCTCGTTCCCCTCTCGCCAGCGGAGTCCGCCCCGCTCTACGTCGAGATGATGGGCGGCGCCTCCAAGATTCTCGCCAAAGGACGCGAGCTGCACGACCGCGGCGAGTACAAGCTCGCGCAGGAAATCCTCAACAAGCTCGTGCAGGCCGAGCCGCGCAACCAGGCGGCCAAGGACCTGCTCGCCGACGTCTTCGAGCAGCTCGGCTACCAGGACGAAAACCCTGGCATCCGCAACGCCTATCTCGCGGGCGCACTCGAGCTGCGCTCGGGCATTCCGCAGGACCCGATGGCCAGTTCCTCCGGCCCCGACGTCATCCGCGCGATGTCCACGGAACTCTTCCTGAACTTCCTCGCGATCCGGATGGACAGCCGCAAGGCGGTCGGCATGCGCTTCACGATCAACCTCATCCTGCCCGACGTGAACGAGAAGTTCCTGATCGAGGTCGAGAACGCGACCATGACCAACCTCAGCGGCTTCCTCGCCGACCGCGCCGACCTGACACTCACCATCAACCGTGCCGCGCTCGAGCAGATCATGGTCGGAGCCAAATCGTTCGAAGACCAGATCAAGAGCGGCAGCGCCCAAGCCCAGGGCGACCTTTCCGTGCTCGCCAAGCTCGCATCCACGATGGTCGAGTTCGACCCGCGCTTCGAGATCATGCCCGGCACGCACGCCGATTCGCAAGAAAGCCCCGCGAAGCCCTACTACGCCGAGGTCGGAACGCCGCCAGCGGAATAAGCCGCGGACTTCACGCTGTCTTCCGGCTCAACGAAGTGCGCGCACTAGAAGAGCATGCTGCCGTAGGCAGGCAAGAAGATCATGAAATCGGCATCGTCTACAGCCCCGTCGTGATTGAAATCCGCCGAGCAACCCTCGGGCATCTGCGGATCGGCACAGAGCATGATGTCGTACTGCGCCGTGAAGAGCAGGAAGTCGGCGTCGTCGACCTGGCCGTCGGCGTTGATGTCGGCGATGTGGGCTTTGACTTTGACTTCGACGGTGGTCGAAATGGACTCGCCACATTCGGTGACAAAGACTGCATGGAACAAACCAGCATCAGAGTGCTGGATGTTGGCGATCTCGAGTTGCGCGGGAGTGCCATCGGTCGGCGAAGGGAACGAGAAGACTGCGCCGGAGACATTGCCTCCACCGGCGGAGGCGCCGCCGGGGCCATTGACGAGATCGACAAATCCGGAAACGTCATCGAAGCGCTGCCATTTGGCGGCGACACCGTCGTACGACGCTGCGGGAGCGCTTTCGAGGTGGAGCGTTTCGCCGGCGACTAGAACTGCGGGACTCGGCTGGCGCGCGATCCACGGGGTGTTCGTCGCGGTGTATCGCGCGAAATAGGCGGAGACGTTATCGCCGGCGACGGTGAAGTTGCCACCGGCCGCGAACCCGTCGGGTAGTCCGGCCATTGCCTGGACACTCGACGACCCAGCACCGCTCACTCCGGCGCCAACGGCATGCCAGGATGAATCACCGTTGCTCCAGCGCGCGATATTGGCGGCGGAAACACCGTTGACTTTGGCGAACTGCCCGCCGGCAAGAAAATCTCCGTTGCCGAGCGCGAGCAGGCAATACACCGAAGGAGAGGGAGAATCGAAAGTTCCCAAAGACGTCCACTGTGCGGCGGAGTCTGCCCAACGGAAAACCTTGTTGGCCGCCGCGGCGATTACGTCGCCATTTTGAAGGACGATGACGCGGTTGACGGGTGAGCTAATACCCGGTCCGAACGCGGACCATGAAGAAGTGGCGTTGTTCCAGCGTGCGATGTTTGTTGCTGGCAGGCCGCCGGCCTTTACAAACGAACCGGAGACCACAACGTCACCGTCGGAAAAGAACGCGATGCCGCTCACGATGCCGCTCGATCCGCCTGCGCCGGTCAAGCCCGATCCGAGCGGAAGCCACTGTTCTGTCGACGGGTTCCAGCGCGCGATGCCGCTGAGGGCTTGCTGTCCGGATCGAGTGAATTGGCCACCGGCGAAAATGTCACCGTCGGGCGAGACGGCAACCTTGAGAACAGCGCTCGAAAAGCCGGCCCCCATCATTTGCCATTGCGAAGCGGCTGCGCTCCAGCGGGCGACGTTCAGTGCGGTCGTTCCGCCGGCCGACGTGAAACCACCGCCCGCGATAATGTCGCCGCTTGAAAGCGCCGCGACCGACGTCACTTGCCCGTTCATTCCGGTTCCGAGCGACGACCACGCATCGCTTGCGGAATCCCAATGGACGACGTTGAAGTTGCTTGCTTGAACGGCGTTCATGAACGATCGCGCTGCGATCAGGTCGCCATCGGGCATACTCAGAAGGTCTGTCGTTGAGCCGAAGATTTCCGGCCCAAACGGTTCCCATGTCTCGGCGGGCAGCTTCCAGAGGGCGATCCGAGATGCGGCGAGATCGCCCGCTGTCTGGAAATCCCCTCCAGCGACAATCCCGGCCGGCGTGGCGAGCACGGCGCGAACGGCGCTGAGCGTGCCACGGGCAAGCGGCGACCAGGTCGACGTTACGAGATCCCATCGCGCGATGTTGTTGGCGGTCTGACCTCCGGCGGTTCCGAACGTGCCGCCGGCGAATACGCCGCCGTCGGCCGAGAGCGCGAGAGAAACAACGATGCCGGCATTTCCGGCCGTCCCTGCGATTCCGGCCCCCAAGGCGGACCAGGAAGCGGTTGATTCGTTCCAGCGGGCGATTCGACTGACTGCAACGCCTCCCGCGGTGGAGAACGAGCCGCCAATGATGAGATCATTTCCGGGCAGCACGACGATCGCGTTCACGAGCGAGTTTCCGGTACCGGAGCCGAGCGAAGACCAGGTCGAGGTCGCGACGTTCCAGCGTGCGATATTGGCGGCGGGAGAACCGCCGGCCGTCGAGAATCTGCCGCCCGCCACGATGTCCCCGCCCGCCAGCACCGCGAGTGACGCGACGAAGTTGTTCATGCCGGTGCCGAGAGTCGACCACGCGGAGTTGGCAAAGTTCCAGATCGCGATGCGGCTCGCCGGCGCTCCGCCCGCTGCGGTGAATTCGCCACCGACTACGAGATCGCCCGAAGCCGTGAGCGCGAGCGCGCGGACGTCGTTGTTGACTCCGGATCCGAGCGGCAACCACGACGAAGTCGTTGGGTTCCATCGCGCGATGTTGCTCGCGGCGACGGTCCCGACGGTATCGAACTGTCCGCCGATGACGAAAGAACCATCGGGTAAAACGACGATCGCATCGACATGTCCGTCCGTTCCCCCACCGATGGCGGACCACGTTTGAGTTTGAGACTCCCACATCGCCAGATTCGAGGCGAAGGTATTACCGGCGATCGTGAAGGAGCCGCCGGCAAGCATGCGCGGCGAGAGCGGGCCGGGACCGTCCGGATCCCAGGAGGCAAGGGCGGTCACTTGACCATTCAAGCCCCGGATGCCTTCGCCCGGGAGCCAATGAGGCTCGCACTGAGCGGAGACAGAAATCGCGGGAACACAAAGAGAAACGGCAGCCCAAAGAATTGGGGAAAACGTAACCCGCACGAGAACCTCCCATCCCGAGAAGAAGCGGACACTGAATTGGCTTTTCCCCTTGCCGCGGAAACTTTCGCCGCGCGACTTGGCGGAGTTGCGGAAATGTCGGAAAAGGGCGGGAAGAACACCTGACCGGATTCGCAACGCATTTCGACGTACAGAGCGAAGTCGGGCGTTCCCGCGGGGAGCAAAGCGGCTTTTCACCCGCATTAGAAGAGCATTTCGTGATATGCAGGCACAAAGATTCCAAAATCGGCGTCGTCGACGACTCCGTCGTGATTGAAGTCGGCGGAACAAGCGTCGGGCATCAGCGGATCGGCGCAGAGCATGAGGTCGTATTGAGTGGTGAAGAGCAGGAAGTCGGCGTCGTCGACCTGGCCGTCGGCGTTGATGTCGG
>JAFEBN010000240.1 GCA_018242645.1 Planctomycetota bacterium | reverse complement strand
AGCCCGGCGTACGCCGGAAGGCGGGCCCGCCGTGAATTTCAAACAGCGCCGTGAACGCGGCATCACTTCCATACCTCGTCTTTCGCTCGTGGCGTTCATCGACATCGTGCTCTTCCTGCTGCTGTATCTGATGCTTGCCGGCACGCTCGCGGCCCCCGAATCTCGCCTCGCAGCGGGTATCGAGAAGACGTCAGCCGCGGGCGCCAAGGCCCCCGATCTGCCGCCTCTTCAACTGAAGGTTGACCGCGTCAACGATCGCCCCGCGTTCCAGGTCGGTCAGCGACAACTGTCCTCCCAGGGCGAAGTGGCATCAGCTCTGCTCAACGCGCCCAAGCAGGGCGGCGTCCTGGTGCGATCCGGACCCCGCGCACTGGTCGAGGATGTTGCCGCCGCGATGCAGGCCGCGAAAGACGCCGGCTTTACAAGGGTGAGTTATGCCGCGACGCCTTGAACGACTGCTTCGTGCGTCGTGGCTGATCGCTGCATCCGCGGCGCTCGGGGCTCCCGCGCCCGATCGTTCGGTGCTGGACGACACGCTCGATTCGTATCTGAAGCAGCGTGGCATGACGCAGATGAGGCTTTACGAGCTGGAAAAGCGGCTCGCGGGGTCGAACGGCAATGAACGCACCAAGCTCCTGACCGAGCTTGCATCCACGTATGAATCGCTGCTCGAGTCGCTGCCCACGGATCAGCGGGCGACGCTGCGCGAGAAGTCCCGGGCACTGCTGAAAGACAATCCACGTCCCGAATTGGCGGCCCTTCGGATCAACCTGTTGAAGGCCGAGTATCTCCAGGCCGAGCAGGTGGCGGAGAGAGCCCGCGTCGGGCTTGCAACCGAGAAGGACAGCAACGAGGCGATCGCATCGCTCAAGCGTCTCGCGGTGGAGTTCAATGAGATCGCGCAGGCCGCGGCGGCAAAGGTCCGCACGCTGGAATCCACGGATCAGGCACGCCAGGATCTGAGCTTCGCGGAGGAGCAGGAAGCCAAGGCGCAGCTGCAGGATGCGCGGCGCGTGAAATCGCTCGCGCATTATTACGCCGGTTGGAGCCAGTGCTATCTCGCCCAGCTCACGAAGGACCGCGCTGCCGCGGGGGACGCTCTTCTGCACTTCGGGGTGCTTCTCAACGCACCCGATCGCAAGGCTCCCTCGCTCGAACGTCTGCCTCGCTCGCTGCTGGTGCACGAACACGTAGCGCGAGCGTGCCTGGGCACTGCAACGTGCTTCGCGCTGCTGGGAAACGATGCGGAGGCGCTGCGATGGCTGGAAGAGCTGTCAACGGCGGACAGCCTTCCGGACCCTGTGCGAATGCAGCTGTTTTCCAGGCGGGTTGCGATTCTCGGTCCGAGTTCACGCTGGAGCGAGCTGAGCGCCTGGGTACAAAGAACTCGTGCGCCGCAGGGGAAAGTAGTTTCACCGCTCGATCCGGCCGACGCCGTGCTGCTGGCCGTCACAGCTCTGGAAAATCCCGATGGTCCGGAGGCCGGCGGCGCGAAAACGCGTACGGAGCTCGGGCGCATCGCGCTCGCAGACCTGATTGCGCGCGGGCAAATCGCGCCCGTTGTTACCCTCTCACGACGGTACGGCACCGGGGCGCTCGCCTCGGAAGGTTTCATCGCTCAGTATGTCCGGGCACTCGAGGCATTTGATGATGCAAGGGCAAAGCACCGGGCGCTGGGCAAGGCGGATGACCCGGTTGGGGACTCTGCAGTCGGGCGTGCCTATCGAGCCGCCGCGGCGCTGTTCGAGGTTGCGGCACGAGCGGACGATGCTTCGAGCTTTGAAGTGGACGCTGCCAAGGCGTCGCTCAACGCCGGGATGGCCTTGTTCTACGCGTCGGACTTTCTCCCGGCCGCTGAGCAGTTTGCCAGGCTCGCATCGCGTACGAAGAACGAGGATGTCCGGCGCGACGCGATGTGGTTCGAGGTGGTGGCGCTCGACCGCGCAATCGCCTCGGGCCGCACCGATGTTTCCATCCGGCGTGACGAAGCCAGCATTCTGTTCATTACGACGTTCCCCCGGACGGAGTTGGCGGCGCGCCTGCTTCTCAAACGGGCGGGCCTCGGCAAATTCTCGGATGCGGAGATCGCTGAAACGCTGCTGAGCGTGCCCGAGTCGTCGCCGCTTCGCCACGAAGCACGGGTGCAGGCCTGCACGATGCTGTTCAAAGTCGCGAGAGCCGCGCCCGCGGCAAGCCGGGACGAAGCCATTCGACGCTTTTTGCTCGTCTCTGATGAAGTGTTCCCGGCCGAGCGCGACGCGGCGGTCTCGGCCGGAGGTGCACAGAGGGCAACGCGGTCTCAGCGAGCGCTACTACTCGGCAGGCAGCAACTGGAAGCGGCGTTGACGCTCAGCGTTCCGGATACGGTCAGGGCGGAACGCATGCTCGCAGAGATCGAAAAGATCGGCGAGTTGAGCGGACAACCCCTGGAGACGATCGCCGACGAGCTCGCCTATCGCTCGGTGCAGATCGCGCTCGCGAAGGGCAACCCTGCTCAAGCCGAGGATGCGCTGGATTCCGTCGGAGACTCGCAATCCGCCTTTGCGCAAGCCGCACGGTTGCTGTTCCTTCGGCACGCAATCGATCAGTGGCGTCAGAGCCCATTGTCACTGGACGCCGCCCGGAGCGTTGCTGCAAAAGGCCGCGCGGCCGTCGAAGCCATCGACAGGTCCCAACAGTTCGACGCCCGGGCGAATTCTCTTCGTGACGAAGTGGCAGGTGCTGCGGGGTTCGTTTTCGCACAGACGGGTGATTCGTCAATGCGTGAACTGGCGATGCGCATCGATCGCGGGATGTACGAACGTGGGGGACGATTCACTTCCAGCCTCAAACGCCTTGCCGAAATGAGCGAAGCAACGGGTGATAAAGGGCTTGCGCTGGAATGCTGGCGACTGCTCGCCTCGGGGTTGCCCCAAGGACAGCCGAGTTGGTTTGATGCCACTTACAAGGCGATTGAGCTTCAATCGCAGTCGGATATCGCGGGCGCGCGCGATGCCTTCCGGCTGTTCGAAACCTCCTGGCCCGATTTCGGACCGTCCGGCGGGCGGAAGCGATTCGAAGCTTTGCGCGACCGCCTGTTTCCCACGCTCCCGCCGGGAGGTGGCCAATGACACCCCATGACGCGACCCAACGCGCCACTCGGCCGCGCCGATTCGATCCGGTAACTGTTTTCTTTGGCGAAACCCCTCCGGGGCCCTTCGCGCTTCTTGGGCTGAAGAACGAGGCCTTGGCCCCGGATCGAGTGCTGCTGGCGCTGCAAAACCGGCTCGAGCAGCTGGCCCGCCACCCGCAAGCTCGCACGCCGGCTGGCGAAGAAGTCAGTCTCGCCCTCCATTCGGCGGCGGCGCAGTTGTGCGAACCGGGGATCCAGCAGTTGCTGTTGCGAACATGGGGAGGCGTGGCGGGATCAATAGAAGCTGCTTCGCCTTCACTGGAGAGGGAAGTGTTGCTCGCTGTTGGTTTGAGCGGCGGGTGGAATGCGAAGGCGATGCAGCTTGTCGCGTTGGCTTGCGCGGCGCAGGGCGCTTCGATACAGGCTGTGTTGCAAATTCTGCAGCGGTCGCCAAGCACCATTGTGCGTCCCAGCCGTTCGCCAGCTGGGCACGGCCGGCGATCGCCCCGCAGTCGCCCGCCTGCCTCGGGGGTTGCGGTGCCGGTGAAATCAGAGTCTTCCATCTGGGGCCGGGATGGCATTCTCATCGGCGGCATTGCGGCGATATCGATTGTGTTGCTGATCGTGGTTGTCGTCCTTCTCACTCCGTCAGGTCGCCAAGATGTTCGAGCGGCTCCGGCAGTCGCCAGCATTCCCGTTCGGCCGAGCGTGCAGAAGCCAGGTGGTTCTGAGCCGGCGGCGGATCTGGAGTCGGGGCAACCCCGCGCCATCCAGCGGGAAATCAATGGCGCGGCGAAAGACCTCTCGATTGATCCCGGCGCAGCAACTGTCCGTTTCAAGCGTGCCTACGAAGCTTTCACCCGATCCTGGAATCTGATGTCGCAGGATGAGATCGCGGCAATCGTCTCTTCAATCGTGGACTATTGCTATGCCGCCTCGCTCATTGACCCCGGTGTGGCAGCAATTGTCACCGAACCCCTTCAGAATCGTGAGCCCGGGCGATTGAACGTTCGTGCAAGTGCGGCCGCGGCCGCTGTCAGCGGACGGCTATTGCTCGAGCGGGAGTTGCCGAGGGAGACCCTGGACAGTTTGGAAGAGCGAGCGGTCTTTGCAAGCACGGGCACCCGCGTGGAGCGCGCATCCACATTCCGAGAAGGGCTTGCGCGCAACGCACCGGCGCTGGTCGCAGAGGTTGTCGAAGCGGACCCCGCATCGTTGGAAAACTGGAAGGGAATCATCGCGGTGCGTGATGCCGCTTTCGGGCCCGGCCAATCCGAACGAGACACACTGGTAGTTCTTGCGCTGGAATCGCTCCTGCACCGAACGACCGGTTCCCAGTCTGAATTTGTCAAGGCCGTATCTTTGCTGGCGGCGGCGCTCAGCTGGCGGCCCACCGAGGAATTGCGCGGAGCAGTATTCGGATGGCTTGAAGACGCCACAGTTCCTTCACCTCTGCTGTCGGCCCTGACATTGGCCATGGTTTCGAGCAGCGCGCCCGGCGTCGATTCAACAATGGTCCTGCAGCCCGCCGCCGGGCCGGACGCGCGGTCGGACTTGCGAGAGCGGTTGTCCGCGACTTGGTTAGCTGAGGGCACGGCCCCCTCGATGGAATTGAACATTCCCCCCGACGTCGGTGCTTGGGAGAAGCAAACCGTTGCGCTGCTCGAAGAGAAGCCTTCAACCGCTGTTGAGCGCCTTCGGCTGGCAGCTCGGTTCGCGTCCCAGATATTGCTCGGAGAAGCCCTCCGAGCGGGCTCGCAGGCCGCTTCGCCGGCGGATGACCTTGCTCCCTTGCCGCACACGCTGCCGGCTGCCGGGGTGGTCGCACCGGGGCCGGATGCCCACTCCAAGGCGCTCGATTACTACAGCGCAGGTTCCTCGGTCCAAGCTCGGCTTGAAATTCTGAAGCAGTTCGCCAGTCAGCGTCCCGACTTGCTGATGGCGGACCTTCTCGTCACGGAAGCCGCGAGAGGGAGCCCGGCAGCAATTCGCGATGCCGCTCGTAAGGAAGTCGTACGAAATGCGGCAGACCCCAGCATTGTGCTCGCCGCGATTCGCGCGCTCCCATCGATCCCGGAAACGCCCGAAAACGCCGAATGGGTGGGGCAACTGGTTGGGGCCGCGAATTCGCTGCCGAAACGAGCCAAGTGGAAGCCGTTCGCCGAACGGGCGTTGTTCGATCGCGCTTGCGGAATGTTCCCCATTTCTCCGGATGAAGTCGCGATTGCCAGCGTCGTGTTTGATCTTGCCGAAACCTGGCGAGAACGAGCCGGAGCGAAACGTGTCGGCGTCGAGCCGAGTGCGGTCACGGCAATCGAACAGCTTCAGGCCGCGATGTCGGCTCGTTCGCCGCTCGCCAAGGGAGGTCCCGGCAAGTTGAATCCAGCGGACATCCGGCGCCGGTTGGACGCGCGAATGGTCATCGCACAGACGTCGATGGAGCGTGCCGTGGCTCTGCAATCGGCCTGCGCGGAGTGGATGGCGCTCGAGGTCGCCCGCGAGCAGCCCGGTGCCATCGGTACCGTTCAGTCGCTGGTCGAGACGTGGAACGGTGAGCGCCGGCGGGCTCAGAGCTCGGTCGAGCAGATCCTGGAGGGCGAGCGGCTCATGCTCAGGCTTGAGATGCTCCGCCTTCAGAAGGGGGCCAAGCTGTGAACACTCTCCGCTGGATTTTCCTTCTTGTTGGACTGGCCGTGGCGGCGTTCGCCCGGTCGCAAGAGCCCTCGCCCACCACAAAGCCCGATGCGCCCTGGTCCGCCGAAGAAGCCAGACGTCTCACCGCGCTTTCGAGCGAGCGCCCCGATCTGTACCTGGAACTGGGCGAAGAGCTGCTCGAGACCGCCGATTCGCCCGAGCGCATCGAGCTGACCCGCCAACTGCTGGTCCGGGCCATCGAGTACGGTCGGAGCCGAACGGAATATCGGCGGGATGCCGCCTCGGCCGCTCTTGCGTTGTCGTCCATGAGCAAGCGGGCGGGCGAACGACGCTGGTTGCAGGCCATTGCCGAGGCGCTCGAACCCTCCTCCGCCTATGCCGATGCCTCACGAGAGCAGGCGCGGGAAGCCAATCGGGAGGCGGCACGCCGAGCTTCACTCTTTCTGACCCAGCTCCGAAGCGGCGAGGGGATCGAAGCTCGCGAGTCGCTGGCGGCGCCCGGTGTGCGGCAGGTGCTTCAGCAGCACGAGCGCGAGCTGTCGGCGAGCGGACGCATGTCGGTGCAGGATCTGGAAAACGAATCGAAGAAGTGGCCCTGTACCAACTGCTCGGGGCTGGGCATCCTGGTGCCTGGGAAGGGTCAGAAAGGCCCCGCTCGCATCTGCCCCGTCTGCGGCGGGCAGCCCGGCCTCAAGCTCAGCGCGCCCGATCTGGCGGCACAACTGCACTTGCAGCGCCGGCTGCTCGGCGACAACGAAGATAACTGGGCGGCGATGATCGCCTCGGGCGATGCTCCGCCGGCACGCGATCCCGAACCCGCCGAGGTCGCTTCGGCGTTCCTCGTTGACGGCCGCCTGTCCATCTGGCGCGACGGGCAATGGATCAGCCCTCTTCCGAAGCCGACTCCCGAAGCCCCGTAACTCCTACAGTCGGCCCTATTCAGGAGACCGACGATGTCCGACGCCCCCGTGACCGCGAAACCCACGATCACGTTCGAAGACTTTGCCAAGGTTGACCTGCGGGTCGCCAAGATTGTGAAAGCCGAGTTGCATCCTTCCGCGGATCGCCTCTTCAAACTGCAGCTGGATGACGGCACGGGCACGCCCCGCCAGATTTGTGCCGGCATCCGCGGCTACTACACGCCCGAAGAGCTCGTGGGCCAGACGATCATCATCGTTGCAAACCTTGCTCCTCGCGTCATCCGGGGTGAGGAATCCAAAGGCATGCTGCTCGCCGCCAGCGACGCCCCCAAGGACGCGTCTCCGGATGTGCAGCGTCGCGTCGTGATCCTTACCACGAAGAGCGACATGATCCCGGGTGCGGTCGTTTCCTGATCGTCGTTCTGAGCATTACTGCGGCGGCGGAGGCTTGCCCGGACCCGGTGCGACCTGATCGTCCCCCTCTCGCGGCGGACCCTTGGGCCCATCGCCCGGTTGGGGCGTGACACGCTTGCGTTCCAGCACCTGCGTGACGGCGCGGTCGAGCATCTGCTCGCGGACCTCTTTGGTTTCCTGGATGCGTGCCCGCGTCTCGTCGAGCCGCTTGGCGAGCTTGTCGGCCTCGTATTCCCGCACGCGTATGCGGGCGTCGTACCCCTTACCCATGAGTTCCCGCAACTCCGCCTTGGCCTTGGCGAACTCCGGGCTGTCGGACTTGCTCTTCGCATCTTCCTGCATGCGCCGCACCTCGGTGGATTTTTCGACCACCAGAATGCTGTCGCGGAGATCTTCTTTGCGGAGCTCGTACAGCTGCTTGTCGCGATCGCGCTCGCGGAAGGTATCGGCCGCCTGCATCATGAGATGCTGGAGAACCATTCCGAAGGCCTTCGGTGCGTCCTTCTGCCAAGTATCCAGCTTCTCGGCGAACTCCGGGCGGATTTCGCGGATGAACTGCAGGAGCTCGGCCCTCGTCTGCGGATCGGGCGCGCCCGGACCGCCCCCCTTGCGCTCGAACATCGGGCCTTGGGCGCCCGCATCCTCGCGCTGGCGTTCACGCCAGTTCTGGAAGAACCGGTCGGCCATGTTGCCCGCGCGCGCTTCGCGCAGCGAACGCCAGACATCTTCCGGTGCCGCGCCACCTTCGAGCTTCTGCTTCGCTTCGTTCAGGCGCCGGTTGTTGCGGGCATTCTCCTCGAGCAGGCGATCGAGCAGTTCCTTCGCCTGCTTGGGATCCTGCGGGAAACCCTCCCGAAGGAAGGGCGGCTCGCCGTTCCGTTCGCTCCGGCGGCCCATCGGACGGTCGTCGCGCGGGCGGGGCTGATCCTTTTCCACCGGACGTCCATCGCCGCCGCCCGGCGGCGGGGGAGGTGCAGGCTGAGCGAGCGAAATCGTCGCTGCGAGAAGGAGTGGCGAGAGCTGTATGGCGTGCCAGTTCATCATCGGTATCAAACCCCCTGCTTGACCGTCTTCTCTTCGCTCTCCGTTCCGTAGGAACGATCAGAAGTCACGAGCTCGTGCAGCCGCGCCGCATCCTCGGCGAGCTGATCGAAATTGCCGTTGAGCGGCTCGTCGAGCAACGAGACGGCGGCGAGCACCAGCTCGACATCAGCCGCGGACTTGACACCCGAGTCGTTCTTCGCGACCGTCGCAGGCTGCGTGTCGGTGCCGTTTCTCACCGACCACAGAACGCCGGGAATACCGGCAAAGAGCGCGATCGCCGCGGCGATCTTGAGCGGTCGCGACCAGGCGCTCCCAGCACCGATCCGGCCCGCAACGTTTGGGCGATTGAGCACATCCCGCGTCGAGGCGAAGATCCGATCCTCCAGCGTGTGCCCGTTGGGTTGTCCGTGGGAGACGACCGCGCTCAAACCATCGAGCCGGGCCGCTTCGCGAAGCGTGGCTTCGGTTTCGATCAGCGCGGGATCGATCGCTCCCGGGGTGTCGTGGTTGTTCTCATTCATGAGGGGATCCCTCCACCGGCCGTGGCGCCGGCAGCCTTTGACTCGTCCAGCAGGGCTTTCAACTTGGCGAGGGCCCGATGGTGCCGCGCCAGCAGCGTCCCCAGCGGCTCACCGACTGTTTCCGCGATCTGCGCAAAGCTCATCTGGCCGTGATGGCGCAGTTCCACAATTTCACGATCCGAATCGGTGAGCTGCCCCATTGCCCAGCGGAGGCGCGTGACCTGCTCACTCTCGGTTGTCCGGGCGGCTTCCGACCGCGCTTCATGCTGGGAAATGAGCTCGGTGTCATGCGTCGTCGGATGGCGCCGGTGGCGGCGCTGCTCGTCGCGGATGCGATTGGAGGCGATGCGAAACAGCCAGGGCTCGAACTTGCCCTGCTCCGCATAGCCACCCCCGACCAGTTTGGCCGCGAGTGTCGCGAACACGGATTGGGCAATTTCCTCTGCCACTTCAGGATTCCGCAAACGGGCTTGAGCCAACGCAAAGACACGACGCGCGTAGAGATCGACGATCCGTCTCCAAGCGGATTCGTCGCCCCGAGAGGCAGCCAGCAGGATCGCACTGATCTCTGCGCCGTCCGACCCCGGTTGAGAGCCTTCCGGTACGACGCTCATCCGAAGAGTCCAACGTGTTGGAGGGGGCGATATTGCAAATCGGGGCTGGTGAAGCGGGTGGGGACGGAGCGGGGAGAAGGGAGGGGGTGACAGGCCCCAACCCGTTCGGGAGCTTCTTCCTGCCCCAAATGGCCCGCAAACAGGTGCTGAGGATATCGGATCGACCGATATGCTGGCGACATGCCCGCGATTGCCTACACCGTCCTGGCGACGCTCCCCGATGAACCCACCGCACAGGAGTTCGAGTCCTGGCTCGTGCACGGACACATCCAGGCGGTATTGGCGGGCGGCGCCCAAGCCGCGACTCTGATCCGAAGGCAGGGCGAACACCCCGTTCTGGAAATACGCTATCTTTTTCCGAACCAGCAGGCGTTTGACCGCTATGTCGCGGAATCAGCGCCGGCACTGCGAGCCGACGGGCTGCACCGATTTCCGCCCGAGCGGAATGTGCGGCTGGAGCGGAGCTCGGGCGTGGTGCTCGGAGCGTGGGACGGGCAGTCGGTCGGCTGACCGGGCGGCAATCACCGCTCGGAAAGGACTTTCGGATTGGGGCAACGAGCCCGGAGCAAGGATCGCGCGTGAAGGAAGTGACCGACGAAAAGCTGTTCGACCTTTTCCGCCGGGGCGACCTGGGGGCCTTCCGAAAGCTCATGGAGCGGTACAAGGACGACCTGCTCCGATTCCTCTACCGGCTGGTGGGGGACCGTACGGCCGCCGAGGACGTCTTCCAGGAGACCTTTCTCCAGATTTATCAGTCGTCGGACACGTTCGACATCGAACGACGTTTTCGGCCCTGGCTTTTTACGATCGCCGCGAACAAAGGTAGGGATTACCTCCGTAAGAAGCTTCGTCGCCAGGAAGTGGACCTCCTGGCACCCGTCGGGAAGGACTCTTCCGATGGATCCGGCGCCATGTTTGTTGACCTCTTGGAGGTCGACGTGGAGAAGCCGGATGCGCAGATGGATCGTTCGGAACGGGACAAGCTCGTGCAGCAGGCGCTGGGCGGGCTTTCCCCAACCTTGAAGGAGATCTTGCTCCTCGCGTATTTCCAGCGATTGAGCTACGTGCAGATAGCGGAGGAGCTCGGTATTCCGCTGGGGACCGTCAAGTCCCGACTGCACGCCGCAGTCGCCGCCTTCGCAAAACGCTGGCAAGCCGTCAGCAAGGGCGAAGCCGCCGGAGCTTGATTGGGATTTTCGTGCGATTCGTTTCTCGGGGTTGATGCATGAGCGATTCGATGGAACAGCATTCGGGCCTGACTTTGAGTCCCACCGACTCCGCGGCACTGGATGCACTGCTCGAAGCCGGTATGGATGTCGCCCGTGTGCCCGAGAGCACGCGGGCCGCGGCCGAGCGCGTCGGCAAGCTGCTGGGTTTGCTCGAGGCGGACGACATCGTCTGCGATAGCGCGTTGATCGATGTGACAATGCAGCGCCTTGTTCGCCAGGGCGAACCGGTGCTCAGCGGGCAAGACGCCGAAGCGCTCGACGCGTGGGCTCTTTCCGGCTACCGCGTCGAATCCACGCCGCACGCGCTGCGGGGCCGAGCCGCTCGACACGAAGAACTCGCATCCGTCGTCCGCGATGTAGACTTGGAAGCCACGCCGTTCCTGGTTGAAAAGACATTTCAAGCAATCGCCCAGCGTGCCGCCTCCGATCGGGCCGCAGGCATCAGCATGCCTTCGGCGCGTGGCTGGCGCATTTCTGATCTGGTGTCGGTCGCCGCGATGCTGCTGATTGGCGCTTCGATCCTCTGGCCGACCTTGTCATACATGGGGCAGAAAGGGCGCCAGTTGTCGTGCGCCGCGGGCCTGGGCAGCGTTGCTTCAGCCATGGGCGTCTACGCCAACAACCACCGCGATTCGCTCCCGCTCGCGACCGCCGGCTTCGGTGGCGCGCCGTGGTGGGACGTTTCGCCCGACAAGCCGAAGGCCAACTCTTCCAATCTCTTCACGCTCGCCCGTACCGGTTACGCACGCCTCCGCGACCTCGCCTGCTCGGGTAACCCCAAGGCGGATCGCTCCGAGGTGAAGAAGGGGGCGTTCGACTGGTCCAATCTGGAATCGATCTCGTACAGCTACCAGATCATGGCGGGCCCGGCTCGGCCCAACTGGTGCCGGGCAGCGGGTGAACCCGCCTCCATGGTCGTTCTCGCCGACCGATCGCCGGTCGTCCTGCGAGCGATCAACCGAGAAGTGATCGACCCCCTCGAGAATTCCCCCAATCACGGCGGAACAGGCCAATACGTGCTCCTCGCCGACGGCAGCGTTCGCTGGATGGCGAGCCCCGAACGGGCAAACGGGGACAACATCTGGCTCCCCCGGGCCGTTGAAGCGATTATCCAGCAGGCCGCGAAGTTCCACCAGACCGGTCGCCTCGAAGGGTTCGAAATCCCTCTGAACGAGAAGGACTCGTTCGTCGGCCCCTGACGCATCCCGAGCCGCCCGGCGGGTCTACAGGCCCTTGGAAAGCTCGCGGGTGCCGTTCCCAGACTGGTCCCGACCCGACTTCTTGCCTAGCATCTTGACCCTGCAAAGGCCGATGCCGGCCCCGTGGGGGATCGAGATTGCCATGCCCAAAACGAAGAACCATAAAGGCCTCCTGAAGCGCATCCGCATCACCAAGACTGGTCTGGTGCGTCACCGCTCCGCCAACCGCAAGCACCTTCGCTCCGGCAAGGGTGGCAAGCGCCTCCGCCAGCTCCGCAAGGATCCGATGATGTCGAATCCGGAAGCCAAGCGGATCGAGAAGCTCTTGTTCCGTCGCCTGCGGGGCCGCTCGCAGTCTCGCGCGACGATCAAGCGCAATCCCACGCCGGCGCAGCGCAAGGCTGCCCAGGCGCAGAAGGCCTCGAAGTCGAAGTAAACCGTTCACACCCCGGGCGTTTCGCCCGGATATACCGTCCGCCGGGCAACAAGTCGGGAGTGGATCCCGCCCCGTTCGGGCCGCAGGAGTTTGAATCATGCCTCGCGTTCGCAAAGGCGCCGCCCGCGCTCAGAATCGAAAGAAGCTTCTCCGCGAAGCCAAGGGCTATTTCGGCACAAACAGCAAGCACTGGTATCGCGCCCGCAACGCGGTCATCCGCGCCGGCGTCTACGCCCTGCGTGACCGTCGCTACCGCAAGCGCGACATGCGTGCTCTGTGGATCGTCCGCATCACCGCCGCCTGCCGCATGCGGAACACCCGCTACAGCCTGTTCATGAACGGCCTGCGGATGTCCGGCATCCTGCTCAACCGCAAGATGCTCAGCGAAGTCGCGATCAGCGACCCCAAGCTTTTCGACAAGCTTGTCACCATCGCGATCAAGGCCTCCAAGGCGATTCCCGCCAAGGCTTGATCCGCCCCCATTTCAGACGTCTCCCGAGCCCGGCCAATGCCGGGCTTTTTTCTGCGCTTCATCCGATATCCTGTTGTCCCGGAATGGATTCCGCCCGGCCCTTCTCAAGGAGCGCGCATGGACTGGTGGGTCGCTCAGTGGTATCAGATCAGCCCGATCCTGCTCTATTCGTGGGTCTTGTGGGTCATTCTGTCGATCTGCCTTCACGAACTCGGTCACGGCTGGATGGCCATCCGCTGCGGCGACAACACCCCACGCGCCCTGGGCCACATGACCATGAATCCCCTCGTGCACATCCCTTGGCCCTGGGCCTGGGTGATGTTCGCCCTCTTCGGCTTCACCTGGGGACTCATGCCCGTTTCGCCCGATCGCTTCCGCGGCCGCCACGACGATGCCAAAGTCGCCGCAGCAGGACCTGCCGTCAATCTGATTCTCGCCGTGCTGTGCATCGCCGGGTCGGTCGGCTGGCTATTCATCGGCCCCAAGACACCCGACAACGTTCAGCAAAACGTGGCCGTATTTCTGTGGACCGGCGTCATGATCAACTTCATGGGCGTGGTGTTCAATCTCATCCCCGTGCCGCCGCTGGACGGTTCGCGAATCCTCGCCGATTTCTCCGGCAGCTATCGCCGCCTGATCTATAGCGAACAGGGCGCCGTCATCAGTTTGCTCTGCGCAATGCTGCTTTTCTCTGCCGCCAGCGGCCCGATCTGGGGCGTGACCTTCCGCGCCGCCGATTGGTCGCTCCGAATCGCCGCCTCGCTCGCCGGTCAGAACTGGCCCGGGAGACCGTTCTGAAGTATCTCGTTCTCATTCCCGACGGCGGCGCGGACAAGCCCTTGCCCGAGCTGGGCGGGCGCACCCCTTTCGACGCGGCCGATACGCCAAACCTCGATGCGCTCGCCAAGTTGGGTTCGCTCGGCATCGCAAAGACCACACCGCCCGGGTTCGAGGCGGGGTCCGACGTCTGCTCGATGTCGCTTCTCGGATACGACCCGGCGAGATATCACACCGGTCGCGCGCCGTTGGAGGCAGCCTCACTGGGGCTGCGTCCGGGTCCGTCGGATTGGATCTTCCGCTTGAATTTGGTCACGACCGGCCGATCAACTGCCGGTCCGTACGGCGCTGAATCCGGCTCGCTGATGATCGATCACTCGGCCGGGGCCATTTCCGATGCGGAAGCCCGCGAACTTGTCGCCGCCATTGGCGAACGGTGGCAGGAGCACGAGACCGATTTGGTGAAAGGTCTGACGCTGACGCCGGGCGTGAGCTACCGCAATATTCTGATCGATGCCTCGGGCCGGACATTCAACGATGTACTGACCACGCCGCCTCACGCCGTGCCGGGCGAGAAGTGGGAGATGCATCTCCCCCGGGGCGGTTCGGCAGCAAGCGTGCTCGAGCGGCTTATGCGGTCTTCGATCGAAGCTCTCCGCGACCACCCCGTCAATCGCGCTCGAGTGCGGTCTGGCAAACGTCCCGCGACCATGGCCTGGGTCTGGGGCCAGGGCGTGAAGCCGAGCATGCCCAGCTTCCGCGACCGCTTCGGTCTGCGCGGCGCCATGATCACCGCCGTGGACCTTCTTTCCGGTATCGCCGCCTACATGGGTTGGGATCGACTGAATGTTCCCGGCGTGACGAGCTACCACGATACCGATTACGCCGCTCAAGGCCGGGCGGCAATCGATGCGATCACCTCCGGTGGATACGACATCGCCTGCTGCCACGTCGAAGCACCCGATGAAGCATCACATCAGGCCGATTGGAAAACCAAGGTCGCATCGATCGAGTCCATCGATCGCCTCATCGCTGGCCCGATGACCCGCTGCATGCAGCGCCTCGCGGCATCCGGTGAAGGCTGCCGCCTGCTGGTCCTTCCCGATCACTACACGCTCGTGAGCAATCGCAAGCACGACGCGACTCCCGTTCCCTTCCTGATGGCGGGAACGGGGATTCAACCGAACGGTTGCACCGCATTCATCGAGAAGCAGGCCGAGAGTACCCGGCTTGTCATAGAGCACGGCCACGAACTGATGGAACAATTCCTGGGCAAGTCCCGGAGCATCGCATGAGCGAGACAAATTCCGATAAACCCGCTTCGGAGCATTCCGCCGAGCCCAAGATGTCGTACGACCTGGAACCGGCCGAGCCCGCCCCCGCGCCACCTCCACCCCCTCCTCCGCCGGACCCGGTGAAAGTTGTCGAAGAACCGGTCCACCCCATCGATGCGTTCATCAAACCCGGCTTTGGGAGCGCGCAGGTCATCGGGATCGCCGGAGCGACCACGCTTTCCATCGCCGCGGTCTTTGCTGCCGTTCACGGCGGGCGAACCGGTTGGTGGTCGAGCGGTCTGCTCACCGTTTACCTTGGATTGCTGCACGCCGGCACCGGCGCAGCCGCCACCGGATTCGTCGGGTATGCGCTGGGCCGCTCGATCGGAGACGTCCCGCTTGCCGCGGCACGCATGCTGCTCTCGGTCGGCCTGCTCCTGTTGACCCTGCATTCTGGCTTGCCCTTGCACCCGTTGCTTCTCTACCTGTGTGCGCTCGCGGTTTACGCGATCGCCACGATCATCCTGTTCCGGTGGGAGATTTCGGAATGGGCGGGCGTGGTGAGCATCCACGCCATTCTGTGGTTCCTCATGCATCTGGCCGCGATCCTCCAGTTCAAAGTCTGGAGCACGCCCACGCCGGTCCCTGCCACCTGATCCTCCACGCAATCACCACATGGCCAAGAAAAACAACACATCTTTCGAGGCAATGCCCCCCAAGGCGCTCATCGGCATGGTGCACGTCGGGGCGCTGCCCGGCTCTCCTTTCTCCAGGCGTTCGCTCGATCAAATCGAAGCCGTCGCGCGCCAGGAGGCCCGGGTTCTGGTCGATTCGGGTTTCGACGCCATCATCGTCGAGAACATGCACGACCGGCCGTACGTGAACGGACCCCATTCGCCCGCGACCGTCGCCGCCATGACGAGGCTCTGCGGGGCGGTCAAGGACGTCATCGGCGACAAACCAATGGGTGTTCAAGTTCTTTCCAGCGGCGAAAAGGAAGCACTCGCCGTGGCGCTCGCGACCAGTGGATCGTTCATCCGCTGCGAGAACTTTGTGTACGCACACGTCGCCGATGAAGGTCTGCTCGCCCAGGCCGCGGCCGGCCCGTTGCTGCGCTTCCGGCGCGAAATCGGCGCCGAGCGCATTCGCATCATCTGCGACATCAAGAAAAAGCACGCCTCGCACGCGATCACCACCGACATCTCGCTGGGCGACGCCGCTCATTCCGCGGAGTTTTTCGGCGCCGATGGTGTCATTGTCACGGGTGCTTTCACCGGTGCTCCGGCGGACGAGGGAGATGTTGCCGAGGCTCGCGCCGCCGTCAAGCTTCCGGTGTGGGTGGGGTCGGGCGTCGGGCCCGAACAGGTTCCCTCGCTCTTTGAACACGCCGATGCGCTGATTGTCGGCTCGTACATCAAGCGTGGCGGCACCTGGGACGGCCCCATCGACCCCAAGCGCTGCCGCGCGATCGTGAAAGCGCGGCGTACCTGACCGCCCGCCATGACGACCGGCCTGGTCATCCTCATCTTCCTTTTGGACAGCCTGGCTCCGTCCCTGTCGAGCCATTCGACCCCGCCACAGCCCTGGCGCTACGCCCTGTTGCTGAGCGCGCTGGTTGTCTGTGTTGGTGTTCTCATGGAAGTGCTCCGGCGCCGCCTGGACCGCACGGGCCGGGTTCGCAACATCGCGCTGGCAGAGCGATCGCTGAGCCTGTCTCGCGCGATGGTTGTCTCCCTGCACGGCTTTGCCATCATCAGCCTCGGCTGGGCCCGAAGTGCCGCGGAACTCAGCGGTTCGCTGCCCATCCTCCGCGAATTCGTCACCGCCCTGCCTCCGCTCGCGGCGTTTGTCGCGATCTACTGGTCGTACGCGCCCATCCAGCGTCGGATCCGCGAGGCGCTCCTCTGGAGACACTTGCACGAGGGTGTTCCCATCCTCGCCGACAAGTCGCGCCCCGCGCTGGTCTGGGAACATGTGCGCCACGCCATCCTCCTCGGCCTCATCCCTCTTCTTCTACTCACCGCCTGGCGCGTGCTCGGCGAGGCGGTCTGGCGACAGGGAATCCGCGTTCCCGGTGTACCCGCGGACTGGGTCGCTCTGTTCTGGCAGGTCGCCGGCGTCTTTGTGGTGCTCGCTTTTTCCCCGCTCATCCTTCGATTCGTGTGGGACACCGTTCCGCTCGAAGGCGGTCCGCTCCGGGACGCGGTTGAGCGGGTTTTTCGAAGAAACAACGTCTCCGCCCGTGAAGTGCTGGTCTGGCAAACCTCTTCGGGCATCCTCAACGGGGCGCTCATGGGCATCATTCCCCGTGCCCGCTACGTCCTGTTTACCGACGCACTGCTGCAGATGCTCCCGCTCCGCCAGGTCGAAGCGGTCGCGGCACATGAAGCCGGGCACGGGCGACTCCGGCATCTCCCTTGGATCCTGGGAGCCACCATCGCCTCATCCGTTCTCGGGGCAATGCTTTTCGAACTCGTCTGCAGCCTGTTCAAGGTGCGGGAGAGCTGGGAAGTAAACACTGCGGCAGTCGTCGCGTCCGTCGGTGCGGGCGTGTTCACGCTCGGGTGGATCAGCCGCCGATTCGAGCTTCAGGCCGATGCCTTCGCCGCCAAAGACCTGAGCCGCAACCCGCCCGAACCCGAGTCGGCTTCGACATTGGTCACGCCGGAAAGCTCGGCAGCCATGATCCAGGCGCTCGACACGGTCTCGCGACTCAACGGTGTTCCCGCAAGACGCTTCACATGGCGGCACGGCACCGTCCTGGGCCGGCAAGCGCACCTCCAGTCCATCATCGGCAAGCCGCTCGGTGAATTGCCGATCGATCGCACGGTGCATCGACTCAAAATCGGGACACTGCTCATCGCCGGCGCGTGCGTCCTTCTGCTCGTTTACGGACTGCTCAGCGCCGAAAAGGACGATACTGTCAGCCATGCCGCTCACGACTTCCGAGCGTCGGCTCACGGACACGATTGCCGCAGCGCATGAGTCGCTCCTGCGCGATCTCACGACGCACGTCAACCTGCCAACCGGGGGCGTCGCCGCGCCCGCAATGGACGAATCACTCGCGCTGCTGACCGACCGGCTCAAGAGGCTCGGCGCCGAATGCTGGAGCCACACGGGCGAGCAGCCCCCTCCGTGGCTCTTCGCCGGCGCAGCGGAGCGAGCGCCCCGAAAGGTCGTCGTCTGTCGCCGCTCGGGCACCGGTGCGACTCGCATGCTCCTGAGCGGTCACGTCGACACCGTGCACGAGCCCGATTCGCCCTTTCGGCAACTCGCCGTCGCGCCCGATCGCAAGACCGCCACCGGCCCCGGCTGCGTGGACATGAAGGGCGGACTGGTCATCGCAATCGCGGCGCTCGAAGCGCTGGAAGCCTGCGGCATTTCCTCCAACTGGTCGTTCGTCCTCTCAACCGACGAAGAGACCGGTTCATTCGCCGCCGACCGCTTCCTCCGTGAGCAAGCCAAGCTTCATGATGTGGGTCTGGCCTTCGAACCCGCCACCGCCGACGGCGGGCTCGTGACCGAGCGGCCCGGCAGCGGACAGTTCTTTGTCGAGGCCACCGGCAGCCCCGCGCACGTCGGTCGCGACTTCAAGAACGGCGTTTCCGCAATCGACGCGCTCGCCCGTGCCATTCCGCCTATCTCCGCTCTCGCCGCCCCCGATGAAGGGCTCATTGTCAGCGTTGGCGTCATCAACGGTGGCACGGCCACCAACGTCGTGCCCGATTCGGCAAAGGCGTGGGGCAACCTGCGCTTCGCCACGCCGACGCAGGGCGAAAAGGCCGTCGCGGCGATCGAATCCGCCTGCCGCGCCGCCGCGGGAAAAGCCACGCTCGATGTCCGCTCCACGCTCAATCGCCCGGCCAAACCCGCCACCCCGGGTGTTCTGACGCTCGCCGGTCTCGCCCGCGCGGCCGCGGAAGACCTCGGACAATCGCTTCCGTTTAGCAAAACCGGCGGCGTGTGCGAGGGCAACAACCTGCAGGCCGAGGGGCTGCCCACGATCGACACGCTGGGTGTACGGGGCGGAGGCCTCCACACGCCGCAGGAATGGATCGACCTCTCCAGCCTTGTGGAGCGGTGCCAGCTTCTCGCGCTGCTCATGTCGAGACTTTCCGAGCGATCCTTCCAAGAATGGTCGAAGCAGAATGGGCAATGACCCGGCGCTGAAGCACGGAGGAATCATGACGCAAGTTGCACAACCGGTCTCTCCTTCCATCCCGTCGCCCGATGGCGGGGCGGAACCCGTCGGCGCTCAGCTCAAGGCCAGCCCGGCCGTCCGCGCCGCGATCGAGGCCATCGTTGCCGAAGTCAAAACCAAGAGCGCCCAGATCACCGACGTGCGCCCGCCCAACCCCGCGCTCAAGCAGTCATATGAAGCGCTGATGGCCCGCGCCGCCGACGCCCGCGGCCGCGCACTGCTCTATCCCTACATCGGTTCGGGCATCGGCAACGGCGCCCTCGTCGAACTCTCCGACGGCAGCGTCAAGTGGGACATGATCTGCGGCATCGGCGTCCATTACTTCGGGCACAGCGATGCAGACCTGATCAAGGAGAGCCTGATTGGCTCGCTCGACGACACCGTTAAGAGCGGCAACCTGCAATCCAACATGGACGCGTACGAGTTCGCCGAAACCATCGCGACCGAAGCCCGCAAGAGCAGTCGCCTCCGCTATGTCTACGTGAGCACCTCGGGCGCCATGGCCAACGAAAACGGCCTCAAGGTCTGCTTCCAGAAAAACGCACCGGCCAGTCGCGTCATCGCGTTCAAGGACTGCTTCATGGGCCGCAGCATCACCATGGCCCAGATCGGCGACACCGCCGACTACCGCCAAGGCATTCCGCTGAGCACCCTCGTGGATTACATGCCTTTCTACGACCCGATCGCCGCCGAGCGCATCGGAAAGACCAAGTACATCGACGGCGCCGTAGCGCAGCTCCAGGAATACATCACCCGCTACCCCGGCCAGCACGCGTGCTTCATTTTCGAGATGGTGCAAGGCGAAGGCGGTTTCAACGTGGGTGACCGCGATTTCTTCAAGGCCCTGATGGAACTCTGCAAGGCCAACAAAATCGCCGTCTGGGACGACGAAGTGCAGACCTTCGCCCGCACCGGCCGCATGTTCGCCTACGAGCAGTTTGATCTCGGCCCGTATGTCGATGTCTTCTGCGCCGGCAAACTGACACAGGCCTGCGTCACGATGTTCACCGAGGAATACAACCCCAAGCCCGGCCTGCTCAGCGGCACCTTCACGGGCGAAGGCCCTTCGTTCCGCGTCGGCAAGCGCATCATCGAGCGCCTGCGTGACGGAAACTACTTCGGGGATAGCGGCCTGCTCGCCAAGCACCAGCAGGCTTTCCGCACCGAAATGGGCAAGCTCATGGCCAAGTTCCCGGCGCACTTCCCCGGCGTCCCGGCGCTGGGCGGCGGGGGCAATCAGCTCATCGGCGGCATCGGCGGCATGATGCGCTTCACGCCCTTTGGCGGCAAGAAGGACAAGGTCGCCGGCTTCTGCAAGACGGCCTTCGAACACGGCGTGGTTCTCTTTTACTGTGGCCACGGTCCGTACCACCTCCGCATGCTGCCCCCGATGGGCGTCATGAAGCTCGAGGACTGGCCGCGCGTGTTCGGGTGCCTTGAAAAGGCCTTTGCCTCCGTCCCCGCCTAAGGCCTGAAAACACCGATGTTTGCGCGCCGCCGGGTCCTTTGGGCCCTTCGGCTCTACCATGCACACCGTGGCCCATGGAGGGCCGCGGCCCAACCAAGGAGGATCCGGGCGCTTGTTCCTCATCCGTCAATCCAAACTCGGCGACGTCCCGACGCTCCTCAAGCTCGCGCAGATGGTCTATTTCATCAATCTGCCCCCCAACGAGCAGATCATCGGGGGCAAGATCGACCAGAGCACCATCTCCTTCGGCCGCGCATCCGGCAAGCTCAAGGACGCCAAGCCCGGCAAGACCCGCAAAGGGCCCCAGGCCGCCTCGCAATACGAAGGCAGCGATCTTTTCGTGTTCTCGATGGTCGACACCGACACCGGTACGGTCATCGGTACCTCGCAGGTCCGCTCGCACCAGGGCGGCCCCGGCAATCCCAACTGGGCCATGAAGATCTCGGAACGCACCTTCCGTTCCGAGCCGCTCTCGTATTCGTCCACGCACAAAGTGGGCAAGCTCTACGGCGACGAAAGCGGCCCCACCGAAATCGGCGGCCTCATCATCCAGCCCAGTTACCGCGGCAATCCTGCTCGTCCGGGACGGTTCCTCTCGTTCGTGCGCTTCCACTTCATCGGGATGTACCGCAGGTTCTTCGCGGATCGCATCCTCGCCGAGATGATGGCGCCGGTCAGCAGCTCCGGCGACAACGTGTTCTGGGATCACTTCGGTCGCAAGTTCATTCCGGTGAAGTACGCCGAGGCGGATCGGTTCTGTCAGCACAACCGCCGATTTATTCCCGAGTTGCTCCCGCGCGAAGAGATTTACCTCTCGCTCTTTTCGCTCGAAGTGCAGAATGTCGTCGGCGAGGTTGCCCGGGAGACTGTTCCCGCCCGGCGCCTGCTCGAATCGATGGGCTTCCGGTATCGCGGGATGATCGACCCGTTCGATGGCGGGCCGCACCTCGATGCGCCCACCGATCAGGTCGAACTCGTCAAGAAAACCAAGTCCTTGCCGCTCCTGGCCCCAAGCACCGGTCGCCTGAACGGACACGGAATCGTGAGCGTGCTTTCCAAAGAGGGCGAGTTCCGCGCTCTCGAGACCGACTACGCCGTGGAAAAAGGCGGCCTTCGCCTCAGCGACGAGGCCATGTCGCTGCTCGAGGCATCGCCCGGTGCCACCGCTGGTTTCACGCCCGTCGCACCCGTGGACGACGCCGAAGCGCCGAAAGCCGCCAAGCCCGCGAGCAAGCCATCCAAATCCGCCAAGCCAAGCCGCGGGAAGGTCAAGGCGTGAAGCATCCCTCGCTGCAGAATGACCCGACCGACCTGATCGGCGGCAAGTTCGTTCGTCCCGGCGGGCCCGCCGTCCGTTCGACCAATCCCGCCCGTCCCGAGTCCATCGTGTGGGACGGCGCGTCATCCACCGAGCACGTGGACAAGGCGGTCGCGGCCGCACGCGCAGCGCTCCCCGGCTGGTCGCGCGCACCGATCGAGAAGCGGATCGCGGCCCTGCGCCGCTTTCAGAAGCTTGCCGAGGCAAAGCAGGATGCGATCGCCTCAATCATCCGCGACGAAACCGGCAAGGTGATGTGGGACTGCAAGGCCGAGGCTTCGCTGCTGGGCGCCAAGGTCGATATCACGCTCGACGCGAGCGACATCGGCGCGCTGCGTCGCGTCGCGGGGTACGAGATCGATCTTGCCACGACCCGCAAGGGCAAGGCCTGGTTCCGGCCGCACGGCGTGATGGCGGTGGTGGGGCCCTTCAATTTCCCGGCGCACCTCCCCAACGGCCACATCATCCCGGCGCTCGCGCTGGGCAACACGATCGTTTTCAAACCCAGCGACAAGACGCCCGGCGTCGGCCAGGTCATGGCCGAGCTGTACCAGGAAGCTCTCGCAGCAGAGGGCTTCGGAAGCGGCGTCGTCAACATGATCCAGGGCGGCGTCGATGTGGCGAAAAAGCTCGTCGGCCACGCCGATCTCGATGGCGTCCTGTTCACTGGTTCGTGGCCCGTCGGCCGAGCGATCATGGAGGCCAATCTCGACTACCCCGGCCGCATTCTCGCGCTTGAAATGGGCGGCAACAACGCCGCGGTCATCCTCGACGATGCCGATATCAAGCAGGCCGTGATCGAATGCGTCCGCTGCGCCTTCATCACCACCGGCCAGCGTTGCACCTGCACCCGCCGCGTCATCATCCACAAAACCGTTGCCGACAAGGTCATCGGCGCCATCTGCAAGAGCGCCAGCAACCTGATCATCGGCGACCCCGCCGCGGCACACCCGGTCTTCATGGGCCCGCTTGTTTCCCGCGGCGCGCGTCAAGCCGTGCTGCAAGCTCAGGAACAAATGATCCGCGCCGGCGCACAGGTGCTGCTCAAGGCCGAAGCAATCGATGCGCCCGCGCCCACGCCCGGCGGCCACTACATCTCCCCCGGCATCCTCAAGGTCGATCGGTTTGTGTCCTCGGATGCTCCCGGGTACGCCGGTGCCGATGTCGAAGTCTTCGGCCCGCTCCTGCGAATCTCGGTCGTCGATTCACTCGATGAAGCGATCA
>JAFEBN010000023.1 GCA_018242645.1 Planctomycetota bacterium | reverse complement strand
CGGTCCCGGACGCGACGCCGTTTGCCGAGGCGACGGAGCAATTGATCGAGGCGGACGCTGCGGTTTCTGCCGCCAGAGCCGGTGATCTGGATGGATCCGCATCGGATCTGCAAGCAAGCGACCGTGCTCGCGAGCGGTTTTTTGACGCCGCGCGTTCGTACAGCAAGGCTCTCGCAGCACTTTCACACGCGCCGACTGCCGACGCGGGCCCGGAGCTCGCCGACAAGTTGGCCCATCTGGTGGCGAGCGTTTCGCTGGGTTCCATCGCGGTCGCGCCGGCGGCTCCGGTCATCTCTGCCGGCGGCGTCGCCGGACTCGCTTCGGACGGAGCCGTGCTGGTGTACCAGCAGCTGGAGCTGGTGCGCCGGGCACGGCTGATGCGGGATGCCGTGGTGTCCGCACAGCCGATCATCGAACGCGTGGCGGAACTGCTTCGCGCGGATGCCGCTGACAGCGAGGAGATTTTCGCCGCGGATTGCACGCTCCGACGGATCGAAGCGGTCAGCGAGTACAACACGGTTCTTGCCTTTGCGGGCTCGCTTGAAGAGCGGCAGTCTGGACTGCGAGCGACGGACATTCGGGCCATGAGCGATGCGGAAACCAGGGAACTGGCGAGCATTCAGGGCCTTCTGGCAACCGCCGCGGCCGACCGACACTCGTATCAGAGCAGGCTTGAGGAGTTGGAGCGCCTGTGCGTTCAGCAGAGAAAGCAGATCGCGAATTTTCGCGGGGCGATCGGGGCTTGGGAGCGAGCGCACGAGGAACTCGTCGACAGCTTGGAACAGTCGCGCTGAATGTCGCGAGCCCGAACAAATCGCGGAATTGGATTTCCTCACCAGTACTTGAGTGATGCCATGAACAACGACAATCTCGTGACAAAGCCGGATGCGGTTTCCTCCGACCCAGTTCCCTCCGATGGTCCTGCATCGCTCGCTGATTGGGCGGAGGCGCTGGCGGTGTTGCTCGCGCGTGCACAACGCGCCACCGAAGCACATGATGCGGAGGAGTGCCGGCGAGTCGCCGACGAACTTGCCGCCTTTGCGGCAAACTCGCGTCCGGCGTCGTCGGAGGTGGCGGCATTGGATCGCGTGGCCCTCGATTCCGCGCGAACGCTGGCGCACCTGGCCCGCGACCAGGCGGCCGGGCGCATCGGCACCCGGACCGGCGCCTGGGACACGCTTGCGGACCAACTGGCCCGCAGCCGACCCGGTGCCGCTCTGCCTTCCGCCCGGTCGGCAGCCGACCTCGCCGACCAACTCGCCAAAATCGCGGAAAAGACGTCGGAATTTGCAAGCGAACTCGACCGCACGTCCATTTCGCAGGCGCGGGCCAAGCTGCAGGAACTTGCGAGCATGCTGGGGGTGCTCCGGGTGAAATTCAGCGGTTCCGGGCGCACGAATCCCTCGGGCGAGGAACCCCCGAAGTCGTCAGCCGGTAAATTGTGAGGGCGAGCGCTCTGGATCCTTGTGTGATCGACCAAGTTTTCTTTTATCTCCTGCTTCCGCTGCCGCTGGTGACAGGGGCGATGGCGATCGTGTATGGTCGCCGCGCCTGGCAAACACGGACCTCGAAGCTGAGGCGTTCGCGTTTCGCCGCCGCAGCCTGGCTTGTGCTCTGCATGGTCGTGCTGCTGTTTTGTCGCGAGCGAATACGCGGATGGACCGGATTCGATAGCGCGCTGGCGGCGCTCATGCTGCTGTCGACTTCGGGAGTGCTGATCGCGGGGGCCCTGCTGATCGGCGGCTTTGCGGCCTGGGGACGGTCCACCGGAGGTGCGCCGCTGTGCCCCGGCTGCTGGTATGACTTGGAAGGGGTGGAATCGGGGGAGAGCGAGAAGACCGTGTGTCCGGAATGTGGATACGCCGTGGCATCCCGCGGTGATCTCATTCGGCGCAAGCGATGGCCCGTGCTCGTGGCGTTTGCGGTCGCGCTTCAGCTGGGCAGCCAGTTCGCCTACCAGTTGATCCGGGCGGACCATGGAGGCGTTCAGGATTTCATTCCGACGACGGTGCTCGTGGGGGGGATGTTCTCGCTCCCTTCAGAGGCGATCATCGCACCTCCCAGTCCATTTGATAACGCGACGCTTGCCGGCCGCTTGGCCAACAGCCGCACCGCCGATTGGCAGCGTTCATGGGTCACATCGAAATCGCTCGGAGCCCTCGAGCGCAGCTCTTCACCCGAGGTCGTCCGCCGCGCCGTGATACTGCTCGGGCGAATGCAATACGAGGGTGAGATGTCGGTTTCCGCGTGGCAGAATTCGGTGATCCGCATCGCCCAACTTCCCGACGGATCCGCCGAAGCCTTCGCGTATCTCGCCGAGTGCTACATCCGTACTCGCTCGCATCCTGAAATGAACATCCGTATTACGCCTCCGCTGGATGCTGCGCAGTGCGATAAGGAGTTGAAAGAAGTAGCCCCCGCACTGCTGAAGCTGCTGAAGCGCTCGAACGCGCGGGGCCAGGAATGGTGGGCGGCGCTGCGGATCGTCACGCTGTCGACGGAGACGCTTCCCCAACTTACCGAGCATCTCGCGAAGCGGGTTCTGCTGGATGAAAGCGACACGGGCCGGGCGTATTCCGCTGCCGTTCTCGCGATGATCTCGGGCCGTTCACCCCAATCCGGAGATGCGGCGTGCGAAGCGTTCGCGCTGCTGCCCGGGCCCGAGAAGCTTCGGGTTCTCAATGCGATTGTGCGCTATATCTCTCCCTCTGTTTCGCTTCGTCCTAGTTTCCAGGCTCTGGCCCAGTGCGGCGACCCAACCCTGGAAACCGTCGGCGCGGTCGCGCTCACCGGCGATCCGGCGGCGCGTTGCGAAGGGGCCGAAGTGCTCGTCGCGGCCATGAAGCGGCACGCCGAGTTCGGCGTGCCCGACCTTTCGTTCGCGTACTGGTGCGTTGCAAGAAGCCCCGGAGACGATGCCTCCTGCTTAATGGTTTCCGCGATGATCGAAATGCTCTTCGATCGTTCGCCGGTCTTGCAGGGCGAGGCGATGGCCAATCTCTCGCCGATTGCCCGCGACTTCGACGAGCACGCGCCTGCCATTCTTCACGTGCTTGACCTGCTCGGTGATTCGGGAAAGTCGGAGTTCGCGGAACGAGCCAGGTCGCTGGCGGTTGAGATCCGCTCTGCTCGATCGGCTCCGCCCCAACTCCGCAAGGTCGCCACGATTCCCTAGCTTCAGCCTAGCCTCTGGAGATGCCTGCTGTCGATCGCACAACCCTCCGGGGCGTCCGCCGTCTCGTGATCAAAATCGGTAGCGCGGTGCTCGCTCCCAAGGGGGAGCTGTCGCCGGCGTCCGTCCGCCAGATTTGCGAACAGGTCACCGAGATCATCGCTTCGGGGCGTCAAGTTGTCATCGTTTCTTCCGGCGCCGTCGCTTCCGGTTTCCGGCTGCTCGGGCTGGAGAAGCCTCCCAAGGCCATCCGCCAGAAGCAGGCCGCGGCGGCGATCGGTCAGCCGCGCCTCATGGCCGAATATGCCAGTTGCTTTGCGGGCGACCGGCTTGCGGTTGCTCAGGTGCTGCTCACCGCCGAGGACTTCGAGAAGCGGGCCCGGTTTCTCAACGCCCGCCACACGCTGGAAACACTGCTGGAGTCCGGCGTGGTCCCGATCATCAACGAGAACGACAGCGTCTCGTTCGACGAGATCAAGCTGGGGGACAACGACCGACTGTCCGCGCTTGCCGCATCGATGTTGCGGGCCGACCTGCTCCTGATGCTGAGCTCGGTCCCGGGCTTGCTTGGCGGCACCAAGAACGTGCTTTCGCACGTGCCCGATGTGGAAGCGGCGCGGGCGCACGTTCGTGCGGAAAAATCGGGTGTCGGAACGGGCGGCATGGGAACCAAGCTGGATGCTGCGGCCATTGTCACGCGCGTGGGAATTCCCGCGGTGATCGCTTCCGGCGAAGTCGGGCGAGTCGTGCCGAGGCTGCTTGAAGGAGAAGACATCGGCACCTTCTTTGAACCCCGCCGAGGTCGCGCGGTGGACTCGCGCCGGCGATGGATCGGGTTGTCCGCGCGAGCGCAGGGTGTCATCTCGATTGATGCGGGCGCTGTCGGCGCGCTCCGCAAGCGGGGGGCCAGTCTGCTCGCTTCCGGCATCGCCGGCTGTCAGGGTGCGTTCGAGCGCGGGGCGGTGGTGGAGGTTCGCGGCCCGCGAAGCGAGCTCGTTGCGCGGGGCGTCAGCGCCTACAGCGCGGACGAGATCGGGAAGATCCGGGGCCGAAAAGCCGGTGAGATTGCGCGCGTGCTTGGGTATGTCGTCGCCGATGAGGTGGTGCACCGGGATGACCTGCTGCTGACGCCGCTGGAGGACGAGCCGTGAGCGAGAGCAAAGCGATTGCCCGCGCCGCCCGGGAAGCCTCACGCGTGCTTGCCTCGCTGCCCACCGAGCGAAAGAACGGGTTGCTTCTCGCGCTCGCGGACGCGATCGACGAGCACGGGCAAGTGGTTCTGGAAGCTAACCGTCTCGACGTGGAGGCTGCGGCAAGCGGGGGGCTGGCTCAGGCCAAGCTCCAGCGTCTCCGACTCAGGGAGTCGTCATTGACTCAACTCCGCGAGGGGATCCGCCAGTTGGCACGCTTGCCCGATCCGGTGGGTGTGGTCACGGAAGAGCGCACGGTGCCGAGCGGGCTGCGGGTGCGCCGGGTGCGCGTGCCGCTGGGGGTGGTGTGCATGATCTATGAAGCGCGCCCGGCGGTGACGATCGATGCGTTCGCGCTCTGCTTCAAGGCGGGCAACGCGTGCATTTTGAAGGGGGGCAGCGATGCGGCCCGTTCCAATGCCGCGCTTGCGCAGATCGCCCGCGAGGTACTGAAGCGGCACGGTCTGCCGCCGGATGCGATCGCGTCGATCAGCGGCCTGGGGCGGACCGAGCTGCTGGAGTTGCTCCAGCTGGATCAGGACATCGACCTCGTCATTCCCCGGGGGGGCGAGAGCCTTATCCGATTCGTCTGCGAGAACTCACGCATCCCCGTGATCCAGCATTACAAGGGTGTCTGCCACATTTTCGTGGATGCATCCGCCGATGTTGAAAAGGCGGTGTCCGTTTGCGTTTCCGCGAAGACCAGTGCGCCCGCGACGTGTAACGCCGCGGAGTGCGTGCTGGTGCATTCGTCGATAGCGGGCGTGGTTCTGCCGCGATTGGCCGCGGCTCTGCGCAGCGCCGGCGTTCGAATCCTTGCCGAGGAACGGGCGGCGGGCGTGCTCGGGCTCTCACCGTCGCCCGATGACGACATTTTCGGCCGGGAATTTCTCGACAAGATTCTTGCGATCAAGGTCGTGGATGGTGTGCGCGCGGCCATTGACCACATCGCGCATTACGGATCGCGACACACCGAGGCGATTCTCTCGAGCGATCGAGCGTCCATTGCGGCGTTTCACGCGAGCATCGATGCGTCGTGCGTTGTCACCAACGCTTCCACGCGGTTCAACGACGGCTTTCAGCTTGGGCTTGGCGCCGAGATCGGTATCAGCACGAGCAAGCTGCACGCGTACGGGCCGATGGGGCTTGAAGAGCTCACCACGCGCCGGTTCGAAGTTGCGGGCGATTATCAGGTGCGCTGAGAGGTCCGCGTGATGGGGGCGAGCAGGCGTTCGAGTGCCGGTGCATCGGGCGGTGCGTAGGGTCGGAACTTCTCGAAGGTTCCGGTTTCTTCGCTGTACAAGAGCGCTCGATTCTGGCCGAGAGACTGCGCGTGTGGCGAATCGATGAGCGAGCTGGAGTCGCTCCCGCTCATCTGGAAGAGAGCGCGCAGGTCGAATTCCTTCACGCCGCGGCGATCGATCGCACGCTCGAGGTTGGCCGCGTTGTCGCACCACACGATGGAGTGAATGCCCAAGGGTGGCCCGTCGCGCAGGATGGCCGCGAACTGCTTGTCGGGCTTGGTGACCGGCTCGTCGCCGCCGCTCGAGAAGCTGTAATCGTCCTCGGCCTTGCGGAGCGAGCGGAACCGGTGCAGGCCGTGTACGACAAGAAAGATTGGATCGAACTCGCCCTGTTCCTGCGATTTGCGGCGTTCCAGTTCGGCGTAGACGGTGGCGATCGCCTGATCCGCACCGCGTGCCGCGGCGTGTTTGGTGACGGGGGCGAGGCGCGCAGCCGTCTCGAGCAGCGGCGTCGGACCGTCCCATTCGGGGCTCGGGCCTTCGACAATGGAAATGCGGGGGGCTTCACCTTCCCGCACCGGCTGCGGAAACTTCGCGGCCAGGGCGATCGCGGCGCCAACGAGCAGGCCAAACGCGGCGCGCTCGCTCTGGCCGACGACCAGGAGATTGGAACCGGTCTGCGGCCTAAACGTGACAGCGGTGGGTTCCTTGATGGAGACCGCGTCGCCGAGCCAGACCCTGGGCGCTGTGCGCGATGCGCGCCCTTCGCCACTCAAGAGCGCGAGCAGGCCCGCGTTGCGCTCCATATTCGAGGGCAAGTTACCCTCGAAAATCAGCGCCGGGGCGGGCTTACGCCTCAGTGTTGCCGTTTTCTCGCGGACGAGTTTCAATTTCTCGTCGCGTGCTTCATCGGGAAGCCAGACTACTTGGAACGGGCTGTTGCCCTCGAGCAGGCCGCTGGCGTCGTTGTAGATCGCTTCGCCCGGGCGGGTGAGTAAGCGAGCGGCGGGGTTGTCTTCGCTGAGGATGAGATAGGAGTCCGACTCGCTGCACTGCAGCGCGATGCGGACGGCCATCTGCCCGATGGTGCTGCGAGCAAGGCTGTAGGCTCCGCCGATCGTCTGGCTTCCGAGCACAACATGCATGCCGAAGGCGCGGCCCTGACGAACCAGGCGGTCGAGCAAAAGCATCGCTTCCTGGGCCATCTTGTCGTCTTCGACGAAGAACTCCTGGAACTCGTCCACGATGAGCAAGATGCGCGGGAACGGATCGCGGTCCGGGTCGCCCGCGCTGGCCTGGCGGTAGCCGGCAAGATCCTGAACGCCGAGATCACGCATGATTGTGCCGCGCCGGCCGAGCTCGGCGTCCAGGCGGCGAAGCACGCTGATTCCGAATTCGCGTTCGCTCTCGACGGCGATCACCCGGGCGTGGGGGAGCTGGTTTGCGGCGTAGGTCTTAAATTCCACGCCTTTCTTGAAGTCGACCAGGTAGAGCTCGATTTCGTCCGGGCTGTACCACATCGCCAGGCTGGTGATGATCGCGTGCAGAAGCGTGGATTTGCCCGAGCCGGTGCGCCCGGCGATCAGGCCGTGCTGCGCTGTGCCTTTGCCCAGAATCAAACTCTGGATCTTGGTCGCGCCGGCGCGGCCGATGGGCGCGTCGAGTTCCCGGGCCGAGCTCCGTGTCCACATTTCTTCGGGCTTGGGGGCGACCGCATCGAACGGCACCTGCACGCGGCCCGAGTCCTTGGCGAGCACGCCGATGCGCTGGATGAGCTTGTTGAAAAGCTCGTCCGGCGGAGCCTGCTCGAGCTCGATCGCCCAGCGGCTGAAATCCTCGTCCTTGGCGACAAAGCGATCGTTCTTCCAGTTGAGCGTGATCGCTCCGCGCTCGATGTCGGCCATCGGGAGCCAAGCCGGCGGGCGGGCACGGGAATCGGCCATAATGAGCGTGAAGACGCCGCAGCGCGGGCCGCTGGCGACGATGGAGGCCAGGCGTTTGGCCGCGGCCTCGCTGAAATTGGCGGGCAGGTCGGCGATGACCAGGAACCGGAACGGCTCGGCGATTTCGCCCGCCTTGACGTTGTATTCCTGGATGCTCGCGAACTGATTGCGCAGGTATTTCTGGATCACCTGCTCCATGTGCTCGGTCAGGTCGGTGAGTTTTTGCTCGAAGTGACGGGGCTCGGTCCAGATGCGATCGCCGACAATGAGCGGCTCGACGTCGGCGAGTTGCATGAAGCCCGCGAAGCTCTGGCCCAGGCCGATGGGGTCGAACATCGTGAAGCGAACCTTGCCCGGGGGGAGCTGGGTAAGCAGCCGGAGCATGGCGGCCTGAACAGCGGCCAGCGCCCTGGGTCGGGATTCGGGCGTCGCGTGCAGCAGGAGCGAGCCGACGCCCATCAGGTCGAGATTGAGCGGCAGGCGCAGGGTCGTTTCACCCTGCAGCTTGAGCGAGTCGGAACTGGGAAGCCCGCCGGGCATGTCGGCGAGATTGACGCTGAGCCAGCCGACGCGGACGAGGTCGCTGGAGTGCTGGCGGGCCGGGCGCTCGAGCAGGACGGGCCACGCCGGCTGGTCCTGAGCGCTGGCGGCGCCAACGGCGTGCGCTTCTTCGAGGAGCCGGTTGCCTTCGCTCAGCCAGCGTGACTGGAGATCCGCCTCGCGCTTGGCGGCCGTTTCCTGCGCGTCGCGGAGAGCCTGCTCCCGGCGGGCGACGGTGGCGGCCAGTTCTTCATCGCGGCGGGCCTGACGCTGGGTGCGCCGGGCGGCGTGGTCGCTTTCCGCTCGCTCCAGCTTGTGATCGCGACGCTCCTCGATTTTGCGGACGCGGTAGTCGAGCTCGGCGCGGAGCTTGGGCTCCTTCACGCTGCGGCGCTGCTCGTAAAGTTCCTTGGCTTCGAGCAGGCGCGTCTCGGCCGAGCGATTTTCGCGTTTCTTGACCGTGTGGATTTCTTCCAGCACGCGGTCGCGGGCTTCGTCCGCCTCGCGCTGAGCGATGTCGATCCGGGCGTTGGCGCGTTCGAAGCGCTGCGAGAAGATCTCTGCCGCGGGCTGCACGCGCTTGATCGTGACCAGCCTGACAGCTGCGAGGAAGAGGCACGCGGCAAAGACGCCGGCCAGGATTCCCCAGCCGACCATTCCGGCCGGTGGGGGCCAGGCCCTGATCCCGGGGGCCGCCCCGCCCAGTGCAGCGCCGACGAGCAGCGCGAGGGCGATGCCCTCGCCTCGGAGCAGGAAGGGCGAGAGGGCGTGCTCCAGGAAATAGAGGTGATTGGCGACGTCCACGGTGTCGGCGTCGAGATCGGCGGTGGAGATGGGGGCGCTGCCGCTCGTGCGTGGCTCGGGCTTGGGGGCGGGGAGCGTGCGGCCCTTCTTCGCAAGGAGTTCCCGGGCGCGGGTGGCGGCGAGTTCGAGGTCCTCCCGCCGCGCTTTCAGCGATTTGCTGGTTGTCTCGTGGGCGAGCTTGGCCTTGCGCAGCGTTGATTCGCCGACCGTTTCGGAAAGCCAAAGCGCCTCTTCGGCCTGCTGCTCGGCCTTGTGCTCGAGTTCGGTGAGGCCGATGGAAAACTTGGAAAGCTCGCGTTCGCGGGTTTCGTGAGCTTCGGCGACATTGGCGTTGAGCTTCGACTTCAGCTGTTCGAGCTGGGCGGCGTGCACGCGTTCGAGTTCGGCCAGGTCGCGGTCGGCGTCCTCGTTGGCCTTGGCCTGGGCTCTTTTGAATTCCGACTCGGCTTCGGCCAGGGCCTGGCGCAGGCCGGAAGCGATCTGCTGTTCGACATCGGCCCGATGGGCCACGAGCGGCACGAGGGAACGGAGCAGGGTGCGCTCGGATTGGCGAGGGGTCGGATCGGTCATGCGGTAGGGGATGGTACTGGGTTCAACCGTTGTCTTCGCATTCACGCCGGGCCTGGATCATGAGTTCGTTCACGTGCTCGAGTGATTTCAGAGCGGCGATCACCATCGGCTCGAGGGGCGCGAGCACTTCTTTCTCGAAGCGGCGGCTGGCATGGTCATCCCACTCTGAGCGGGCGCGTTCCCATCGGAAGCGCAGTTCCTTGACGGCATCGGTGAGGTTGGCTTGGGCGACTTTGGTGGACATTTGCGGGCAAAGGGTGCAAGGGACAGGGGACGTGGGAGAACGCGTCAAGCGGGGTCGGAATGCCACAGTTCTCGATCTCCTTCATCGAGAATGCTGCGGACGGTGCCGCTGGCCAGGACGGCGAGCGAGCCCGGTCGCAGGGCGAGCAACGTCTGGAGCCCTGGAACGAGCGCGAGCAGGGAAGCCACGGTGGTGCAGGCGTAACCCCCCGGCGATTCGGGCTGTTCCAGGGGGCCGATGAACCAGCCGCTGTCGGTGAAGCCGTCGGCCCGGGCCGCGGGGGCGCGGCGCGCGAGATAGACCGCTTCATACGACACGGCGCGCCAGGCGAGAAAGACCAGGTCGTCCTTTTCCGGCGGCGTGTCCGCGAGCGACAGCTTCCCGATGGTTTCCGCATCCGGAGGTGCGACGGTTCCGGCTTGCCAAGGCGTTTCGAGCGGGGCGGGCTTGAGACCCGACGCCGCCTCGGGGGAAATGACCATGGCGCGGAGGTGCGCGTATTTTTCGACGGTGGACTTGAGCACGAAGGCGTCGGGCTGGTCGTTCCAGGCTTCGCCGAACGCGGAGGAGTCGAGCGGTTTGAGGTCGGCGGACGTGACTTCGAGACGGAGATAGTCCTCGATCGCCACAGCCATTTTTTCGAGCCGCTCGATGGCGCGGGGCAGCGTGGCCTGCACGCACTCGGCGAGGGGTCGGCAAGTCGACTTGTACATCATCGCCTCGCGTTCCCAGATCGGGGCCCATTTGCGGACGCTGTCGTACTTGCGCTGGAGTTCTTCGAGACGGCGTTTGAGCTTTTCGAGCACCTTGCGCTCTTCGACCACGCTCACGGGTTCGGGTGCGCGCATGTACTGCTTGCGGCTGATATCGCTCTTGGCCCGGGTGACCGCCTCTTCGGCCTTGCGGATCGCGTTTTTGTAGTACGCGGGGCGCTCCTGCTGCAGCCATTGGCCCATGCGCCCGATCTCGGCATCGACGGACGCGAACGCAACGTTCACCTGCTCGATGAACTGCGACAGCGCGACCTTCAGATCGCGAAGAGCGGAGACGGATGAGAGGCGGGCGGATTCGGACATGGGGAGTCAGTCGGGGCGGCACGGGTCATGCGACCACGGGTTTCAGCGGAACTAGCGCTGGTTCAGATACTCTTCGATCTTCTCGGCCTTGCGGAGAAGGAATGGAACGTGCTGTTCGGAGAGGTCGGTGAAGCGGCTGAGCGTCTTCATGGTCGCCTCGAACTGCTCGACGAACTTGACCTGTTCCTGGTCGCGCCAGGTCTGGCCGAGTGTCGAGAGGCGGCCTTGGAGCGCCTGCATCTGCTGGATGAGGCTGGTGTTGAAGCGCTTGAGGTCGAGGGCGAAGCGGCGCAGCTCGGCGGGATCAACGACGGCTTTGGACATGGCTTTCTCCCGTTTTCTGCACTGAACATACCAGCCGGAGCACCTGCGCGCGCAGCCATCCGGCCGACCCCATGGCTCCTTACGCGGCCGAGCGAAGGAGATTGCCTTCGCTCCCACAAAACCGATCGATTACGGGGGTTTTCACGCGGACTGGAGCTGGCGCTTCCGGGCGGGGGTGAGCGGAAAGCCCGCCATGCGCTCGAGCACGCTGACCGGCGCGATTTCCGGACGCACCTTGGCTTCGGGCGGGATGATCACCGTCTGCTCGAGCGCGTACTGGCCGGAAAGCACGCTGTGCGCGAGCACATCGGTGTAGCACATCCAGACCTGGTTCGGATGAAAGTTGTACTCGCGCGCTTCACGGGTGTGCTGGAATTCCTCGTTCCCCTTGAGGTAATCATGGAATCCGAGCATGAACTGGTCGTACGCGGTGCGATCGGGGACCTTGAGCCCGACAGCACGTCCGACCTTTGCCGCGGCACGCTTGAGGGCGGCCGACCCGCCCTTGACATCCCGCAGACCGGCGTTCATCGCGTATTTGTCGGCGAGTGACTCGAACGGTCCGGAGACGCGCCAGACGCGGTCCTTGCTGGGGTTGATCTGGGTGAACAACCGAAGGATGCCGCCACCGTGGGTGGGGCGCGATGGAAACGCATCGACATGCATCAGGTCGTTTCGCTGCTTCAAAGGCAGATCGCGACCGTGCTCTTCGAAGGGGCGGTAACTGGCGTAATCGGTCTTCCACTTCTGGGCGTAGGGCGGACAGACCAGCGCGAGCAGCGAGAGGGCACGCTTGGAGAAACGCGACATGACGTCGAGCAGGCGCTCGGCGTCGCCGGGCGAATGGGTGGTGGCGCCGGTGACTTTGTGCGCCGCGGGCTTGTAGGCGACGTTCTTGTGGAGCGACGACGCGTTCTGCTTGAGGCCGAGGAGGAAATCGATATCGGCCTGCTGATCGAAGAGTGCGTGGTCCGGGAGGACGACGATGTTGCCGGCCTCGAGCGCTTCGCAGGCGAGAGAGCCGATGCTGCCGGTGTCGATCTGTTCTTGCGAGATTCGAACGACTTCCATCGCGACGCTCCGCTTCAGAAGAGATTCCAACTGTGACGGACAGTGTATCCGTTCGCATGAGCGATTCCTTAGCAGGAATTCACATCAGGCGAGCGTGCGGGTGGCAACTCATGTTTGCACACGTGGCCTGAACGGAACGGGGACGCATGCCGCAGAAGGGTCAACGAGGAAGCCGATTGCCGCTTGCGGCCGTCCTGGTCGCGATCGCGGCGGTGCTCTATCTTGCCCGCGAGGTGCTCGTTCCGATCGCGCTGGCGGTCTTTGTTTCGTTTGTCCTTGCCCCGATCGTGCGGATGCTGGAGCGATGGAAGCTTCCCCGGGCGGTGGCGGTGGTGCTGACGGTGTCCTTTGCAACGGTCTCGCTGGGAATCGTCGGATGGTTTGTGGAGCAGCAGGCGGTCGAGGTCGCGGGCAACCTCCAAGAGTACAAATCGAACGTGGCGCGAAAGCTGCGGGCTCTCCGGGCCACGGGGCCGGATGCGATCACCAAGGCGGGTTCGGCGATCGAGGAACTCGGCAAGGAAATTGCGAAGCCGGGAACGCACACAGAAGGGGAGACGCTGCCCGCTCGCGCTCCGGCAGAGCCGGTGACGGTCAAACTGCTGCAGGAGCCGACACCCCCGATCACCTATTTGAGGGACATGCTGGGGCCGATGCTGGCAAGGCTGGCAACGGCGCTGATGGTGGTGGTGTTCGCGATCTTCATGCTGCTCCGGCGGGAGGACCTGCGCGATCGGTTGATCCGTCTGGTCGGCGAGCGGGAGATGCACATCACGACACCGGCGCTGGATGATGCGGCGCAGCGGTTGAGCCGCTACCTGCTGACACAGTCGATGGTGAACGCGGGCGTGGGGCTGGCGGTGGGGGTGGGGTTGTTTTTCATCGGGCTGCCGAGCGCGGCGCTGTGGGGTTTCAACATCGCCATCCTGCGGTTTGTGCCGTACGTGGGAACGTGGATCGGGGCGGCCTTTCCGATTCTCCTCTCGGTCGCGATTTCGGACGGTTGGCGCGAGCCCCTGATGGTGGCGGGGCTGGTCATCGGTGCCGAGGTGATCGGTGGCAGCTTTGTTGAGCCGCTGCTGGTCGGCTCGGGTACCGGATTGTCGCCCCTGGCCGTCCTGACGTCGGCGGTGTTCTGGGCCTGGCTGTGGGGGCCTATCGGGCTGGTGCTCTCGACCCCGATCGCTGTGTGCCTGTCGGTCGCCGGGCGGCACGTGCGGAGCCTGGCGTTTTTGAACGTGATCCTGGGCGACGAGCCCGTGCTGACCCCGGAGGCCAGGTTCTACCAGCGCTTGCTGGCGGGTGACCAGGAAGAGTCCGCGCGGATCGTGGAGGAGTTTGCTCGGGGCAAGGAGCTGGTGCAGGTCTATGACCAGCTTCTGATACCCGCGCTGAAGCTTGCGGAGATCGATCGGCACCGAGGGGAACTCGACGAGAGCCAGGAGAGCGGCGTTCGTGACATCCTGACGGCGATCGTGGAGGACCTCGGCGCGGGTGCGGGCGCACCAGACGACGCGCCGGTGGAAATTCTCTGCCTCCCCGCGCGCGACAGCGCGGATGAACTTTCGGCGCGGATGCTGGAGCGGGCGCTCGGTAAGCGCGGGCTCCGCGCCGATTGGTTCACAACCACGCTCTCAGCTCGCGACCTGGTGCAGCGGCTCGCCGAACGGCCCGCGGCGATCGTGTGCGTGTGCGCGGTGCCGCCCAACGCGCTGCTGCACACCCGTGTGCTTGCGCAACAAATTCGGTTGCGTGGGCCGCAGCACGCGATCGTGGTCGGTCTGATCGATGACACGCTGGAGGCGGAAGCGGTGCGGACGAAGCTGGGCGACGGGGTCGATGTCGCCTTTACCCTGGAACAGACGGTGGAGCGGGTCGCGGAGCTGGCGGCTGCGGGGCAAAAACGGTCGGCAAACGGGCAGTTGAGCCGTCGCAAAGCGCTCGAGGCGGGACGGATCGCGGCGTCTCGCCCGGAAAACAAGGCGTCATGAGCCGCGGCGGGATCGCCCCGTGCCAAAAACAGAAAAAGCCCTGTCAAGCAGGGCTTTTGGGGGAAGTGGAGCGGAGGAGAGTCGAACTCCCGACCTCATCATTGCGAACGATGCGCTCTACCAACTGAGCTACCGCCCCTTCGAGTTGTCGCCAGCGAAAGTCGCCTTCCGTTGGGGCGGGAGTGTAGCGCTGGAAGGCGTCGGGGCCAAGCGCAGGGACGGGGAAGAGGGGTCAAGCTCCGTGCGCCGATTCGGACCGAACCGCGCGAGGCGGGCTATCGTATTGAGAATTGATTCTCAATTCTTCCGGGAGCCCGGATGCCTCTGGTTCAAAGCGTGATGAAGTGTGTATTCCAGGCGGCCCGCGGGCTGCGAATGGTGTCCTTGGTGTGCCTGACGTTGTTGGGGACGCGGGCGTATGCGGGTCTCGACGCGGTGGTCACGATCCCGCCCCTGAAGGGACTTCTGGAACCGTTGCTGCCCGCCGGTTCGACGGTGCGTGTGCTCATGCCGCCGGGGCGGAGCGAGCACAACTACGAGTTCACGCCGGCCGACCTGGCGGCGACGGGAAACGCCGACCTGGTCTTGATTGTGGGGCTCGGGTTGGAATCACGGGTGGAGGGGTTTTTGTCATCGCACGTGCGTACGACGCGCGTCGATGTGGAGCTTGCGGCCGCGGCGGGGGTGGAGGGGCAGGGGACGTGCGACGGCGCGCACGGCGACAAAAGTGACGACGGCGACCACGCCGGTCACACGCACACGGTTGACCCGCACGTGTGGCTTGATCCCGCTCTTGTCAAGATCGCGTTGCCCAAGCTGGCCGAAGCGGTCGAGCGGGCTCTTACAAACAAGGGGCAGTGGAACGCGGAAGCCCGGGCGGCGCTCGCTTCGGCCCTGGCGAACGAACTCAAGCGAGTGACGGATGTTGAAGCGGCGTACGCGGAGGCTCTCAAACCCTCTGCCGGCCAGAAAATCGTGACCCATCACGCGGCATTCGGCCGACTGGCGGAACGCTACGGGCTGGTGATCGCGGCGGTCATCCGGATGAACGAGGGCGAGGAACCCACGCCCGGGCGCATCGCCGCGATCGTGCAGGCGGTGCGGAAGGAAAAGGTACGGGCGATCTTCGTGGAGCCGCAGTTCGACGCGACCACGGCGGAGCGGGTGGCGCGGGCGGCGGGGGTGCGTCTGCTGAAACTCGATCCGCTGGGTGACGGCGACTGGTTTGCGATGATGGCGGCCAACCTGGGAGCGCTCAAAGAGGGGCTCTCGCCCTGAGGCACGGCGATCCGATCTCGGATATCGTCGACGTGCGGTGGTGGGGAGCGGAAGGATGGATGGCTGACGCGGGTTCGACAGCTTCCGATGCGGTCATTCGCTACCAGAGCGTGACGTTTTCCTACGAAGCCGGCGAAGGCCCGGCGCTCGATCGTGTTTCGCTCAATGTGCGCCGGGGTGAACGTCTCGGGATTCTCGGGCCCAACGGCGGAGGGAAGTCCACTCTGCTCAAGCTGACGCTGGGATTGCTCAAGGGCTATTCGGGCACGATCGAAGTCATGGGCGTTTCGCCGGCGGAGGCGGCCAAGCGGCGGCTGATCGGGTACGTGCCTCAGCGGGTGGAAGCCGAACTGGCATTCCCGATCACGGCCCGGCACGCGGCATCGATGACCGCGACGATCGGGCTCGGGCCGTTTGGTTCATCAGCCGCCGTGCGCGAACGCGTTGAGCGGTCGCTGGCGCTGGTCGGAGCTCTCGAATTTGCGGATCGGCCCCTGGGGCAATTGTCCGGCGGACAGGTGCAGCGCGTCATGATCGCGCGCGCCCTTGCGAGCGAAGCAGCCATTTTGTTGCTGGACGAGCCGACGGTCGGGATCGATCCCGCGGGGCAACGGCAGTTCGCCGAGCTGATTCAGAAATTACATGACGAACTGGGACTGACGACGATCGTGGTCAGCCACGACCTGCGGACCGTGGCGGCGTCGAGCGACCGGGTCGCATGCCTGGCGCGCACGTTGCATTATCACGATTCGCCCCAGGGTTTGACGCCGCACGTGCTGGCCGAGGTGTTCCGGCACGATGCCGCGGCGATTTTCGGTGATCTGCACGTGGACGCGCACCGGGCCTCGGACTGCGGGCACGATCACCACCACCACGGGCACTCCCACGAGCACGGGAAGGGGAATGGCTCGTGAAGACGCTCGAATACCTCAGCGACCCCGCGCTGCGTTCCATTTTTTTGCCCGGGGTGATTGCGGGCCTTGCAATCGCGCTGTTCGGGGGCATGCTGAGCGTCTTTGTGGTGATGAAACGCATGGCGTTCATCGGGCAGGGCATCAGTCACGCCGCGTTCGGGGGGATCGGTGTCGCCTATGTGCTGGGCTTTGGCGGGGCCGTGAGCGCAGGCGCCTTCGGGGCGCAGCTCGGGATCGTGTTTTTGTTCTGTCTCTTCGCGGCGCTCCAGATCGGGTTCCTGACGGGCGGGGACCCGGGCCGCAGGGGGCGCAGGGCGCAAGCCGACACCGCGATCGGGATTGTGCTCGTCGCGTCGATGGCGCTGGGATCGCTGCTCCTGCATCTTGCCGAGAAGATGCAACGGAGCTCGACGGTTTCCTGGGAGAGCCTGCTCTTCGGCTCGATCGTCAGTGTCGGCGAGGCGGATGCGTGGGCGTGCGTTGCGATCGCGGGCTTGATCCTCGTTACGCTCTTTCTGCTGCGCCGGCCCATGACCTTCTGGGCGTTTGATGAGAGCGCCGCCGCAGCCTTCGGCGTGAACACGCGGCTGATGCGGTTTGTCCTCCTGGTGCTCCTGGCACTGGCAACGGTGACCGCTATGAAGCTCGCGGGCGTGGTGCTGGCGACCGCGATGCTGGTGCTGCCCGCGGCGGCGGCGGTTCAGTTTGGCTCGGACGCGAAGCGGGTGTGCATCCTGAGCGTGGTCTTTGCGCTGGTGGCGGTCATGCTTGGCGTGGTTCTGAGTTTCGAGCTTGACTGGCCCACCGGGGCAAGCATCGTGCTCGTGCTGGCGGTGATTTTCGCCCTCGGCCGGATCAAGGGACTCGGCTCCAGGTGAGCGGACGATTCCGCGTTGTGTGCGGCGCGGCAGGCCGGCCTAATCTGCCTGTTCGCCTCGGGCGCGGATCGTCGGGCGGATGATGGAATACACACATGAAAGCGGAAAACCTGCTGGCGGAACTGAATCGGCTGCGCAAGGACATCGGCGAAGACAAGAGCGATCTCGAATGGCTCGCCGTGCACCATGCGTTCTGCTTCATCAGCTACAAGATGGGCGAGTTCCAGAAGTACGTCGAAGAGCAGAACAAGGCGGGGGCCTTCTCGGAATACGAGGGGTGAATCGAGGGCCCGGAAACTTCCGGAATGAGGGGTTTCCGGCCGCGCCCGCTGCCGCGGCGGGCAGAGGGGCGGGGCACCAAATCAAATTTTGTTGCATCCGAACCCGGTTTCAGCGATAATCGTTGTATCGGAGACCTCGGTCGCCGTGCGAACGCCACCGGCGAAATCGGCGACGATCGGGTTCCGACGAGCGGCGGGAGTGGATCCTGCCGAGCGATGTGCCGCGGGTGACGGCCCGCGGAGGGAAAGTGCGGCGGCGTGCGGTACAAGCACGCGACGGCTGCAAGGGCTTTCTCAGAAGGAGGTGATCCAGTGATCGAATCATGTACGCAGGGGCTGCGCTGCTAAGCGCGGACTCGACGGAGTCGCGCATTGCGCGGCCCTACTCCTACGTAAAACAGAACGTAGCGCCGGCGGCCCCGAAAGGGCCGCCGGTTGTTTTTTTGCGACTCAGCACGGGCGACGAAAAGAAAAAGGCCTGGCAAGGAGCCGGGCCTTGGAGCAGTTTGCGGTGTGAATCAGGCGTGTTTGCCGCTGATCCGCATGCCGTAGAACGAACGGTACACGAAGAACGCCGAGACGAGGAAGAAGGCGACGGTGAGGCCCGTCGTCAGGCCGGTGTGCTCTTGCTGCTGCGTCACTTCGTTGAACTTCTTCATGCTCACGGCGAGCTCGACGGCGAGCAGGCCAAACAGCGTGGTGAACTTGATGACCGGATTGAGCGCGACCGAGGAAGTGTCCTTGAACGGATCGCCGACGGTGTCGCCCACGACGGTGGCGGCGTGCAGGTCCGAGCCCTTGCCGCGCCCGCTGCCCTTGAACTCCGGATCGGTCTCGACGATCTTCTTGGCGTTGTCCCACGCTCCGCCCGCGTTGGCCATGAAGATGGCCTGGTAGAGGCCGAAGAGCGCGATCGAGATGAGGTACCCGATGAAGAAGAACGACTCGTAGAACGCGAAGGCGAGGGTCGCGAAGAAGATGCCCAGGAAGATGTTGAACATGCCCATCTGCGCGTACTTGGTGCAGATGGTCACGACCTTCTGGCTGTCCTCGACGCTCGCCTTGGTCGCGCCCTCGAGGCGGATGTTGGCCTTGATGAACTCCACGGCGCGGTAGGCGCCGGTGCTGACGGCCTGGGTCGATGCTCCGGTGAACCAGTAGATCACCGCGCCGCCCGTGATCAGGCCGAGCAGGAACGGAGCGTGCAGCAGCGACAGGAACTGCAGGTACTGCGGCTCCAGGCCGTGCGTGAGGGCCACGATGATCGCAAAGATCATGGTCGTGGCTCCGACGACGGCCGTGCCGATCAGCACGGGCTTGGCGGTCGCCTTGAACGTGTTGCCGGCGCCGTCGTTCTCTTCGAGCGCTTCCTTGGCCTTCTCGAAGTTGGGCGAGAAGCCGTAGGTCTGCTGGATCTCGCTGCTGATGTTGGGCAGCGTCTCGATGGTCGAAAGCTCGAAGACGGACTGGGCGTTGTCGGTCACCGGGCCGTAGCTGTCGACGGCGATCGTGACCGGGCCCATTCCCAGGAAGCCGAAGGCGACGAGGCCGAACGCGAAGACGGCCGGAGCCATCATGATCGTGTGACTCGCGCCGGCCGGGATCGGGAAGCCGGTGCTCACGTAGTACGCGATGCCCATCAGTCCGACGATCGCAATGCCCAGCCAGTACGCCGAGAAGTTGCCGGCGACAAAGCCCGAGAGAATGTTCAGCGATGCGCCGCCCTGCTCCGAAGCGGTCACGACTTCACGCACGTGACGCGAGTGCGTCGAGGTGAAGGCCTTGACCAGTTCGGGGATGATCGCGCCGGCGGCGGTGCCGCAGGTGATGATGAGCGAGAGCCGCCACCACCACGAGTCATCACCCGCGATGCTCGGGATGAGCATCTTCGAGGCCAGGAACGTCAGGGCGATCGAAACCACCGAGGTCAGGAAGACGAGGAACGTGAGCGGCGATTCGTAGTTGAACTTGTCGGCGTTGGCGTACTTCGCCTTGGCGATCGCCTCGTTGATGAAGTACGACAGAGCCGAAGCCACAACCATCAGGATGCGCATCGCAAACAGCCAGACCAGGAGCTGGATCTGCACGGTCGCGTATTCCGCGCCCGCCGTCCGCTCGTTGATCGCCAGCATGATGAACGTGATGAGCGCCACGCCCGTCACGCCGTAGGTTTCGAAGCCGTCGGCCGAGGGACCGACCGAGTCGCCGGCGTTGTCGCCCACGCAGTCGGCGATCACGCCGGGGTTGCGGGCGTCGTCTTCCTTGATCTTGAAGACGATCTTCATGAGGTCCGAGCCGATGTCGGCGATCTTGGTGAAGATGCCGCCGGCGATGCGAAGCGCCGAAGCGCCCAGCGATTCGCCGATCGCAAACCCGATCAGGCACGGCCCCGAAAGTTCCGCAGGAACATAGAGCAGGATGGCGAGCATGATGATCAGCTCGACCGAGATCAGCGCCATGCCGATCGACATGCCGGCCTTGAGCGGAATCGCGTAGCAGGGGAACGGCTTGCCCTTGAGCGAGGCGAACGCGGCGCGGCTGTTGGCGAAGGTGTTCACGCGGATGCCGAACCACGCAACGCCGTACGAGCCCGCGATGCCAATGAGGCTGAACGCCAGGATGATCAGCACTTTCCCCAGCGGGAAGTCAACCAGCAACTTGAAATAGCAGAACACCGCGATCGCGATGAACACCCACAGCACCATCAGGAACTTGCCCTGCTGGATCATGTACGACTTGCAGGTGGCGTAGATCAGCTCTGAGATGTCGAGCATGCTCTTGTGGACGGGCATGTTCTTGAGCTGGGAATAAATCCAGAGACCAAAGCCCATGCCCAGGATGCTGACGAAGATGCCGATCGTGAGCAGCTTGTGGCCGTCGACCGCACCGTTCAGAAACTTGACGTCGCCGACATTGGGGAGGACCAGGTTGGCCTCGCCGCCGGGCTTGTGCGCCGGCGCGCCATCGGCGGCAAATGCCGGGGAGGCCATCAGCAGTGCCGCAATGAAAACTCCCGCGAGGCGCGCGGGAGTCGTCGAGAAAAGCCGGATGGCGGTGTGACACAGTTTCGGAAGCATGGTTTGCATCATCTCGGAGCCCTCGATAAGTCGTCAAAGCGACCGGGAGGATCATCGCCGCGGGCGGGAAAATGCCCGGTCCGGCCTACAGAACCTCTGCTCCGCCGCGAAAGCGACGGATATGGACGAAAGAAACGACCCGCACACTCCGCGATCGGCAGAATCAGCCGATCCGGTTGAAGAACAACGTGCGGTCTGCCTTTCAGCAAGCCGCGCGCCGATCAGTTTACTTTTCGGTCCGGGTAAAGAACTCGCCGGTCTGGGCCAGGCGGCGGTTGAGGCTCTTGCGGGCGGCGCGCCGGCGACGCTCGCTGGGCTTCTCGTAGAACTCCTTGCGACGGATGTCCTTGATCAGGCCTTCCTTCTCGCAAAGCTTCTTGAAGCGGCGCATCATCTGTTCGACCGTTTCGCCGCTGCGTGATTTGACCCGAATCGCCATCCGAACCTCGCTCTGTGCTGAGACTTACGCCGCTCGCTTCCCGCAACCGATTGCGGTCCGGCGGACTGATTGCTGTCCCACGTGGGGTCGGGATAATAGAACCCTGACCCGGGGTGGATCAAACCCCGCCTGCGGGAAGCACCTCCATTTCGTACTATCCTGACCCCTCGCCGGCGGGAAAGCCGGGAGGCCGGTTGGGGCAGGGCAAGGTCCACGCGGGACGGAACGATGGCGATTGACATGACACAAGCACGCAATGCGTCTTCGGGGCGGTCGGAAAGCGGTCTGGCGGGTCGCTGGAGCCGCTTCCCGGCCTTGGGGGCTCTTGCGCTCGGGATCACGCTGCTGGGGGGGTGTCAGGTGGCGACGCAGCTTCAGGGCAAAGCCGCCGAGGTCGCGGCCAACTACAAAGCGGGAACCCTGACCGCCACGATCAACGCCGAGCCCTCGCAGGTGCTGGCGGCGGCGGAACAGACCCTTCGAGACCGCGGTTACTCCATCGATGAAAAGGGCGCCACCGAGCAGCAGGGGGGCCTGTTTGCCCGCCCGCCCGCCTTTAACCTGGGCCGCACCATCCGAGTCAATGTGGTGACCACGGTGGACAACGCCACCAATATCGCCATCACCACCAACCCGTGGGATGAATCGCTCGCGCGGATTACGCTGGACGGCATTCTCCAGCGGCTGGGTCTTTGAATCTCGGAAAGCATGGCCACGAAAAAGCCGCCCGCTCGGGCGGCTTTTGTTTCGGTCGGCCGGCGGTCGCTTAGCGACGGTCGATCGGCGTGTAGGCAACGGCATGGGGGCCGGTGTAATCCGCATCCGGGCGGAAGAGCCGGTTGTCGCCGAGCTGTTCGATGCAGTGAGCAGCCCAGCCGCCAACGCGGGCGATGACGAAGCTGGGGGTGAACAAATCGAGCGGCAAACCGATGCAGTGATACGTGGTGGCGCTGTAGAAATCGACGTTGGGGTAGATGCCCTTCGCCGCCTTCTCGCGGTTCATCACGGCCTCGATCGCCGTGCTCTTTTCAAACAGCGGCATGTTGCCGGTGTCCTGCGCGAGTTGCTTGGCGAGCACCTTCAAATGCGTGGCGCGCGGGTCGTACGCCTTGTAGATGCGATGGCCGAAGCCCGGGATCTTGTCCTTCTTCGCGAGCTTGTCCTGGATGAACTTCTCGGCATCCGCGACCGTGGGGATCTGGTTCAGCATCTTCATGACGCCCTCGTTCGCGCCGCCGTGGAGCGGGCCGCGGAGCGAGCCGATGGCGCCCGTGATGGCCGAGTAGATATCGCTCTCGGTGGAGATGAGCACGCGGGCCGTGAATGTCGAGTTGTTGAATCCGTGGTCGGCGTGCAGAACGAGGCAAACGTCCATCGCCTGGGTCATCGCGGGCGTGGGCTTCTTGCCGTTGAGCATGTAGAGGAAGTTGGCCGCAAGTCCCAGGCTCTTGTCCGGACGGACGAACGGCTTGCCCTGGCGGTACTGGTGGAAGTACGCGAGCAGGGTGGGGACCTGCGCGAGGATCGACAGCGACTTGTCGCGCAGCGAGGGGATGTCGATCGCGTTGGGCTTGGGATCGTGCAGGCCGAGCGAAGAGACAAGCGTGCGGATGGCGTGCATCGGCTCGGCCGTCTTCGGGAAGGTGTGGAGGAGCTCTTCCACACCCTTGGGGATTTCGTAGCGCGACCGGACCGCGTTCTCGAAGTCGGCGAGTTCGCCCTTCTTGGGCAGGCGCCCGTTCCAGAGGAAGAAGACGGTTTCCTCGAAAGAGGAGTTGGAAGCCAGCTCGCCGATGGGGATGCCGACGTACTCAAGGATGCCCTTCTCGCCATCGATGAAGGAGATCTTGGTCTGGGCGGCAACGACGCCCTCAAGGCCTTTCGAGAATGTGGGATTGGCGGTCATGACGAATGTTCCGGCGGACCTGGTGCGGCGGTGTTGGAAGAGTTTCCCACCCGCGCCGGGTAGGCGTGGGAAGGAGGGGACTATAGAAACCGGCGAAGCGATCCGGCAACGCGACGGCACGAATCGGCGCCCAGAAATCGGGGGTTTTGGGGGGTGGCATGCGGGTTCGGCCCGCTTCCATCCGTACCATCGGGCGTGATTTTTCCGATCGGTACTGATCGACCGCTCCAGCGGCCCACGCTGGTCAACCACCTGCTGGTGCTGATCAACCTCTTTGCGTTCTGCATCGTGGTGATCACCACGGGTATGGAGGGGGATCTCTACGACTGGGTGATTCTGACCTTCGGCCTTTCCCGCGAGCACCACGAGTGGTGGCGATTCATCACTTACAGCCTGATCCACGCGGGCCCGATGCACCTCATCGGCAACCTCGTCACGCTGTGGGTATTCGGCCCCAACGTGGAAGACCGGTTCGGGCGGGTGGGTTATCTGGCCTTTTACTTCATCGGGTCGGCGGTCGCGGGACTCGCGCACATCCTGTCGAGCGGCTCGCTCGTCATCGGTGCATCGGGCGCGATCTCGGCGATCACGGGCGCCTTTTTGGTGCTCTTCCCTCGCACGGTCGTTCGCACCTTCATCTTTTTCTTCGTCATCGGCCTGTTCAACATCCCCGCGATGTGGTTCATCTTCTTTGCCATCGCGCGGGATGCGCTGGGCGCGGGGATGCACGGATCGAACGTGTCGTACGCGGCGCACTTCGGCGGGTACATCTACGGCTTCGGCGTGGCGATCTTCCTGCTGACCACGCACATCCTCGCTCGCGAGGATTACGACCTGTTCTTCATGTTCAAGCAGATGAAGCGCCGGGAAGAGATGCGCGCCGCGGTGCGGGAGAGCCAGGAGCGAATCCGGGGTGCGGAAACACGACCCCGCGGAACCGCCGGCCCGCCGGTTCAGGTCGTGGAGGTGCCCGAAGTGCCGCTGGAAATCGCGCAGGCGCGGGCGGCGCTGTCGCGGGCGGTTTCGTCGAACGATCGCGCCAGCCTCTCGACGTTGTACGCCTCGCTGATCTCCGCGGTTGAGAGCGGCCGAAAAGCACGGGCGGAGCTTCCCGCTTCGCTGGATGTGCTGCCACGCCGCGCGCAGCTCGATCTCGCGAACCGGTTGTTCGAGATCGGCGACCGGGCCGGCGCCGCCCGGGCGTATCGCGGGTTCCTGACCCTCTACGAGAAAGACCCGGAGTCGGGCGTGGTGCGGGTTATGCTCGCCTTGCTCATGGTGCGCTATCTCGAGCAGCAGCAGCAGGCCAAGGCCTTGCTGGAATCGGCGCTCGGACTGCTCAAGGACAAGGACGAAGAGCACGCCTCCCTCGCGCGGTCGCTGCTCAGCGAAATCGAGTCGGGCGGTGCCCGGGGCGCGGGCGCATGAGCCGCACACGGATCAAGATCTGCGGCGTGCGGGATCTGGAAACCGCGCTCGTCGCCGCGGAAAGCGGCGCGGATGCGATCGGATTCATCTTTGTCCGTTCGAGTCCGCGTTACATCGAGCCCGAGGCCGCGGCAGAGATCATGGCGTCGCTGCCGCCGTTTGTTTCGACCGTGGGCGTGTTCATGAACATGCCCATCGACGGGTTCAGCGATGTCGAAGAAGTCTGCCCGACGACGCACACACAGCTGCACGGCGAAGAGGATGCAGAGCTCATCGAGGCGTGTGCGCCGGTCATCAAGGGGATCCGCTTCGCGCCGGGGACGATTGCCGCTGACCTGGCCCGCTACGAGGAAGATCCGAATGTGGAATCGATCCTGATCGACGGGCCCTCGCCCGGGTCCGGGATCCCCTTCCAGTGGGCGGACCTTTCTGCGCACCTGGCCGATGTCTCAAAGCCCGTGTTCCTGGCGGGCGGGCTGGATCCGGCCAATGTTGGAGATGCGATCCGCGAGGTCCGGCCGTACGCGGTGGATGTTTCCAGCGGCGTCGAGCGT
>JAFEBN010000239.1 GCA_018242645.1 Planctomycetota bacterium | reverse complement strand
GCGCGCGGAGCGACGGCCCAGGCCGCAGTTTGATCCGGCACTTCCGGTCGTGCAGCGCCGCGAAGAAATCGCCCGAGCCATCGAACGCAACCAGGTGCTGGTGCTTTGCGGCGAAACGGGCTCCGGCAAGACGACGCAGCTTCCCAAGATCTGCCTGGAGCTGGGACGAGGGATCAAGGGGCTCATCGGCCATACACAACCCAGGCGCGTGGCGGCGCGGTCGGTTGCGGCCCGCATCGCCTCGGAACTCGGGGTGAAGACGGGCGGGGCGGTTGGGTTCAAGATGCGCTTCACCGACGCGACTTCGCCGGACACGTATGTCAAATTGATGACCGACGGCATCCTGCTCGCCGAGACGCAGCGCGACCGGCTGCTCGATCAGTACGACACGCTGATCATCGACGAGGCGCACGAGCGGTCGCTCAACATCGATTTCCTGCTCGGCTATGTGAAGCGGCTGCTGCCATCCCGCCCGGATCTCAAGGTGATCATCACCTCCGCGACGATCGACCCGCAGCGGTTCGCGAAGCACTTCGCGACCGGAAACACGCCGGCCGAGATCATCGAGGTGTCGGGGCGCACGTTCCCGGTGGAGATTCGCTACCGACCGCTTTCGCGCCCTTCGGGCGATGAAGAAGGCCCCGACCTGGATCTGACGGAAGAAGAAGCGATCTGCGACGCCGCGAAAGAAGCGGTCGCGGGCGGTCCCGGCGACATTCTGGTTTTTCTGCCCGGCGAGCGGGAAATCCGCGACGTGGCGGATGCGCTGAGGCACACGCTGCCCAAAGACGTCGAGATCCTGCCGCTGTATGCACGGCTGTCGACCGACGAACAGATGCGGGTGTTTCAGCCGGGGAATTCGCGGCGGCGGGTCGTGCTGGCCACCAACGTTGCGGAGACCTCGATCACCGTTCCCGGAATCCGCTACGTGATCGACCCGGGACTTGCCCGCATCAGCCGGTATTCCACGCGCACGCGCGTGCAGCGGCTGCCGATCGAGCCTATTTCGCAGGCATCGGCGAACCAGCGGGCGGGGCGGTGCGGGCGCATCGGGCCGGGCATCTGCTTTCGCCTGTACGAAGAGAGCGACCTCAAGAAACGCGAGGAGTTCACCGAGCCGGAAATCCTCCGGACCAACCTTGCGAGCGTGCTGCTGCAGATGAAATCACTCCGGCTGGGCGAGCCGGAACACTTCCCCTTTGTCGAACCGCCGGATCCCCGCGCGATCCGCGACGGCATCGAGACGCTCCACGAACTGGGGGCGATCGACGAACATGGGGACCTGACCGACACGGGTCGGAGGCTCTCCAAGTTGCCGATCGATCCGAGGCTGGGCCGCATGATCCTGGCAGCGGACAAAGAAGACTGCCTGCACGAGGCGCTGGTGATCGCTTCGGCGCTCTCGATCCAGGATCCACGCGAGCGCCCGGTCGACAAGCAGGAACAAGCGGACCAGATGCACGCTCGCTTCCGCGATCCGAATTCGGATTTCAAGGCGTTGCTTAATCTCTGGAAGCACTACCACGAGCTGAACGACAAGCTGACGAGCAGCCGCCTGCGGGCGGCCTGCCGCCAGAGTTTCCTCTCGTTTCTTCGTCTTCGGGAGTGGAGCGAGATTTACCGGCAGCTTCGTTCGCTGGCGACTGAGCTGCGGCTGCGATTCGCGAATCGGCCCGCATCGGATGACCAGGTTCACCGGGCGGTGCTTTCGGGGCTTCTGACCAGCGTGGGCGTAAAGGGCGAGACGGGCGAGTACACGGGTTGTCGCAACATCAAGTTCTTTCTGCATCCCGGGTCGGGGCTTGCCTCGTCCAAGCCGCCGTGGATCATGGCGGCGGAGCTGGTGCGGACGACCAAGCTCTACGCGCGGTGTGCCGCGAAGATCGATCCGGCTTGGATCGAACAGCTCGGCGCTCACCTGGTGAAGCGGACGTACAGCGAGCCGCGCTGGCGGAAGGAATCGGGGCGGGTGATCGCGAACGAGCGCGTGCTGCTGGAGGGGCTCGAGATCGTCGCGAAGCGGCCGGTGCACTTTGGGCCGATCGACGAGAAGACCAGCCGCGAGATCTTCATCGAGAACGCGCTCGTTCAGGGCGAGGTGCTGACCCCGGCGCCGTTCCTGACGCACAATCTGGACCTGGTTGAGAGCATCCGCGAACTCGAAGCAAAGATGCGGCGGCGGGATCTGCTCGCGGGTGATCGCGCCGTGTTCGACTTCTATGACCGGCGCCTGCCCCCCACGATCAATACAACCCACCTCTTTGATGCGTGGCGGAAGGAGATGGACCGACGCGATCCACGGCTGCTCTACCTAGGCAAGAACGATGTGCTCGCGTCTGATGTCCAGGCCGATCCGAAGCTGTATCCGACCGAGATGCCGGTGTTCGGCAGCCGCCTGCCGCTGAAGTACAGGCTCGATCCGGGTGCCGCGCGCGACGGCATCACGGTGGATGTGCCTGTCGAAGCGCTGCACCAGCTCGATGAAGAGCGCTCGCTCTGGCTGGTACCGGGGCTGCTCAAGGAACTGGTTGGAGAGTTGATCCGCTCGCTGCCCAAGAACGCGCGACACCACATCGTCAATATCTCGGCATTCGCGGAAGAAGCGGCCGGCAAGCTGACGTTCGGGAAGGGCTCGCTCCTGGACGCGCTGGGCACCGAGGTGCGGATGCACACCAAGGGCCTGAGCGGCGCGATCGAACGTTCCGCGTGGCGGATCGACTCGTTGCCGGCGCACCTGCGGTTCAACTACCGAGTGCTGGACGAGCACGGGAAGGAGCTGGCGCAGAGCCGCGACCTGCCGGCGCTCAAGGCGCAGTTCGCGGCCGCAGCACGGCGAAGCCTGCCGAAGGCCGGCGCCGACGGGCGCGACGGCATCCGCACATGGGATTTCGGCCAGCTTGCCGAGGCGGTGCGCGTCGACCGGGCGGGAATCACGATCACGGCCTATCCGGCTCTCGTGGATCTCAAATCGTCGTGCGGGCTTCGGCTGGCCGATTCGCCGACACGGGCGCGTGAACTGCACCGGCAGGGACTCTGCCGCCTGTTCATGCTCACGGCCGCCCACGAATTCGGGCGCCTGAAGCGTGGGCTGCCGGACTTGGACCGCCTGCGGCTGCTCGCCTCCCCGATCGCCAAGTGGGATGACTTTCTCGATGACCTGCTGATGCTCGCGGCGGACATCACGCTCTTTGAGAACGGGTTCCGAGATATCCGCAATGAGGCTGCGTTCGATCAGGCGGTGGGCCAGGCCGAGGGCAAACTGTGGAACGCGGGGTCCGCCGTGCGCAAAGTCGCGGGGGAAATCCTCGAAGCGCACCAGCTCTTCACGACGCGGCTGGAGGCGACCCGCAGCCCGTCATTCGTCCACGTTGTCGCGGATGAGCGCGATCACGCGCCGCGCCTGATCGAGCCGGGGTTTCTTCTGAGCACGCCCCGGGAGTGGCTCCCTCACATCGCACGTTACCTGACCGCGGCGCGGCTGCGGCTGGAGCGCCTTCCGGGCGGGGGCATTACCCGCGACGAGAAACATCTCGCGGAGCTCAAACCCTGGTGGCAACTGTTCACGGGCAACACACACGTGCTCGCACAGGACGGGCCGCGGCGGGCCGCGTTCGTGCAGTTCCGCTGGATGCTCGAGGAGCTGCGTGTCTCGCTGTTTGCGCAGGACCTCCGAACCGCGATACCGATTTCGTACAAACGGCTCGCGGCGCAGTGGGACGAGGTTGTCCGAGCGGCGACATGACCGTTAAAGCTTGGCGGCAAGCGCCGCGAGCTGATCGGTGGCGACACCCCAGCCGGCGTAGAACCCCATCTGCTCGTGGACCTTGGTATCGGCCACATTCCAGTGCTGAACTCGGGCGGTGTACCGGGTCTTGCCGCCACCCAGGTCATCAAAGGTCACGGTTGCGACGATGAACGCCTTGTTGGAAGGCTCCCAGGCGCGAACGAACGCATCGGTGAAAACGAGTTTTTCGTTCGGCGCGACTTCGAGGTAGATGCCGCGGTTGGGAATGACCTCGCCATTGGGTCCTTCCATGACGATGAACGACTGCCCGCCGGGGCGGACATCGAGTTCGGCCTTGGTGGTCCGCCACGGTGCCGGGGTGAACCACTGCACGACCAGCTTCGGATCAGTCCATGCTCGGAACAGTTTTTCCCGCGGCACATTGATCTCGCGGGAGAATGAGAGTTCGCGGCTCGCGAGAGGTTCCGGTTGGGGGGTCGGCGGCATGATAACTCCTGATGCTGGCAATCGGATTGCCCCGGCTCGGGGGAGCGGCAGTATGCCAACGTCGCATGAAGGCGATCTCATTGCCGATCGGGAGCCAATGCAAAACGCCCGCGAGTCCGAGACTCACGGGCGTTGCAATCGGGGTGGGCGGATTCGAACCGCCGACCTCTTGACCCCCAGTCAAGCGCGCTAACCAAGCTGCGCTACACCCCGCAAAAACTTGCGGAGGCACAGGGTAGGCGCACCGCCGTCGCAATTCTCGTTTTTCGCGGTTGGTTGTGTCTCCAGGGGCGGTTTTGGCCCCCCGATCGGGCCCTTTCGCTTGCCCGATTGGCCTTGTTGAGGCGCGCCATCGGCGTCAAGAAGGGCAGGTCCGCCGGGCTGTTGAAAAGCTCAACCGATCCGCACGGAACTTCGTATCCTCCCTCCCGGATGCCTCCGCAGAACACCATCAAGAGCCGTCACGACGCCCCCAAGAACACGGTCGCGCTCATGATGAAAGCACCGACCTGCACGCTCATCCGGGGCGGACGCATCATCAATCCGGCATCGAAGATCGACAAGACCGGCGACGTGCTCGTCGAGAGCGGCGTGGTCCGCGCGATGGGGAAGAAGATCTCGGCGCCCTCCGGCGCCCGCGTGATTGATGCATCGGGGCTGATCGTTTCGCCCGGGCTCATCGATCCTCACGTGCACCTGCGCGAGCCGGGGCATGAGCACAAAGAGACGATCGCGACGGGCACCGCGGCGGCGGTCGCGGGCGGGTTCACCAGCGTCTGCTGCATGCCCAACACGAGCCCCGCGATCGATACGCCGGAACTGGTGCGGTTTGTCTATGACCGCGCGAATCTGACGGCGTGCTGCCGCGTCTTCCCGGTGGCGGCGGGGACCAAGGGGCGGCTGGGCCGCGAGATCGCGGAAATCCAGTTGCTGCACCGGGCGGGGGCAGTGGCGTTCAGCGACGACGGGGATTGCATTGCGTCGGCGCAGGTGATGTCGCGCGTCTTTGCCGCGATCAGCCAGACGGGTTCGACGTTTATGCAGCACTGCCAGGAGCCCACGCTGACGCAGGGCGCCTCGATGCACGCGGGCACGGTTTCGGCCCGGCTGGGGCTCACGGGCTGGCCTCGCATGGCGGAAGAGATCATCATCGAGCGCGACGTGCGCCTGCTGCGCCACCTGCGTTCGCCGTGTCACTACCACGCCCAGCACGTGTCGAGCGCGGGATCGATCGACATCATCCGCCAGGCCCGGCGCGACGGGCTGCCGGTGACGGGCGAAGCGACGCCCCACCACCTGCATCTGACCCACGAACTCTGCGAAAACTACAACACGGTGGCCAAGGTCAATCCCCCCCTGCGGGAGACGATCGACATCAACGCACTGATCGAGGGCATCGCAGACGGAACGATCACGGTGCTGGGAACGGACCACGCGCCGCACTCGGCCGAGGAGAAATCGCTCCCGTTCGAGGACGCGCCCATGGGGATGACAGGCTTGGAGACGGCGCTGCCCCTGTACGTCGAGGCGCTGGTCGATGTCGGCGCGATCTCATGGCCCCGGCTCATCGCGATGCTCACGATCGAGCCCGCGCGGCTGTGCGGGCTGGATGCGCTGGGTCTGGGCTCGCTGGCGATCGACCAACCGGCGGACATCACGATCATCGATCCGAAGGCGACCTGGACCGCCGATGCCGCGAGCACGGTGGGCAAGAGCAAGAACTCGCCGTTCCTGGGACGCAAGATGGTCGGGCGCGCTGCCATGGTGTTTGTCGGGGGCGTGCCCGTGCTCGACCGGTTGAGCGATGCCTGAAGATTCTGACGTGCCTGCAGTGAATGACAATCCCGAACTGTCCACGAGCGATGCGCAGCGCGTGCGGGAGGCTTTGCAGCAGTACTGGGGCTTTGAGTCGCTCCGTCCGATGCAGCAGAACGCCGTCGCCGCCTCGCTGGCGAACCGCGATTCGGTCGTCGTGATGCCGACCGGTGGCGGCAAGTCGCTCTGCTATCAGCTCCCCCCACTGATCACCGGGGGCACCACGGTCGTGATCAGCCCCTTGATCGCGCTGATGAAGGACCAGGTGGATGCGCTCACACTGATCGGCTACCCCGCCGCGGCGATCAACAGTTCGCAGAGCGACGCGGAGGCGGCGCAGACGTGGCGTCAGCTGCGGTCGGGTGCGATCCGACTTCTTTTCACCTCGCCCGAGCGGCTGTTCTCCGGTTCGCTGCTGGATCGCCTCCCCGGCCTGGGGATCACCCGCATCGCCGTCGATGAGGCGCACTGCATCAGCCAGTGGGGTCACGATTTTCGACCGGAGTACCGCCGGCTGGCCGAGATACGGGCCCGCTTGCCCGGCGTCCCGATCCAGGCCCTCACGGCGACCGCGACACCAAAGGTTCGCGCGGATATCGCGGAGCAGCTTGCGCTCAGAGACCATGTTGAACTTGTCGGCACGTTCGACCGGCCGAACCTCACCTACCGCGTTCACCAGCGCACCGACGTTGTCAACCAGGTTCTGGAAGCCGTGCGGCGTCACGCCGACGGCGCCACGATCGTGTACTGCATCAGCCGCAAGGACACCGAAAGCCTTGCCGATGATCTGCGCCGTCTGCGCCTGCGTGCGTCGGCGTATCACGCCGGGCTGTCTCCCGAGACGCGGCACAAGGTGCAGGACGCGTTCAAGCAGGAACGGCTGGACGTCGTCGTGGCCACGGTCGCGTTCGGCATGGGCATCGACCGGTCCAACGTCCGCTGCGTGGTGCACGCGGCGCTTCCCAAGAGCGTCGAGGCGTATCAGCAGGAAACGGGGCGTGCGGGACGAGATGGGCTGCCGGCGGAGTGCCTGCTGCTGTATTCCGCCGGGGATGTGTCCAAGTGGTGCCGCATCCTTGAAGGCGCCTCCGAGGAACAAGGTGGCGATCCGGAGCAGCTCGCGCACAAGCTCGAACTGCTTGAGGAGCTGCGACGGCTTGTTACCGGCTCACGCTGCCGACACCGTGCACTGTCCGAATACTTCGGGCAGAGCTATACGCCGCCCGGCAACAACAACTGCGGGGCGTGCGATGTCTGCCTGCATGAATCGGCGCCGGTTCCGGATTCGACGGTGATTGCGCAGAAGATCCTTTCCTGCATCGCCCGCGCCTCGGGCGCCGATCCTTCGCGGCCGATGTGGTATGGAGCCCGCTACATCGCCTCGCTGCTTCGAGGCAAATCGTCGGCCGAGGTGACCAGACGCGGACATCATCTGATCTCAACCTTCGGCATCCTGGCAAGCACGCCCGCCGACACGCTGGTGAATTACATCGATCAACTCGTGGATGCGGAGGCGCTGGGGCGCGAGCACGGGCAGTATCCGACGCTCTACCTGAACAGCCGCTCGATGGAAGTGCTCAAGGGCTCCCGGGCGGTTGAACTGCGCGGTGCGCACGCGACGGAGGCCTCGGCCGCATCCGAGGCCGAGCCGTTCGACGCCGGGTTATTCGAGCGGCTGCGCGAGCTGCGCCGGGAGATTGCGACGGAGCTGAATGTCCCGGCGTACATTGTTTTCGGCGACGCGGCTCTGCAGGACATGGCCCGCGTGCGTCCGACCAATCGGGAGGCGTTCCTGTCTGTCAGCGGCGTGGGCGAGCGCAAGGCCGACGAATTCGGACAGCGCTTCGCCGGCGCGATTGACCTGTACTGTCGCGAACGGGGCCTCTCGACCAACAACCCCACCAACTCCCGGATCCGACGTGCGTCGCCCAAGCGAGCGGGTCTTTCTCCCGCTCGCCAGAAGTCGTTTGCGCTGTTCGCGGAACGACGACCGATCGTCGATGTGGCGAACGCGATCGGTCTCACGCCGGGGACCGTGGTGGATCATCTCGAGAAGTTCATCGAGGAGCAGAAGCCGGCGGACCTCACGCCGTGGGTCGATCCGGCGACGTACGCGCTGATCGCATCAACCGCCGGGAAGCTCCAGGCGGATCGTCTGAAACCCATCTTCGAACATCTCGCCGGTCTCGTGCCGTACGAGAAGATCCGTCTCACCCTGACACACAAACGCGTCACGGGAGCGAGCCAGCGCGCATGACCCGAGAACTGCTCACGCTTGCTTCAACAAGGTCCGCGGCGCGCGGCGCCGAACGGCTGTTCCGGCGCGAGCGAGTGCGCATCCGCCGCCGGGTGCCGGGGGCCATCATCGTCCACGTGGGCGCCACGGCCGTGCGGGGACTGCCCACCAAGGGCGATCTCGACATCGTGGTCCGCGTCGAACCCGCCGAGTTTGCGCAGGCGGAGCGGGCGCTGGCCGCGATGTACGAACGCAACACGGGGAGCGACCGGACCGCGACCTTTGCGGCCTTCAAGGCGGACGATCGCACAACGCCTCTTGGGGTGCAGCTTGTCGCGATCGCTTCGGACCATGATGACTTCGATCTGCTCACCGACCAGCTCCGGGTGAGTTCCAACTGCAAGCGGAAACTGGGGCGGCTGAAGCGGCGGTTTGCCGGGCGGCCGATGGAACGCTACCGCGCCGCCAAGGCGCGGGTCATCGGCGAGATTTTCGAGCGTGAACCGCTGGCGACGCTGGCGGCAAGCCGCAGATCCAGCGGGAAAACCCGCAAAAACTAGACTATTCCGCTCCCGATTCCTATGATGCGCCGCACTGGAGACGGAGCTCCCGGGCGCCGCCCAGTCCGGTGCGCATCGCACGAGAGGCAGGCCCAAAGCGCCTGCGTGAGGAATATCGCAATGGCTATTCGCGTTGGCATTAACGGCTTTGGTCGAATCGGTCGCCTTGTGTACCGCATCGGCTTCGAGCAGGGCATCGAGTTCGTGGCCGTCAACGATCTCGTCCCCGCGGACAACCTGGCGTACCTGCTCAAGTACGACACGATGCACCGTCAGTTCAACGTGAAGGGCTCGCCGGCGACCGTCTCCGCCACCGAGAACTCGTTCACCGTCAACGGTTTCACCACCAAGACAATGGCCGAGAAGGACCCGGCCAAGCTCCCGTGGAAGGACCTGGGCGTTCACTACGTGCTGGAGTCGACCGGCCTGTTCACCGACTTCGAGAAGGCCAGCCTGCACAATCAGGCGGGCGCCAAGCGCACCATCATCAGCGCCCCCACCAAGAGCGAACCCGCGCAGGTGCCCACCCTGGTGCTGGGCGTGAATCACGAGACCTTTGACGCGAGCAAGCACACCGTGGTCAGCAATGCTTCGTGCACGACCAACTGCCTCGCCCCGATCACCAAGGTCATCGTCGACAACTTCGGCCTGGAAGAAGGCCTTATGACAACCGTTCACGCCGCCACCGCGACGCAGCCGACGCAGGACGGCCCGTCGAAGAAGGACTGGCGCGGCGGGCGCAACGCCTACCAGAACATCATCCCGGCAAGCACCGGCGCCGCCAAGGCCGTGGGTCTTGCGATCCCGGCGATCAAGGGCAAGCTCACCGGCATGTCGTTCCGCGTTCCGACGGCCGATGTCTCGGCGGTGGATCTCACCTTCAAGACCAGCAAGGACACCAGCCTCGCCGAGATCAACGCCGCCATGAAGACCGCCGCGGAAGGCTCGATGAAGGGCATCCTCGGCTATACCGACGAAGAAGTCGTCAGCAGCGATTTCGTCGGCGATCGGCGCTCGTCGATCTACGACGCCAAGGCGGGCATCGAACTCAACAAGCGGTTCTTCAAAGTCGTGAGCTGGTACGACAACGAAGCCGGGTACGCCGCCCGCTGCGTCGACCTGATCAAGTACCTTGCGAGCAAGGACGGCATCAAGTAAAGATCCCTCACCGCGTCTTCACAAGCCCGCCCCGGTGGCGGGCTTTTTTCATGGGAGCGTCGCGCTCTTTCTGCGCTCTTCGGCCGCGGGACGAAAATAACGGACACGCGGACCTGCAATCCCTACATCCGGAATAGACGGCGCCCCCGGCAAAGTCGATCATCCGCGGTGGTGGCAGGTCGCCTCCCGCGGAGCGCGCACATGAATCTCATCCGATCGACTTCGACCCTCATCGTTCTTGGCGTGCTGGGATCGCTATCGGGATGCACCACGATGCTTCCGATTGCGGGCGCGATCGTGCTCAAGGAAGCCGCCGACCGCTACGAGGCCAGCAACAAAAAGCCCGAGCCGACGGTCGTCGCAGTCCCGGATGATGCGGGCCCGCAGGTTGAAGGCGAAACCGAACAGGCACCCGCGAACAAGTCAGCGAAGGTCGCGTCGGGCAAGTCGAACAAGTCCGCGCCCAAGCTTGCGAGCAAACCGGTGAAGCCCACGCAGGTCGCCAAGGCTGATCCGACAGAAGACGACGAAATCGCCTCCGAGGAATCGGTCGCGGAAGAGGAAACCGCCGAGGAAACGGCGCCTAAGCCCGCCCCCAAGACGACCAAGCCCGTTGCCAAGCAAACGGCCGCCAAAACCGCCACCGCCCCTTGCACGCCCGACACAAGTGCGCAGGCCAATCAGAAGGCGCAGTCCGCGATGAAGACCGCCTCGTCAACGCCGACAACCGCGGCGGCGGCGGGCGAATCGGCCGCGGATTCGGCGGCGCGGATCCTGGCAACGGCAATCAAGCGGGTGCCGACGCCCCAGCCCGCCACCAAACCAGCGCCGATCACGCCCCAGAAGAGCGAGTAACGGCGTTCTGACCCGGCGATTCGAGGGTTGCTTTCAGTCGCCGCAGCGCCGCGTCCCACTGTTGCGCGATCGTGTCGAGCGCCCTTGCAGCCGAGTCGATCCGGGCACGCTGCAACTCGAAACGAACTTCACGCCCGTGGCGGACGCTGCGCACCAGCCCGGCGCTTTCCAGAACCCGAAGGTGCTTGCTCACGGCCTGCCGGGTGATCCGTCGGCCTCGGGTGAGTCGACTCACGGACACCGGCTCGCCACGGGACAGAACGGCAAGAATCGAGACCCGCGTGGCATCTCCGAGTGCGGCAAAAACGTGCGTGTTCTTGCGGATTTCGCGGGCGAGCGGCGTTTCACGCACGGTGGAGATACTCCCGGATGTTGTTCACCTGAATCTCCCACCCGCCGGTGTTCATCCGGAAAGCTTCGTCACGCCGGTGCACGGGCAAGGCATCAAAACCAGACTCGGTTACCCGCACCATCACGCCCGTCGCCCGCGGCTCGAGGAAGAACTCGACCAGCGTCGGCGGCTCCTTGGTGTAATCCACGTTGGGATCGACCGCATACGGATGCCAGCGAAAGGCGAAGTAGGACCTTGGCGTGATGGCGACGACCGCCACTTCAAAGGTGAGATGCTCGTACCCGGGGTACGTCACTCGGCCGCGGGTCTTCTTGCCTGTTTCGAACGGTCCTTCGAGCGCAACGCGGAACCACTGACCGAACTGCCGAAAATCGGTGATCGCGCTCCACACTCGGTCGAGGTCGGTCGCGACTTCAATCTGCTTCTCGATGCGATCGGTGGGCAAGTTCATGGGCAACCTCCAGGTTGCACATCATAAACAACACACCACGCTCACGCAACCAAAAGGTTGCACAAATGAAGGGCTGCCCCACCGATAGCCCACGGGGAAGCGGGCGGGTCACCGCCCCTTGGAAATCACGATTTCCCCGCCATCAAGGCCTTTGCCCGACCATTCCTGACCGTTGGCGAACACCCGCACCCGCAGCTCTCGGGACGGACGGGGCATGGAACCTTCGGTCTTGGCGACCTTCACCGTCACGCCCGTGGGCGTGCGTTCGGCGACATACGTCGTCCGAAGAAACTCGCCCTTCTTGTAAGCCCAGCCGTCGCCCGCGTCCTCGTAGAGCGTGCCGGTGGCCTTGCCGGAGTCGTCCAGGTTCGCCAGGAGCGTGGGCGCGAGGGGTTTCTCGTCCACGAACTGCATGACCTGACCCGTCGGAACGATGGCGCCGGGACGCACGTACAGCTTGGGCAGGTCTGGGTCGGCCTTTTCGGGGGCATCCGCGCTCGTAAAATCAACCTGCACCCAGTTGCCTGCCGGCCGGGCGCTCACCCGGGAGCGGTCGGGCACCATGTCGGGCACCACCAGCAAATCGCTGCCCAGCAGGAACGCGTCATCTTCGCTGCGAAGAGCGGGGTTTTTCAGATCGGCCCAGTAGGCAGGGCGAACGACGGGCAGACCGTTGATGCTGGCCTCTTGGAAAAGCGTGTACAGGTACGGCATGAACCGCATGCGACGGTTGATCGCGTCGCGGCAGGTGCTCTCGACTTCCGGGCCGAAGGACCAGGGCTCCTTGTCGATGTTGCCCTTGCCGGTGTGGCCCCGCGCGAAGGGCATCATCGCGCCGAAGCCCATCCAGCGGCCGAAGAGCTGGCCCTCGCCGCCCTTGGGGCCGTTGCCGGCGAAGCCGCCGATGTCCGGGCCCGCGAAGGGTTGACCGGAAAGACCCATGTTGAGCGCCATCGGCACGGAATTTTCGAGGTGGTACCAGTTGGCGCTGTTGTCGCCCGTCCAGGTTGCGGCGTATCGGTGGCCGCCCAGGAAGTTGGCGCGGCTGAGCACAAACGGGCGCTTTTCGGGGTTCGCGGCCATGATGCCTTCGCGGCTGGCCTTGACCATGAGCATCCCGTAGACATTGTGATAACGCAGGTGCGGGCCGTTACCTCCAAGGTCAGGATCGGCGCGATGCAGGTTGTCTTCGGGCATCGTTTTGCTGGGCACGTTGAAGACGGCGGGCTCGTTCATGTCGTTCCAGATGCCGTCGATCCCATTGGCCATGAAGTCCTTGTAAAGGCCGGCCCACCATTGACGTGTCTCCTTGCGGGTGTAATCCGGGAAGACGCACTTGCCCGGCCAAACTTCACCGATGAAGGTTGTGCCGTCGGCCCGCTGGACGGGGTGATTGCCGGCCATCGCCTGTTCAAAGACGAAGTAGCCTTCCGGGCCGAACTTGGTTTTGTCCGCCGCGACACCGGGGTCGATCATCCAGACGTTGTGCACACCCTTTTGATGCAGGTAGGCGTTGAGGCCCTTGGGGTCGGGGAACTGCGACTTGTCGAACGTGAAGATGCGGAACTTGTCCATGTAGTCGATGTCCATCCAGATGACATCGAGCGGGATGTTGCGTGAGCGGAAACCGTCGGCGATTTCTTTCACCTTCGTGTCGGGGTTGTACGAATAGCGGCACTGGTGGTAGCCGAACGCCCATTTGGGGGGGAGCGTGATGGTGCCGGTCAGGTCCGCGAGCGCCTTGACGACTTCCTGAGGTGTATCACGCTCGATGATGATGACCGGCGGTTGAGGTCCGCCATCGACCGTGGCCACGATGTCGCCGCCACCCAGGCTGGGCATCGAGATGGTCATGCGGTAGGAACTGTCGAAAAGGATGCCCTTGCTCTTGCCATCGGGCGCAACCGCGAGCACCCAGGGGTGCGACTGGTAGAGGCTCGGGTTGGTGTCGTCGTAGCCGTAGGCATCGGTGTTCCAAAGCGTCACGGTGCGGCCGTTGCGGAGCAGCGGACCTGCAACCGAACCAGTTCCGTAGAGCGAGGTGTCCGCGGGCACGGCGTAGCGGATCACCGTCTTCTCTCCCTGCTTCTCAAAGCGAGGAGCCTCGGGTGCGGCGCTGCCGGCTTTGATCTCCGGCCGTCCCTTTTCCAGTGCGAGAGAGGGAAGCGCACCGTCTTGAGCGCCTTGGTCGGCGAAGTAGAGAAACGTGCGATCGCCGATCGAGCCGGCAACCGGAGCGGCCTCAACGTCCGAAAAAGTTATCGACTGGCCCGCCGCGAGCGCCATCGCGATCAGAAAGCCCTTTCCGAACCATCGCTTGCCAAATCGAACGTGCGGCTGTGAGCGCATCAGTGAAACTCCCTGTAAACCGGCGTGTCGCACGCGCGGGGCAGCAGTATGACGGTTCCGGGCCCGGTTCTCAAGTCATCGCCCGAGAACGACAAACATTAACCGGCCGGAAGCCGCAATTCGGCATTGCCACTGGCGTTGCGCACCGGTATGTTGTACAGAGAGGAGAGCTTTTTTCCGCCCCGGTCGATGAACAATCGAGCCATTGTGTCGTCGGAAGCGAACTTCTTCTTGGACGTTTTCGTCTGTTGTGTCTCGCGTCACCGGTTCAGGTGATCGGGGCTGTACCCGGACCTGCTGAGAGAGGACTTGCTGGACATGTCTGACCATGCCCGTACGAATGCGACCTTTTCCCGACAGTTGCTTGCCAAGAGCTTGGGCGCCGCCCTCTGCCTGACAGTTGCTTCCGGCTCAGTGCTCGCCGGCGACAACCCCGTGATTCTGCAGTGGTTCGAGTGCAAGTGGACGGATATGGAAAAGCGCGTGCCGGACTGGTTCATGGCCGGCTACGGCGCTGTCTGGCTGCCCCCGATATCCAAGTGCGTTGACGCCAACAGCGCCGGCTACAACCCGTTTGATCGATTCGACCTCGGGACGCCCGCGGCGCCGACGGCGTACGGAACGGCGGCGTTCTTCGATGCCGCACGCGCGGAGCTTCAGCGGGCCGACGGCCAGGTGTATATCGACGCCATCTACAACCACAACGGCGGTCGCGACGCCTCCAGCGGCTTCCAGGCTGCGGGCGGCTGGCCCGGATTCTGGTTGAACTCGGCGCCCGGAAATCCGACGAAGCAGCCCACCGACAACTGGGGCGATTTCCACAATGGCAACGCCTCGGGCTATCTGCAATCCGAGAATCCCAACGGCGCCAACTACAACCTGTACAACGGCGACCTGGTGGCGCTCATCGACATCGCGCACGAATCCAACAACGTGTTCATCCGTCATCCGGTCTCGGCGGGCAACCCACAGAACATCCCCGCCGGCACGATCTACAACAAGCCCGATCCGAACAACGCACAGTTCTACACCAACCAGTCGCTGCCCGGCACGGGCGTTACCAACCCCGGCACGGCGCGCAATCCCGGGTCTCAAAACTTCACGTTCTTTCCCTATGACGGACTCAACGGCACGCCGGTCGCCGACAACGGCACCGGCCTGCTGATGCGCTGGACGCAGTGGATGATGGACGTGCACAAGGTGGACGGCTTCCGCCTGGACGCAATCAAGCACGTTCCGAGCTGGTTCTGGGATCAGTACTTCGATTCGGTCGTCTACCAGCGCCGCACCACGCCGGATGGTCGCAAGGTGACGCCGTTCTCCTTCGGCGAATCGGTTGAAAGCAACCAGTTCTGCTACGACAACTACGTTCGAAAGGTGAACAACATCGCCCGCAGCGGCGATTCCTTCGGCAACCGCGATTGCCTGGATCTCAACGGTGCGGGACAGCTTCGCGATCTGATCGGTGCGGCCGGCAACGGTTCGTGGCAGAACGTGATCAATGCCCACCTCGACAACCAGGACGGCAACAACGACGGCACGCTCGGCGTCAATCACATCTTCAGCCACGACAACGGCAGCGCGGGTGACGGTGGTTCGGCGCCCCCCTACCCCTCGGCGCAGGCGCAGGGCCTCTTCGCGCACGCCTACCTGCTCGGGCGCCCCGGCACCGCGAACATCTACCACAACGCCCGCGGCGTCACACGCTCCGGCGGATTCTGGGTGCGCCAGGGCATGCCGACAGCGCTGGGTTTCAACACCGATCCCACCGTCAACGCGCCCGATGACAGGCTGATCAAGCTCGTGCAGATCCACAACATGGTCGCACGAAACGACATCAACCTGCTCAACTCGACCGATCCGCAGAACCAGTCCACGGCAGATGTGCTCATTTTCGAGCGCCGCAAGAGCCTGGGCTTTGGCAGCTATTCGACGAACTGTCTCGTCGCCTGCAACGACCGCTACGACGCAGGCACCGATGTCCGCTTCGTGCGCACCAGCTTCCCCAACGGCACGCGCCTCATCGAGCTGACCGGCAATGCCGCCGACGCGACCGTGGACCCGACCAATGCGATCCCGGAAGTGCTCACCACGGCGAATTTCACGCAGAACGGTGTGACCACGCCGGGCTGGGTGCTCGTCACCACGCCCCGCAACAAGACCGGCACGACCACGCACAACAAGGGCTATCTCGTCTACGCCCCGGCGCTGCCCGCGGGAACGCTCAGCCTCACGGGCATCACCTCGACGATCGCCGCCGACACCAATTTCATCCCGTCCTACCGCCGGCGCATGACACCCATCCCCGTCATCACGGGCAGCACGTTCCAGATCCAGCTCACCACCAGCAACGGCGACTCGGGAATCGTGGGCCAGGCCGGGGCCAACAACAACACCGACGACAACGCCCTCTTCAAGATCGACCAGGGCTACGTGGATTACAACGGCAACGGCATCTCCGACTTTGATTACACCAACGCGGTCGCGGGCGGGTACGAGAACTTTGTCACGCTCAAGGATCCGCTCTACAACAAGGGCTTCCTGATCAACCAGGGCAATTACGGCCAGACGATCAACTCGTCGCAGCTCGACGAGGGCGTCCACTACCTTTCGGTCATCGCCTTCCGGCACCGCAACGCCAACGAAACCCCGCTCTTCCGCGAGTTCCGCCAGGTGTTCTACATCGACCGGCTCGATCCGATCGCCGACATCACCAACTTCACGCCGGTGATCTCGTCGAACCCCTCCACCACCTACCAGGTGAAGGCGGGCGATCGCACCGTTACCCGCACGCACGTGATCATGAATCTGGCCGAGGTATCGGACCCGGTGGCCAACGCCAACTCGTTCAACCAGTGCACGCAGAGCGATCGCTTCGATTACTCCCGCGCCGTCTCGTTCGTCAACGGCGTCAACCGTGTCACGCTCGTCGCCTTCGAGCTCTCCGGCCGCTCCGCCGTGAAGAACTACTACGTCAACTATTTCACCACCTGCCCCGGCGACTTCAACGCCGACGGCATGGTGGACGACAGCGACTTCGTCACCTTCGCGAACGCGTACGACGAGTTGACCAACCTCCGGGGCGACCTCAACGGTGACGGCCAGACGGACGACGCGGACTTCGTCATCTTCGCGGCGAACTACGACCAGTTGGTCTGCCCGTAAACCTTCGTTCAACTCGAAGGGCTCAACGGGCTCCAAGTGCTGCGAGGCGCACGGGCGAACACCCCGCGGCAACGGGGTCTCCTTGCCCTCCTGCGCGAGCCAACCCACATCTCCTGGCGACAACCTTTACGCAGCCCCGACCGGCTCGCGAGATTCCATCGTCGCGAGCTTCAGGATGTTCGACTGCGTCATCTTGTCCCCCTCAAGTTCGCCGCTGATCCGACCCTCGCTCATCACCAGGATGCGGTCCGAGAGCGCCAGCAGTTCGGGCATTTCGCTCGAAACCAGCAGCACCGCGGCGCCTCCGTCGGCCGCGGCACGCACGAGCTTGTAAATCTCCGCCTTGGTACCGACATCGATGCCGCGCGTGGGCTCGTCGAGCAGCAGCACCTTCGTGTTCTTGCCCATCCACCGGGCGATGAGCAGCTTCTGCTGGTTGCCGCCGGACAGTTCGCCCGGCAGCGATTCCGGGCTCGCCGCCTTCACGCGGAAATCAGAGAAACGATCCGAGATCAGCTTCTTTTCCTGCCCCTGGTCGCGCACGCCCAGGAGCCGCGCCAGCCGCGGCATAAACGGCAGCACGGTGTTCTCGCCCACACCCAGAAGAAAGAACAGTCCCTGGAGCCGCCGGTCTTCGGGCACATAGCCCATGCCGGCTTCGATCGCTTCGCGAGGCCCGCCCGCCGACACCTCGCGCTCGCCCACATGAACACCCCCGTCCGCCTTGGGGTCGAGCCCGAAGATCGCGTTCAGGAGTTCGGAGCGACCCGAACCCACCAGCCCACCGATCCCC